>JABIYX010000152.1 GCA_018666575.1 Methanobacteriota archaeon | reverse complement strand
GAGACCATCACGATGTAAGTGGTACTGATTCTCCTTACAGAGAGACTGCAAATATACGAGATGGTTCAAAATGGACAGCTGACATGGCTGTTCAGAATTTCATCGGAGATGCAATTCGCGGAGCAACCTGGGTTAGTTTACACAATGGTGGAGGTGTTGGCTGGGGCGAAGTGATGAATGGCGGCTTTGGAATGGTAATCGATGGGTCTTTAGAATCTAAAAATAGACTCCAGTCGATGCTTCATTGGGATGTTAACAACGGTGTTGCTAGAAGAGCATGGGCTCGCAACTCAGGTGCAGTATCTTCAATAAAACAGGCTATGGAAATAAACCCGTCATTGAAAGTTACCTTACCGAACAGCGTTGATATGGATCTCCTCGAACGAATTTTTAATGGTGAGTGACATGAATATGCGAACAATAACTCTTGATGGAACAACATTAACTTCTTCCGAAGTTGTTGAAGTTGCTTCCAATAATGCGCTTGTTAGCATTGCAGAAGAATCGATGATTCGTGTCTGTAATTCACGTGCTGTTGTGGAACGTATATTGAATGAACATGAAGTTGTTTATGGCATAAATACTGGATTTGGATCCTTGGTGAATACTCAAATAAATTCGCAAGAACTTGAAACCCTTCAACTGAATCTTATTCGTTCACATGCAACAGGCTTGGGCGAATACATGTCAATTGAGGAGGTTCGTGCGATGATGTGTGTGCGAATTAACTCATTAGTGAAGGGAAATTCTGGCTGTCACCCAGATGTTATCAATCAACTCGTGGCATTTCTTAACAAAGGAATACACCCTACAGTTCCTAGAATTGGCAGTTTGGGTGCCAGTGGAGATTTAGCGCCCCTCTCACACTTAGCTTTAGGATTGATAGGAGAAGGGAAGGTAAACTACCTTGGGGAGATCCGCGTTGCAAAAGATGTGTTAATGGAGTGCGAATTGCTCCCCCTTACATTACGTGCAAAGGATGGGCTCTCACTGATCAACGGGACAAGTCAAATGACAGGTTTTCTCTGTTTGGCGTTGGAACGTCTCAAGAATATGCTAACCTATTCTGACCTCGTAGCATGCATGTCGATAGATGCAACAGAATCAACAATTACGCCTATGGATGAACGCGTTCACAATGCCCGCCCACACCCCGGTCAGATTTTTGTCTCAAACCGTATTCGAAATATATTGTCGGGTTCTCAAATTTTGGCCAATCATAAGGACTGTAACAGAGTACAAGACCCGTATTCTTTCCGCTGTATACCACAAGTACATGGAGCAGTATCCGAAACTCTACAACGGTTAAATGAAGTTGTATACACTGAGTTGAATTCTGCGACTGACAATCCTCTCATTTTCCCTGACATATCAAATCCTGGGCGTCATGAAATTATTTCTCAAGGAAACTTCCATGGTGAAATCCTAGCCCTAACAGCGGACGCAATGGCATTATCCTTATTCGAAATATCTTCTATTAGTGAGCGAAGAATCGACCAAATGCTCGATCCAAATCGACTTGCTATCAAACCATTTTTAGCAGAAGATCCTGGACTTGAATCCGGTTTGATGATAGTCCAATACTCTGCAGCAGCCGCTCTCGGCGAATTACACGGTCATGCATCACCTCGAACATCATTCTCAACACCAACATCCGCAGGCCAAGAAGACCATGTGAGCATGGGATCTACAGCGTGTTGGAATTTGTTACAAGCAGTCCGAAGATCATCAGAGGTTCTTGCTTGTGAACTCTTCGTCGCTCGACGTGGATTACATTTCATGCATCACAAATCATCAACCCAAGTAGAAGTATTGGTAAGATGCGCTGATACGATTATTCAAGATGATGTATCTGATAGAACAACAAGTTCAGAGTTAAGGGAAATTGCATCGGAGATGCTACAATCGTCTTGGCTCTCATTGATAGAAGCTGAAACGAACCGTATTCCTAAACTAATCCGGGAAATATCTCTGCTCTAATTCATCTAATCCAGTGAGTTGGCGAACTCTGAATTGAGCAACTGATCGTTCTTGAGAATCTGTAACATATTCTGAGATCCAATTGTCAAGTTGGACTGCTCTACGAACCTTTTCTTCGATAATAGTGTATGATTGATACATTGATTCTTTATTTGTTGAATAGAGTGCTGATTCAATTTCGGAAACATCGAGACCCATTCGTCGCCATTGTAGCACTCTCCTCTGAAGCAGGGATTTCGTAAATCCACTCTCTGGCAACCGGGTTAAAAATACCAGTTTGGGAGAACCATCTTCATGTAAATCTACATCAATGTGTTCAGATATTATACGCTGCATTGGTTCTATTGAACCTTCTTCGACACCATAAGTTGGTTCATTATCACTCATTTGGTAAATCGGTGCCTCCCTAATGATATGATTGAATTCAGTGGGTGTGAATGAGTCTTGTTCAATCGATAAATACACATTCCAATATGTGCGATGTAGGGAATCTGAAAGCGTACGAATGAATCCGAGTAAAGCATCAAAACCATGTAAAGATACAAGCCATTCTGATCCTTCTATGAAAATCGAACCTTTATGATTTGATAACCTGTTTGAAATTAATGACAGTATCTTCTGATAACTTGGTTCTATGGCCCCATCTGCAGGTTTATCAGTAAGCCAATAACATTCAATATCCGTAATATCTAAACGCTCTACTAATCTTCTTTGGGGCAATCTTGAGATGAAGAGCTTGTGAGATGTATTGTCGGTATCAACACGATCAAAAAAGGAAACTAATTCATCAGTTGAGGGAAAGAGGAGTGTATGAATTTGCCCAGCCATATTTATCCCCTTGAGTAAAGGAGAACACAAGAGATACATAGGTTTCATCGTTAAAATCATCATGAAGGATTATAATCGCCAAGGTGTTGAGTCAAACCGGTGACGATGGTATGACTGACGAAAATGAAGATGTTGCAATGGCGGAATGTGGTTCCTGCCGAGCAGTTGTGCCAATTACCTCGAGCAACTGCCCGGAATGTAATATCTCATTCTCAGGTGTTTCAGAAGACGCCCTTGGAGAATGTGGAGCATGTAATTCACTTGTTCCACTTGATTCCACTAAATGTCCTGATTGCGGCGTAGTTTTTGTTGCGGATGATGTCATTGATATCTTGCGTACATGGATGGCAACCAATTCTATGGATGTCAAAACACTCTTCGGCAGATTTGATACAAACGGAGACGGTCGTATTGATTCTGATGAACTGAAAGCAGGATTGCTGTCACTTAATTTGGCTGATTTGCCGCCGAGTCAAGTGGATAAATTAGTCCAAGCTATCGATGAGGACGGAGATAGTCTTGTAGATCTTGAAGAACTTCAGACGATTATTGGAGGTAATATTCTCGAGGAAGAAACGGAGTCGATTATAAATGAATCCTCTGAGGGAGGGACTGTTCTTGATTACAGTGAAAGTGTTCTTTCCAGAGTAATGAAAGCTGCAGAAATCAATGATTCTGATAAGGAAGAATTCCTAACTTTCGCACAAGGCTACAATTCCGATGACAATTCGTATCTCAAGAAAGAAGAATTGCAAACTGCTGCTAATGCATGGAATACTCGAAACGAAGAGGTAGAATCTGATGATGATGAAGCCTATGAATCTGAAGAAGAATTCAAAGCACCTGTTGAAGAAGAGGCTGTGGAAGAAGTCGTCGCACATGACTCAGAGGAAAAAATCGTCGAAGAAGAAACTGAAGAAGAACTCGATGAAATATCCGAAGAAGTGGTCGAAGAAGAATTGGTTCAAGAGCTAATTGATGAAGATATACTGGAAGAAGAAACTGAGGAAACTCTAGAGGAATCAGAAACTGAGGCACGAAGTATCTCCCAGATTTATGAAGACATACTCGACTCAATCGATGAACAAGATTTGACATTAGCAAACGCCTTTGGCGACATGGATGAAGACGGAAATCGAAGGATTACAAGGGAAGAACTTGGTTCTAAACTCACAATTTTCCTTGAATATGAGTTATCTGAATCCGAACTCGATTCGATGATGGAATCTATGGATGAAAATTCAGATGGTAATATTGACATGATTGAATTCGTAAACTCAATTGAATCACATGAGGATTCAATAGCCAGCCTCGAAGATGAAGAGGCGGAATCAGTCAAAACGTTCCCTACTAAATGGCACACGCGTTTCATGTCAAAGAAATGGCACGATGTGTTTTGGCCGCTTATCCACACAGGATTGGCAATTATGATCATAGCAGCTTTGGCAAATGGTTTATTCCCGTTCGTCGATGGCGGAGGAGGTACAGTCGAATTAGAAACTGATGATGGTAATGGCTGGATGAATAATCAAAACATCGTGATCGACGAAGGTAAAGCATATCCTTGTGAACCTACAGTACAAGTGGGAGAATGTAAGAACTCGCTAACGCCACTCGCTGGAGATGCAAGTTCAATGCCAGGCGGATTCTATATTGATGGAATTATATTGATGGTCTTATCCACTTTAGGATTAATTGGCAGCCTATACACACACCTTGTCCTAGCTCCATCTTGGAGGGCTCGAGTAAAAGCCATGAAGGAAGTTAGCGAAGATAAGGCGGATGTCCAAGAATCTCTTGAGAATGATTCTGAAGAGGATTCAAGAGAAGAATCAGAAGAAGATGATGAGGACTCTGAAGAAATCGCAGAAGAATCTGATGATGAGGAATTAGAAGAAGCGGATGAGGATGATGAATCTGGAAGCGATGAACTTGACATTGGATCCTATGTAGGCGTTGATATCGACGGAGAAGAGTACTACGGCACTATCGTAGAATTTGATGATGAAGAAGGCACAATAACTATTGAGGAAGACGAAACTGGTGATGAAATAACCGCTTACCAAGATGAAATGTTTATTCCAGAGGATTGAATTTGACAGATCCACTACAGACGTTCATTCGTTCAGTAAGGTGTCCCTCTTGCGGCACAATAGAAGCAGATGGTACATTCAAATGTCCAGAGTGTGGATTATTCCACGCAACGTTACCAATGGAAGAGAGAAAAGCTCCAGAACCTGGCCAGCGCATACAAGAACGTAAGATTGATCCTACTGCGTATTCATTATCTGGTTCAGTATCTCCACTCGATGAAGAATTTCTACAAACTGATGAAATACAAACCTGGGTGGGTGGGAATACCGATTTCTCAAACCTCGGTGACGATGAACCATTGGCAAAAATTGAGGAAAAAAATGTCACAACCGATATTGAAGTGATTCATGAAGATTAATTATTTGAATAATAATTATTATTTCTTTCTCGCAAATACAAACTAGTATGATTTCATTAGTGGGCTCGGAGAGAATCGAACTCTCGATCTTTGCCATGTCAAGGCAACGTCATAAACCCCTAGACCACGAGCCCTAGGTAGTTGTCCCACTAAAGACGCGTATTTATCGGCATCGGTTTGTATTGACGAATCAAGAGATGATTTTGGAAATCTTCCCTGTACATCCATCTTGAGAACAAAATCCTGCACACCTTGTTCTTCCGTTTGTCATCTTGATTTCTTTCCCATCTTTGATCGGACCATATGTTTTACACTTTAGACAAAAACCTTCGACATTGGACATGATGATAACTCGTTGGCGCCATCAAATATACTCTTTGGCTCAATAATGGCTGAATATACCGCTTCGACCCCCTACTTGGAGTGCGGAATTGACCATTTATTGAAGATTGAAATCCCCCGAGTGTATGAAAACGAGGTACTGCGGGATATAACTGAATCTTGACTGAAGCAATATGTCAGGGAATCAAATTCAAATGTCGTATAACTACCATTATACGACTTACAGGGGTGCTTCAAACCGTCACTTTTCGAATTGGTTAACAAATTCAGTTTCATCGACTTCAAAAATACCAACCAATGGAGGTCCTGACATGAATGATTGCAAAGATCCATGTTCTGAATCCATTTTTTCTGAGACCAGTTTAGTAATTCGTTGAAGATCTTTACGAGAGGTGTAAAGAGATTGCACGAGGAAAAGCGGTTGGCCATCAACCGAACGGGCAGCCCAAGCTGCAATACAATTTTCTTGTCTCCTTTTCAATTCCTGGTGAGCGTTAAGAACTCTTAGAAACCGAGCATCTACTTTTTTCTTGCTCGAACAAACAACAGTTTCTAACCACGCCATGACATTCCCCTAAATATTATTTGAACAAATATAAATCTATTACATCACTGTTAACCCATTCATAGTTTTTCAATATAGTTTCCTTCCAAACAAACTGAATGAATTGGTGATGTGCCAGGAGTCATACACCAACTCTCCCAATGTTTGCTCTTAAGAATATTAAAATTAGCGACTGCCCCGATCTCTATCATTCCTTGAGTTAAACCATCTTTGCGCGGAGTAGATTTGGCAGCATTCTTTGTAAGTGCTACAAGGGCATGGTATGGATCAACTCCATTTCGTTGCACAAGTAACGACCCTATGAAGGGTAAATTGTTAATATGGCAATTTGGATTAAAATCTGTTGCGATTGTGTAATCTATACCATTGGCTGATATGTCGTTGAAGTCTGGCCAATCATCACCGTTGGAATAAGGCGTACCTGGTAGGAAACCTGTCATCACTCCATTTTCCATCATATCAAGACGAACGTCTAGCGGAGTGTGGTGTGCATGGTCGGCAGTTACAACTTTGAGTTCTGAAGCCAACTCGCCCCCACCGCCATTTGTAAATTCATCAATGTGCATACGCAAATCCAATCCTCCTTTTCTTGAGGCTCGAAGAATAGACTCTGATTGTTCAATTGAAAACCATCCAGGTTCGCAAAATACATCCGCAGATTGGGCTAAACCAGAATCCAATACATTGGGGAGTTGATCAGATAGTATTTCTTCAGTATAATCCTCATAGGAAATCCCCTGAGTTACAGCATGTGCTCCCATCCATGTCGAATGAATCGAGGGTAAACCGTCTAAATGATCTAATTCATGTTGAATCTCTAATAATCGCAATTCTTGTTTCGTAGAAAGGCCATAGCCAGATTTAGCTTCGAGAAATGTGCATCCATTCCGAAGTGACTCTTGCAAACGCTGCTTACCAATGTGCAAGAGTTGCTCATCAGTTGCATTTCTGGTATGAGTTACCGTTTGCATAATACCTCCTCCTGCAGCAGCAATGTCTGCATATGATAGACCATCCATTCGTAATTTATGTTCATTAAATCGATCACCTGCCCATAGCAAGTGATTGTGTGCATCGATCAAGCCAGGGATAATCGCCTTGCCAGATACGTCAACAAATTGGACATCAGCAGAATTAAATTCATCAACTGCCACTTCTGAATCAACGATATCCTCTATGAGATTGTTATTTACGATAATTGCTTTTCCATCAAGTATAGAATCATTTTCATCAAGAGTGGCCAAGGGACCTACATCAAAGAAAATGGTTCGCACAAACTGGCTAGAAGGTGAGAGTTGAAGAACAATCGCATTCTGGATAAAATCATGGCAGGTGGTAACTGGACGTTGGGGATAGAGTCTACAGCCCATACATTTTCATTTGGATTGGTCAACAGTTCAGGTATTCCATTCCCTTCAATGAGCGATACCGTCAAGCCTTTGGAAGGAGGCATCCATCCGAGAGAGGCAGCAGATCACCATCGTGATCTTTCTGCGGTTCTTTTTCATAAGATTTTAAAATCTCAAAACCTCAATCCTAAAGACATTGGTGCTGTTGCTTATTCACAAGGCCCTGGCCTCGGCCCATGCCTTAGAATTGGTGCTTCTGTTGCTAGGACGATTTCAAGCATGCTTGACGTCCCCCTCATAGGCGTAAATCATTGTGTCGCTCACATAGAAATTGGCAGGCAGCAATGTGATTGTGAAGATCCAGTTTTGCTGTATGTATCGGGTGGAAATACCCAAGTGATTGCAAAATTGCAAGGCAAATATCGAGTCTTGGGGGAAACACTGGACATTGGCATAGGGAATATGCTCGATAAATTTGCTCGCCAACAAGGGATCCCCTTCCCTGGCGGACCAGTTATTGAGAAACATGCTCTTGAATTCATCCAAAATAATCCTAATGCTACCCTCGAGGGATTAGAATTACCATATCCGGTACGGGGGATGGATCTTGCCTTTTCTGGCATTCTTACTGCAGCCCAGAGGTTAATCGAAAAAGGTCATTCACTCGGTTCAGTATGTTGGTCTTTACAGGAACACGCATTTGCTGCATGCGTCGAAGTTGCAGAGCGAGCCTTAGCCCACAGTGGTAAAACGGAACTCTTGCTTGGCGGTGGTGTAGCCTGCAACAATCGTATCAGAGAGATGTGCAACTTGATGGCCAAAGATCGTGAATCTACATCGCACGCGCCACCACGTATGTATTGCATAGATAATGGGACAATGATTGCACGCTTAGGATATATTGAGCTCAATAATGGACGGAAAACGTCCCTTGGCTCTAGCGGAATCAATCAATATCTACGAACCGATGACACATTAGTGACGTGGCAGTAGTCTGATTCATGCGATTTGTTTTTAATGAGTCGTCATGGAGTTGTAACTACCGGGGGCTTCATAATTCGAGACAGGCGTAGAAAAAAGGATGAACCATTCAATCCTTTTGCGGCAAATGCAAATGCCGTCCGCCAAAAGAAGAGAAGCGAACGAACACTGCAATCTGGCCCGACGGCACCAACTCCAACACGCCCAGTGCCACGATCTGGGACAATGGAATCAGATTTGTTGAAGAAGCAACAAGAGGCTCGTAAAAAACTTACAGTTTCGGAAAAACAAGCTACATCTCAAAGTAAACCTGCTGTCGGCGCAGGCCAAATCAATCCAGCATCGACCCAGCCTTCCACAGTAAAAAATCAATCCCGTGCCGACCGGCTTGCTGAATTGAGAAAACAGTCACAGGAATCCATTAAGAAGACAGAATTAATTTTGGAACCTGCTGTTGCAAAGCCTGTTGTCGAACAAAAACCCGTAGCCTCTCCTGCCTCTGCTATCATTGCACCTAAAGCGGCTCCTTCAGAAGTGGCTCCTGCCGATAGTGAAATCGATCCAACGTCACAAAAAAATGTGTTCAAGAAGATTACCACGAAGGTAACCAAGCCCGAGCGATTCAGTCGAAGACGAAGAAGGCATGATGATGGCCGTGGTGGCCGTCAACCTAAGGTTAAGAAACTCAACAGACAAAAGTACAACGAGTACAAATATGCTGCTAAAGATATTCTCGAAGACGATAGTATCGCTGAGGAACATCGTTCAAATCTATTAGGTCAAATTTGGGCTAAGGGAGAACGAATGGGTGTTGAGGAGACCTATGCCTTCATCGCCGATAAGGAAGAAGAACTCATTATTTCCAAAGAAGTGGCGGAACGACTAACAACCCTCGTTAGAGCCCTTACAACAAGAAGATGATATCATGTCTACAGTAGAAGCAAATGCAGTCGCAACAGTCCATTACACAGGAACCCTGCCAGAATCGGGAGAAGTTTTTGATTCAAGCGAAGGCCGTGACCCACTAACTTTTTTGGTTGGTCACAAGCAAATGATCCCAGGTTTTGAAGAAGAACTTATGGGAGCGAAAAAGGGCGAGAGGAGAACATTTACTCTCGAGCCTGAGCGCGCATATGGTCACAAAATGGAAGAAGCAATCCAAACAATCCCCAAGGATATGTTTGGAGATATTGAACCGGAAGTCGGAATGACTCTGATGTCTGACGTCGGACCATTCAATGTTACAGCCGTAGATGGTGACACCATCACAGTCGATTTCAATCACAAACTCGCTGGAGAAACGTTGGAATTCAGTGTCGAAGTGGTCGATGTACGACCTGCTTCTGATGAAGAACTCTCTCATGGACACGCACATGGTCCTGGCGGACATGAACATTGAACTTGAAAGCGAGGATTGATGAATTGCCTCGTCGTGGGTGATTTATGGTGGCGTTTCGTAAAGACAAATGGGAAACCTTGGGCGGAATCTCAATCCCATCTTATCATATTGGCGATGGAAGCGGTGAAATTCCTGGCCAGCCTCCTTACACTCGTGGCATTCATGAACACATGTACAAGACAAGATTGTGGACAATGCGCCAGTACGCTGGCTTCTCTTCAGCAAAAGAGACGAATGAACGGTTTCGTTTATTGCTTGACCGAGGTCAAAAAGGTCTATCAGTTGCTTTTGACTTACCGACCCAATTAGGTCTTGATGCGGATGATCCGTTATCTGAAGGAGAAGTTGGTAAAGTCGGAGTCTCTATATCGACATTGGAGGATATGCGAGAATTACTATCGGAAATTCCTCTGGACAAAGTATCAACTTCAATGACAATCAATGCTCCTGCAATGGTCTTACTTGCAATGTATGCCGTTGTGGCCGAAGAACAAGGCGTATCCATGAATAAAATTTCAGGAACAATACAGAATGACATTCTCAAAGAGTACATTGCCAGAGGCACCTATGTATTTCCACCAGAACCCTCTATGAGATTGATTACGGACATTTTTGAATACTGTTCCCAGCAAATTCCAAAATGGAATACAATTTCAATTTCAGGCTATCACATTCGTGAAGCGGGTTCAACTGCAGTACAAGAATTAGCATTCACGATTTCAAATGCATTAGCATATGTTGAAGCTGCCATAACTAAGGGATTAGATATTGATCAATTTGCTCCTCGTCTTTCCTTTTTCTTCAATTGCCACAATGATTTTCTTGAAGAAGTATCTAAATTTAGAGCAGCAAGAAGACTTTGGTATGACCTCATGACAAAGCGGTATGATCCCAAGAATCCGCGTTCAAGCATGCTTCGATTCCACACCCAAGTTGCAGGTGTTTCGTTAACCGCTCAACAACCACTCAACAACATTAGTCGAGTAACTATCCAAGCATTAGCTGCTGTTTGTGGAGGTACACAGAGTCTTCATACCAACAGTTATGATGAAGCCTTAGGATTACCGACAGAGAAAAGTGCTACTGTGGCATTAAGAACACAGCAGATAATCGCTGAAGAATCTGGTGTGGCTGACGTTGTAGATCCATTTGCAGGCTCGTACCATATCGAGAATCTTACTGACCAGATATATGAACAAACGATGACAGAAATTCTGAAAGTCGAATCTCTTGGAGGTTCTATGGCAGCAATTGAGCAAGGATATCAGCAACAAGAGATTCATACGACTGCATACCGCTACTTCAACGAAATTGAAAGAAATACAAGAAATATTGTTGGAGTGAATCATGGTGTTCTTGAAGAAGATATCAAAGTTCAACCAATGAAACTTAATCCAAAAGTGACAGAACAACAACATCAACGATTGAAAGAAACGAGATTAGCGAGAGATTCAAAAGCTGTAAACGACATACTAGAGCGGATTTCGAATGCTTGTACAACTGAAGATAATTTATTCCCGTTAGTCATCGAAGCAGTGAAACAAGATGCGACGCTAGGGGAGATCATGAAGGCAATGAAAGATGTCTTTGGAGTCTACATGGCACCTAGTGGGTTTTAGGTGATGCATATGAAACAACGAATAGAAATTGACCATATTGGGATTGCAACTAATTCTCTTGAAGAAGGAAGCACATTTTGGAATATTATTGGCCTTCAAGCAAAAGGAAAAGATGATTTTGTAGAAGACCAAGGTGTTACAACCCGATTCTTTCCATTATCATCAGCGTCTTCCGATGGACCTAATATCGAACTATTGGAGCCATCAGGCCCAGATACTCCGATTGGAAAATTTCTTTCTAAGCGAGGAGAAGGAATACAACAATTATGTTTGTCCGTCGATGATTTAGAAGCAATGATTAGTCATCTGATTCATCATGGAATACGTATGATCGATAAAAGCCCGCGTAAAGGCGCTCATGATTCACTCATTGCCTTCGTACATCCCCGAAGTACCGGTGGAGTATTGGTCGAACTAAAACAAAGATAAGAGGTCAAATGAGCATAATGCTCATAATCGTTCTCGGTAACCCAGAGATGATGAGAACCTGTATTGACCATTTGATCGCCTTGCCGCATATTGCAGGACCAAGAATCCGGGAAGAAGCAGAGTTCATTGCTAACCGATTAGAACTTCTTCGCCTCCATGGTGAAATCACTAATGATGCATTTCTTGACGCAGGTGCGATCCAAGGGGCATTCACACTCATTGGAACACTTGTTGAGATGGGTATCCCTCAACAGGAAATTCAACAAGAATTAAGAAATACGCTTGCACGTGCAAAACGACTTGAAGAAAAGCATCCTGGTTTGGACATTGCTATCGAAAATGGACGAGCCTCTTAATCGAGGGTTTTTCATGACAGATAATCTCCTCCACCTCACTGATGTGAGTAAATCATTTGGAGATGTCCATGCCATCGAACATGTCTCACTAGAAATCAAAAATGAATCAGTTGTTGGCCTGGTTGGCGGCAATGGTGCTGGGAAAACCACACTGCTCCGAATGATGGCTGGCATATATAAACCAACGACAGGACGAGTGCACCTCAAAGATGGAAAAAATGTTGACGAAATGCGTTCAGTATTGGGCGTCGTTCCTGAATCCACTGGTTTGTATTCTAAACTAACCGCTTGGGAAAACATACGGTTTCACAGTAGAATTCATGGGATTGAAGACTCAGTAGCTTGGTCTCGTACTATTCGTTTTGCAGAATTACTCGACATGCAAGATAGCCTACATCGATATACAGAAGGATTTTCCCGGGGTATGCGTCAGAAAACGGCTCTACTGAGAGCTTTAGCTCATGGACCAAGCATACTGCTTTTGGATGAACCTACAGCTGGATTGGATGTTACCTCAGCTCGTATCGTTAGGAAACTTGTTTCGAAACTCAAAGATGAAGGAGGTACTGTCATTTATTCTACACATCATCTAGCTGAAGCAGAACAGGTATGTGACAGGATTATCATTGTACACAATGGGACAATACGTGCTGATGGAACCCCCGAAGACCTGCTCTCTATAACTAATACGAATTCTCTTGAAGAAGCATATGTATCTCTAACTTCGGAAGTCGCTCGACCACGGCAGGAAGATATGGTCGAACCATCAAAGTTCGCAATGCTTTGGCGAAGATTGTTTACACGGAGTCCTGGATATGAGGTGAACGAAGATGAGTAGGATCCGATTTACTCAGATGCGTATTGTCGCCAAAAAAGAAATCATGGAATTCATTCGTGATTGGAGGACGATAGTGGCTCTGATCCTAGTCCCACTCCTACTTTTCCCCCTTCTCTTCATCGCATTCCCTCTTGTGATGCAAAACGAAGCTCAAGAATTGCAACAACTTGATGTCGATGTATTGATTCAATCTGATTATATTGATGAGGACATCTTCTTGGGCCTTAATCAAACAAATATGACAATCACAACAGAGGCCTTACCAGATGGATTAGAAACCTTATCTGAACCCTTGAATGACTCATCTCGTCTGCGTTCATACGAATATGATGCAATACTAAGGCTCCAACAAATGAATGATACTTGGGTCTATTCGGTTTTATTCCTTTCAACCTCAGAACAATCCACAGAAGCACGTAACAGAGTACTCGACGTGTTAAATGAGTGGGAAACGAACGAAACAATCGAACGTATTGAAGCAGGCGGTCTTGATGCTGATACAACTCTGAACCCACTGCGCTGGGATGGTGAAATTTCTGATGCTGATGTGGCTACAAAGGGAGAACAAGCAGGGATGCTACTGTCGTTATTTATCCCGTTCGTACTGGCATTGTGGACTGCATCTGCAGCCGTACAACCTGCAATTGACATGACGGTTGGGGAAAGAGAACGTGGAACACTGGAGTCGTTGTTGAGTTTACCTTTATCTCGATCAGAACTTCTCATGGGTAAATGGTTAGCTGTCGTTACGATAACTGGAGTTGGTGTTGCATTACAAGTTGCTGGATTATTATTTGGCATTGCTTTCCTGGCAGAAGATTTGGTTAATGTCCCTGAAATTAGCATCGCCTCTGTACTCTTGTTAACACTCGCTGTTGGTCTTTATGGAACAATGATTGTTGCCCTTTATCTCGCCTTGGCTATGAGGTCAAAATCAGTTAAAGAAGCAGGAACTGTACTTGCTCCGATAACGCTTGCAATGATTGTACCTATTTTACTTACACAATTCATAAATTTAGATGACGTAGAATCCTTCTGGTTTGCAATACCATTTGTTAATGTCCTACTCGCTCTACGAGAATTACTCCTTGACAGAGTAATCGTCGAACACGTTATCATTTGGATAAGTGTCTCCATTTTCGTTTCATCATTGACGATTCGGTATGCTGCGAAACAATTTTCAAGAGAAGATATCGTGACCTCAAGATCATAGTATTCTTCTTATATTCGTATACGATGGACTGGCTATGCCTAAGGTGAGTTTAGACATGCCAAGTGAATTACTAAATGATTTGAAATTTCATGTTGGCGATGACAAGAAATTCATCAGTGTTGCTGATGCAATACGATCGGCTTGCAGAAAATTGCTCGATCAACTCGATACAATTGATAAACGGCAAGGAAGACTAGAAGGTGAATGATTATGACCACAAGAAAAGAAGCAGAAGAAGCAGTACATACCTTACTCAAATACTTGGAAACTGACTCTCAAAGAGAAGGTTTGATGAGAACTCCAGAACGAGTGATTGATTCATGGGATGAAATTTTTAGCGGGTATAAGACCAATCCAAAGGAAATACTCGATGCTACATTTAACGCAGAAGGATACGATGGTATTGTTTTACTTAGCAACATAGAATTCCATTCTACATGTGAGCATCATCTGCAACCATTTTCTGGCAAAGCGCATGTAGCATACATTCCAGTCGATCGTATCGTTGGAATCTCTAAACTCGCACGAATTGTAGACCACCATGCTTTGCGATTACAAAATCAAGAACGCATTACAAACGGGGTCGCGGATGACTTAGTCGAAAACCTTTCACCGCTTGGCGCTGCAGTAATTATTCAAGCAGCACATGGTTGTATGCGATGCAGAGGCGTGAAGAAACAAAATGCAATTATGACCACAAGCTCGATGCGTGGTGTATTCTTCGACAAACAAGAAGCGCGTAGTGAATTAATGCAGTTAATTTCTAATTCAGACTAGGGTTGATACTATGGTTCAATGTTCTCTATCAGGAGATGAAATTTTGGATGACCCTGTCGATTTAGCCATTGAATATCCAATCGTTGAGATTTTTCATTCCGTACAAGGTGAAGGATATCATGCAGGAATTCCTCACATATTCGTACGATTCGGGTCATGCAATCTGCGTTGTTCTTGGTGTGACACTGATTTTGACACATACAAAAATATGACTGCAATTGATATTCTAGACGAGGTTTTGAAATTCGACTGTAAGCGAATAATATTCACTGGGGGAGAACCAATGCTCCAGAATTTGTGGCCTTTACATCGTTTATTGAAGAGAAGAGGATTTTCTCTTTCAATCGAAAGTAATGGAACAATTGAGATTCCAAACGGGTTACTAGATTGGATTTGTATCTCCCCAAAGGATCAGATGTATCCTAATGTAGCAATACGCCAGGCATCTGGAAATGAGATGAAGGTGGTATACTGCGGCCAAGACCTTTCAATGTACGATGAATTAAAGCAGGGGTTTGAACACTTATTCCTTCAACCCTGTTACATCGATACAGATACAATAGCAGAAAATGGTAAATCATTTCAAATTACTGAACAAATCGTAAAGCAGAATCCTGAATGGAGATTGTCACTTCAAACACACAAATGGATGGGTATTCTATGAAACACGTTGTCTTGGCGCTGAGTGGAGGTATGGATTCGACATGCCTATTGATTCATTATCTCGCTAGGGGATATCGAGCCACATGCATCTCCTACATCTACGGCCAAAAACACTCCATCGAAGTTGAAAAAGCAAAAGCGACCGTTCAACTGTGTCAATCAAATGGGCATGATATTCGCCATCATATCGTTGATCTCTCACCGGCCATGAAACTCTTTGATTCTGCACTCACGTCTGATGAACAGGAAGTTCCAACAGGTCATTATGAAGAGGATCAGATGAAGATGACAGTGGTACCAAACCGCAATGCAATATTTGCTTCAATCCTTTATGGATTTGCATTATCAAAAGCAAAACAATCTGGGAGCGATGTTATTCTAGCCCTCGGCGTACATAGTGGCGATCATGCAATCTATCCTGATTGCAGGCCAGAATTCTATGAATCACTCCATGAGGCTTTCAAAGTCGGAAACTGGGATCACGAACTTGTAGAATTCGATTTACCCTTCTTACACGGTGACAAAGAATCCATTTTACTTGATGCTCTTGATTCCACTAAGACTCTTGGATTTGATTTTGATACAGTGCTTCAAAACACAATCACTTCGTATAATCCTGATGATTCTGGAAGAAGTTCTGGAACAAGCGGTTCAGATATTGAACGTATATTGGCATTTCATGCGATTGGTAGAAAAGATCCAATTCCCTATATCCTACCTTGGGAAAACATTCTTTCAAATGCATTAATGATTGAAAAGCAATTCAAAGGTGATACTCATGACTGATGATTGGAAAGAAAACATAGCCTCTTTGCCAGATATTTCGTTCTATGTAACGCAGCAAAATGGGACTGAACGCCCATTCACCGGCATACTGAATGATGAAAAAAGAAAAGGCGATTATACGTGTATCGTCTGTAAAACTCTCTTGTTCTCAGATGAGATGAAATTTGATTCTGGATGCGGATGGCCTGCCTTTCACTCTGAGGATTCAGAGGCCTGTATTTCTCGCATAGTTGATGTAACCCACGGGATGGTTCGAACCGAAGTTCGTTGTGGTACATGCGATGCACATCTAGGCCATGTGTTCAACGATGGACCAAGAAAACATGGTGGGGAGCGGTATTGTATCAACAGTGCTGCAATGGAATTTGAGGTGAAAGAATGACTACGAGGATACGAAGATATGTAGAAACCGATACAGGACATAGAGTACCCAATCACAAGAGTAAGTGCAGACACTTCCACGGTCATCGATACAGATTCGAGGCAGAAATTGAAGGAGACATTGTCAACACACCTGGCGTTAGTGAAGAAGGAATGGTCATGGATTTTTCAGATGTGAGCCATATCCTAATGGAGCACATTCACGATGTGGTTGATCATGCATTCGTTGTCTACTCAGGGGATGAAGAAGCCAAAACTGCACTTTCCCACCTTGATTCAGGTCATCGTACCTTTGTTGTACCCTTTATTCCTACAGCAGAAAATCTAGCGAAATGGGCATTTGATCAAGTTGAACCTCATATTAAGAATTCGTACGGGACATCTTTGAGGCTCGTAGCAATGCATGTACGCGAGACCCCGAAAAGCTGGGCCACGTGGACGCCGTAGTTACTCTTCTTCACGGATTACTTTCCTTCTTCTTGATGCACGCCATTCGTCATTACCTGAAGCAAAAGCGAGGGCAGTTGCAGAATCCACGAGCCCTCCAATCATTCGATTAGCTTCATCCCTCAACAACCCGGATCGTTGCAAAGAACGAATCATAGAATGGCCAAACGATTTTTTACGCTCATCTCCGCCTGGTAAATTCTTTGAAATATCCATAATCGCTTTCCGTAGTACGATTCTTTGTTCCGCAGAGATTCCACGCTCAAGTGGAACAATTGATGGCAATGCGTCTTCCTTACCTTGATTTGAAATAACCCTGTTACGGTGTAATTCATAGGTCAATGTATGGACTGCATGGCTTAAATTTGTAATCGGATATCCTTCCCACGTTGGCAGAGTAACGAGATAATCACAATTTAACAAGTCCTCCTCTGCAAGACCTTTCCCTTCTTCACCAAACACAAGAGCTACTGTCTCGGTTTGGGAAGAGATTCGTTCTGAAAATTCCCATGGATAAACAAAATGACGCATTTGCGTCTTGGAACCAACTTCTCGTTTCCCCGATGTACCTACGACCACTGAGCAATCTGCTACGGCTTCGTTGAAAGAGGAAAACACGTCGCAATTATCGAGAATTCTTCCTGCATGTTTCGCACGGTTTCTAGCTTCGACATCATCAGGACTGCATTGTGGATTAACTAGGCGTAGACGATCATAACCATGATTGAGGAGTGATCGGCAAACGGCCCCTAAATTACCAGGATGCTGAACGCCAACAAGAACGATAACAAGCTCATATGGGGATGAGGGAAGAGGTAAATCACTACGATCGCCCATCATTTACCCTCCATTTTATTCAGAAATTCCGCAATCCACATAGGGTTACACGCTTGATAAATGAAAAATAGGCAACCACCGGATTCACGATCAGGCATGACAAGGGAGCGTCTTCGAACATTGTATTGATTACGCAAATGGAGAATCAATAGTTCAAGTTGCTCAGCATCGTCCCCATGAACGGAAACTGGTGTTCGATTCCAATCAACCCAAATGGGCAAAGAACCGACTCCTCTCAATCTGTACGGCGTTGGCGGTAACGTGTAACGTAACCAGCAATCCAATTTCGTAGTTTCTTTGTGCTAACGTCAGTGAGTTGGCCAACCATCAATTTGTTGTGATCGAAATCATCAGTGAATTTCTCACCATGTTCTTCAACAAGTCGAATAGCTCTGATTTTGATAAAACTTGGTCGAATATTTCCCATAATTAGGCCTCCACATAGAGTTTGACTTCGATAGGGATATCAGGTTCATCGTGACGAATGACTGTCAGTTTGATCTTGCGCGGTGGGTTTTCAATCCCACGTTCCCAAATTTTTTCGTTCACTTCAGGATCGATATAGATCTCTTCTTCAGGAGTGACTTTCAGATGACGAATAACTTGGTCTCTGATGATTTGAATTGCACGGGGTGCACGCTTGTAGCGTGTAATGTTCCATGCATTTCTAAGTGGTACAATTAGTTCGGATGTTGCTGCTCTTGCCATCATATCACCTCATCGTTGTAGTTTGCTGCGGCGCCAGTGGTGGCGCTTTGGATGCGACACTGTGCTGCGGTTGGTCTTGAGCATGACCCATACGGGTACACGTCGGTTTTGCTTCCCTGCCTTCATGAGGCGTATTTTCTTTGCTGCTGGTTTATTTTTTGACATGTTCGAGCACCCTTCTTTAGATTCGACGGATAGACGCACTACGGCGGCTCTTGGATAGGTTGGCAAGGATTCTCTTCAACTGTTCATCTGAAACAGGAATAGAGATTTTTGATTCTTGGTGGAGATTAACAAGTTGCTTCTTGAGCAACTCAGCACGGGATGGATCGACGAGTGAGACATTTGTCAAACGGCCTCGAGCCTCTGGAGAAAGGATTGTACGCATTGCGGAATCAAGTGCATTGCGTTCAACTGCTTTTGCTTGGGACTCAACTTCTGCATCCGCTTGTTGTTGAGCTTGTTGAGCAAGTTGTTGTTGGAGTTCTTGTTGGCGTCGAAGTCGGAACGCTTCAAGTTCTGAAGACGTGTTATCGACCATTGAAACCACCTACTCACTTCCAATCAGTACTTGTCGAGTCCTGGGTATGCTGCTTCAACTTCTGGTCGTACAGCATGAGCAACTTCGTTCAGAAGTTTATGGCCTGCTGGAGTAATGATGCGTCCAGAGTAAAGTTGGGTCGGTTCACGGTTCTCGTGTTCTACAACACGTGCCGCTTGAGTTACTACGAGACCTGCATCTTCGAGTTGTTGTAGGATTGCGCGGATTACCTTTCGTGATCCAACACCAGGTGTATTTGGTTTGGAACCGTTATTCTTACGGCCGCCATATTCCTGAGAAAGAAGAGTTACTCCAATCGGACCTTGACGGGCAATTTTACGCAACATTGCTGCTCCGCGTATGTGCCACCAGTCAGTTTGGCTAGGAGGACGTTCGCGAGAGGAGCCAGTTTTCACTACGTTAGCCCATTCAGGCATTGTAATCGAGGCATTGCTCTTCAATTGTTCAGCAACAGCTGGAATCAGAAAGTTCGCAGGAACATCATAAAACGTCGTCATGTCTACACCAAGCAACCTTCCGACTTGTCTCCCCTATTTGAATAAAACGGGCGGATTGATGTATAAATTGATGAGCATATTGTTCTTTGGACGAGTGCAAGTCTTCATGAATCAGGCATGTTTGGGAGTAATGATGAAGAAAGCATTGGCACAGAATCCCAATCTGCTAAGGACGCTGATTGGGCTCTCATTGACTCTGATTTTCCTGCTGTCATATGCAGTATATGGTGCCACCGTTTCGCCAAGTTACTACATTTATCAAACAGAATCGACAGATACTGAATACAATGATTTCGATTTAGATAAACAAGTTATAAACAACGAAACATATTGGACCTCAGTTGTTGAAATAGATGCTCAAAACCTCACATGGGTAAACATGTCAATAGAGGATTTAGCAACTGGAGCAATCATAAAATTGTCCAATACAGCTAAACTCTACAGCCATCAATTCTTGGGTGTTGAAGATGCAGAAGTAACCGTGGATGGAGAGAAAGTTGACTTTAGATGCTCTGAACACTGCCAATTCAGCGATACCATCGAAGTAGAAGCGGATGATTCCAGTATTGAATTGCGGTCTCTTACCTCAACAGATCCTGCTAGACGATCAAACGGAACTGTGTATGCCGATGATATTCAAGAGGCAGAAAACGAAGCAAGGAACGAAATTGAATATCTCCACGGTTCAAGCCAACTGATCCTTCAGATCGTTGAACCAGGAAACAAATCCATTCAACCAATCATCACAATTCAGACCGTGAATGAGGAATTCTCTTCGATAGAAGTCTATTCAATCGATGCTGCTACGGAATTCTTGTGGGCACTTGCAGCAGTAGTCGGATGCTTTTCGATGGTACTCATCCCCTCATTCACCGTGTATTTTGCAGCACGTGCCAAAGATAAAAAGCGCGAGCAAAAGCTGCAATTAGCTCAATCAGAATCCATTGACGAATAAATCAAATACGTCGAGGGTAAATACCCAGATATGGGGCGAGGACAGTCTGCGACAATTCTTTTCATTTTCCTCATTCTTCATTCAATAGCAGACCCATCTATTCTCAACGATGAATCTCAGTCCCAGACTTCCAAAAACTCAGGTATTGACATCACTCCGGTTGATGTCTCGATTACATATTCTAATTTAGCCGATGAAAATCAGTTCAAGATGTTTTCATCCAACCATCCAATACCAAATTTCAACCGACCAGCGGACTTGTATGTGACGGACTCAGTCAATTCGACACCGATGGATATTGAAGTCACGGTTCGAAATGATGGCACATCTACTTCTGGAATAATTACGCTTCATCTACTTATCCTCCATAATGAATACGAACAATTTGAATTGGCCAACAGAACGATCACAATGAACGGTCTAACCAGCAGTGGACAAGGGACTGCCACATTTTACAATGTATATGTCAACTATTCGGGAAATCACACATTACTCTTAACTTCAAGCCACGGGGCCGTTGATGATGATTCTGGAAATGATGTTCTTTCAAGGCACTATACTGTTGCATATTCCTATTCCACGTGCACATCCCTCGTTGGTTGGAATACCGGGCCGTTATGGGGAATGAATTCTGACGCAGCCTTGAGTTTGGGCAGTTCATGCCACATAGGTCAAGGCAGTACTGGCTCGTACAATAACAACATGCAATCCTCATTAACAACTCCAATTCTTGATTTTAGCGATGCTGTTTACAACCCTCTCATGACCAATGGAATTTCGTTCTTCTATACTGGAAGCGCTGCCGCTAACGATGAATTGAAATTATATGCTAAAAACCAAAATGGAGCTTGGGATGAATTGGTTACAATCTCTGGAACGGTCGATGCTAATTTAGGAGAATGGCGAACTATATCGAATGTAAACATGGGACATTCGACACCGCTTATCCCAGTCATTCCATCCCAACATCTTCACGCTAATTCTCAATTCAAATTTACATTTACGAGCGATAGTTCTGGTACAAGTAATGGATATTGGATTGATGATATTGTTGTCATATATGACCAATCAGCCCGAAATGAAGAATACGATTTCCAAGCTACTGGAGTATCAACAATCGGCGCTGTGCCTGGGTCATGGGGCAAAATTACCATGAATCTTGAAAATACTGGCAACATATCAGATTCGATATCACCGTCAATCCTGAACCTTCCACAAGACTGGAATGTTGCCTATTCATACCCGTCTGGAGCAGGTGTTAACCCATCAACTGGAATACGCCTACTACCAGGTGAATCGAAACAAATTGACGTCAAAATACAACCAGATGCTAATGCCACAACTGGATTCACTCAAATGACGTTCGTTGCAACAAGCATGCAACAGCCTACTGTTTATGTCACAGAAGCAATGCAATTCCAAGTGTTGGCTGATCGAATGCCATTCATTCATCAACCGGATGTAAAACCAAAATGTTCCCCCGGCTCATCATGTGTTTTCGAAGTCGAAGTGAGTAATATTGGTCAAGCGACAGATGTATTTGACCTTACTACAGAATCTAAAAATTTGGCCACTGGCTGGAGTACTTCTTTGTCATTTGATCAACTCTCATCCGTCCGACTTGTGCCTAACCAGCCTGTTAATGTACGATTCTTAATGACTGTCCCAAGCGATGCGGGGCCCGATACCACAGGGGATTTTTGGCTCACACTCACTGCTCAAAACGATACGAGTCGAACCGTTACGGAATCAATAACAATACAAGCATCTATGATATCTCAAGCCGAAATAGAATTCGATGGAGATGAAGAGGCATACCGGTTCATCTCAGCTGGACAGACAATACATGTCCCCTATACAATTACAAATCAGGCTTCGAGGCAGGACATCTTCGAACTATCAGTCGAATCAAATCCCAAAATTGGATGGGTAATTGAACCAGAGATCCGTCCTGCCATTGCGATTAATCCAGGAATGTCTGCTTCTTTTTATATCGCTGTAACTGCACCGAATAATGGCCAAGCCGATGATGCCGCACCAGGATTCAAACCGATTGTTACATCGACCCGTAGTTCCTCCTCATTCACTGGTGCCCAATATGATCGAGTCCTTATCGATACGGTTCATGATTTGAGCATTTCATTAATCGATGCAGACCAATGGCTACTCCCTGGCGCTATGAGTTCGATTCAAGTTGAAATCGTAAACAATGGAAACGGGCCAAGTGAAGCAGAACTCACTCTCCCGAACATACCCTCAAGTTGGGATTACATGTTACGGCAGGATGGTCTTGTTTTAGAAAGCAATTCCATACCATTAACCGTTTCCTATATCGGAGAAAATACAGCAGTGATAGATATTCTAATTTCTATACCTATGAGCGAATCCGCAGGTGAATTGCATGAGATTGGTGTTGAAGTCATACCAGATGGCATAGATATCGATGCATCAGACAATGTAATCACACACATGATGATGACAGGAAGCGTACGCTATCCATCATACAACTCAACGAGCAAGGACATCCATGCCATGATAGATTCGTCAATTACATTGAATGGAACAATCATGAACGTAGGGAATGCATTAGAGTCTGATATGGAAATTGGCTTTGATGTTTCAACATCTCCGCCAACCAACGATCTTGTTGCCTTCCTTACAGCTGGTGTTGGCGGCCCTACAACGGTGCCGGGTAATCCACTAACGTTCCCAATGAGTGCAGGCGATTCAAAACTTGTGATTATTGATCTGATCATAGGTCCTGAAGTGCCTTTGAATACAAGGATTGTGATTACGACATATGTTGAGGGCGGCCTCGATGAAGATGGTAATGTAGTAAAAATTGAGCATCAAAACCTTATCTATGTCGATGAACAAAGGAAAGTAGAGTTTGAAGTTTCAAAGTTACCAACAGGTCCCATAGAATCTGATTCTACTGGTGCTGAGTTTTGGATTAATCTATCAAGCGAATCAACACAGACTGAACAGATTCTTGTTTCAATAAGCCATCCAGACTCTTGGCAAGTAATATGCAATGGTAATCTGTTTCAAATGTCTGAATCGTTGAATGTAAGCCTCCAATATTCTCGCGGAGAGATAGCTGAAAAGCAGTTTAGTTGTACAATTCATCGCCTAGATGGGGTACTTGAAGGGAAGTTAATTGTGTCAATGACATCGGTTGATGAAACAATTTCTTTGTCTTCTGAACAATTAATCACTTACACAGTTCCAGACGAAAATGAAGGATTCATGAATGTTCAAATGAATGCCCCTACATTAATTACGGGTGGTATCGCAATAGTCATGGTCATGTTAATCGCTCTTATAATTCGAAGAAAATCTATTCCATTCGAAGATGATGAAGAAATCGAAATTCACGGGCCGCCAATCACAAATAGGCCTCCTGCAACTAAAATTGATACGGCACTTCAACAACCAGTCATGGAAAACGTACAATCTTCGCCACCCGTTCCAGAATCGGGATTACCAGATGGTTGGTCCATGGAACAATGGCACCACTATGGTCAACAGTACCTTGATCGATTGGGGAAACAGCCATGACCTACCTGCTGATGAGCAACACATGGACGGAGAGGGCCCCCTATGGTACATCTTATGGGCATTCGTTGCTATTTTTGGAGTACTAACTTGGTACCTACGTAATTTCACACAACGCGTACAGGCAACCAAACTTTCTGCAATGCTTGGCGTTATTTCTATGTTAACGCTCGTCACATGGACTTGGACTGATTTTTGAGGTGATGTATTGGAACTCTCAACAATAGATCAGCATCCTTGGGCAAACATGTATCCTACTCGTCTTCCTGTTTGGTGGGGACGTACGGGCGATGCTAAATCTCATCCTGAGATCGATGGAGTTACTGGGAAAACTGTCGTGCTACGATTTGAAAAGAAGTTTGGCAAAATTGAAAAAATAGCTGCCAAACTATTTCGTGCCCCAAGGGAGTTACGAAGACCACTCTTGGATAAGAACAGCGTTTTGTGGGAATTGTGTAATGGGACGAAAACATTTGAAGAAATTTGCATGCATATGAGTCAAACATATCACGAAGAAGTGTCCCCTGTTGTTCACAGAACCCAGGCAGGTTTGCAGGTATTCATCAACTTGAATGTATTGAGATTAGTCAAAGATTCATCTTCAGTTAATTGGAATACAAAACCAGGCCATGTACCCCCAAACCAGCATCTAGAAGACGTTTCGTTTGAAGTTGATATTGAAGAACGAGTAGGAGATTAATTTTCAAATATCTTTGAGATATTCTCTACAGGCCTTCCAATAAAAATTGTAACTCCATCATCGTAAATTGGCCGTTGTAGGACAATAGGGTTACGAGAAAGGAAATCTGCTAAATCATCCATACTGTACGAGAGTAAATCGATTCCTTTAGCAGGACTTTCTTGGAGTCTTAAGAGATCGGATACATCACCATCGTATCGTTGTAATAGTGAGAGATATACGGATGGATGCAATTCTTCATTTAGATAGAGTACAATATCTACATTATCTGACATATATGTCAAACATTGTCGGCTTTTTGAGCACCGAGGATTGTGGAAATACCTCATGACTTCATCTCCGTTGGTTCCCACACAAGACGAATACCAATTCCGTCTCTTCCTTTGTGAATATCAAATTTCCTTCGAGAGGATGAACGTGAAGAATCACTTTCTGTGAACCATGAGCCCCCTTTAGCAACTCTGTATTCGGGATTCGGACCAGTTCGTTGTGTTTGACCACGATGGTGCTCAGAATGATCTTTATTCCATTGATCAGAAGTCATTTCATGAACTAAGCCGTGCATATCGAAAAATCCCCATTGATTGGCTTTCTTGGAGCCAACTTCCCGAGTAGTTGCACCGCTGTTACCTGCATGCCATCCGTGTGCATCAAGTTCTGAATCCTTGTTTCCAAAGGACCAGCGTGTAATCGTGCCTGCTTTAGCAGCATACTCCCATTCAGCTTCGGTGGGTAATCGCCAAGTCCCATTCAATCCAAGATACGACGATGGTTCTGAATTCAAAATTTCAAGGAATTGTGTCACTTCTTCATACGTTATGCTTTCAACTGGCCGTAAACCAGCGCTCCAACCTTCTTGAAATTTTGATGGATTTGATCCCATTCGAGTCGCCCATTGAACTTGAGTGACTTGGCGTGCTCCCAAGAAAATTGGTTCTGAGAGAGTCACTTCAACGCATGGTTGTTCGTTCGGATGGCCTGAACCAATTTGATCGCCTAAGATGAATGAACCAGGTTCAACAAGAAGATAACTTCCTCCGAATTCATCTTCAAAGAATGGCTTGCTTGGTTGCATAGAATCACTGAGAATTACGATACATTTCAGCGGTTTTCAATACTGATTCAACAAGTGTTTGTAAGCGACGGTCAGAATCTTCATCAACTAAATTACCATCATCGTCAAATGCATCTTTAACATGCCCAATTGCAAGTTGTTGAGTTACAGCGATACCGTGTAACCATCGAACCATAATCCTCATGTGATTGAGTGTGTTTGAATTTTCCATGCCGCCAAGTGTCGACATCAAACCGAAAACTTTGCCACCAACATGCTTCTCATAGACCCAATCGAATGTGTTTTTCATAACACCAGACATTGTACCGTGATATTCGGGAGAGGATACCAGGAATCCATCGCAATTTGATGCTGCTTCTTGGAATTTCTTAGTCATTGGATCGCTCCAACTGCCTTCAGCACCCACGAGAGGGAGTGGATGTTCAGTCAGATCCCAAAACATAATTTCAGCACCCAAGGCCTCGGCTTTCCTTAGAGCTAAATCAACAAGCATTCCGTTCTTCGAAGATATTCCATAAGAACCTGAGAGTCCCATAATACGTAGCGGTGTTTCTGCCATACCAATGCTAAGCAGATGTGATAGAAGAAACCATGCATTATCGTATAACCAATAAGGAACAATGCTTATGCCATAACAGTCATGCCGAAGGTTAGGTGCAGTTCATGAACGATGGTGAAGCGGACAAAGAAATGTCAGACTCATTGATGAATGACATGGCCGATGCCATGCGCTCTGCAGGCCTTGCAGACGAGGAAAACAACTCTGAACAATCGATTGTTCAAGAAGATGCAGAAGTCCAAACTTCGACATCAGAACCTCCGGCGAAGGAATTTTCAGAAGCAGTTTCCGAAACTGAATCTGTCGAGGATCAAGTCAATGTACTTCTTGGAGTAGGAGAAGCACATTCAAGATCAAATAATCCTCAGGACGCTTTGGTTGCATTCAATAAAGCAATCGCTCTTGACCCATCTTGTGACATGGCTTGGTTCAACCGAGGGGTACTGCTCGAAGCCCAACAAGACGCCCGTGGAGCAAGACAAGCGTTCCAAATTTGCCTCGATCTCAATCCAGATCACGCACCTGCAACCGCAAACCTAGCTATTCTTCTAGACAGAATTGGAGACGAAGTTGGAGCAGCTGCTATGGCTCGAAGAGGCCTAGAATTCTTTCCTGGCCACCCAAGTCTTACAGATGTACTAACTCGTTCAAAAAATGCATCCGTGGAAGAAGTCCCAGATGCAATCGAATCCACTGTGACCAAGGCAACACATCATGAATCCACTCTTGTCAACGTTATGGCCGACTCAGGCGTTTCAGATTCTGAAGCCATCTTAGCAGAAGCAGTTCATCACGACATCGATGGAGACGGACATCTTGACAAAGAAGAGCTCCAAAGTGCAGCAGAAGTAGTTGCTGCAACTCAACAGATTGAAACGGAGATTCAGGAAGCAATCGAAACGGAGATCGAAAATGCTCCAATCATTGAAGAAATTGATCTCGAAAAACTCACTGCTGAAGCCACAGAAATGATTCGCCAAGGCGAACCTAAGAAAGCATTAGCCTTGCTTAAGCCTCATCTCAAAACAATTGGTGCTAATCATGCCGGTGCATGGAGAATAGCGGGTGGAGCAATGGCTCGAATGGAATTAGATTCTCATGCGATCGCTGCATTGGAACACGCAACCCGACTGGATGAATCCGTCGCAAGTGGATGGTATAATCTTGGAACGCTTTATGCACGAAACGATCAAACAGAGAAGGCAATACAAGCCTTTGAAAGTACAATTGAACTTGATAACAGACATCTAAAAGCCCGCTTGAAACTCGTTGATTATGCAAAGGAATCTGGAAATATCGGAGATGTCCTCTCTCATGGAATGACCTTCTTAGAGGTTCAAGATGATGCTGCATTACGCAATGAAATCATTGAACACCTCCTGTCCTGTGCTGAACAAGAAGTGGATGTTTTAGAGAACATTACGGGTATTCCTCCAACAATGCCCGAAGCACCTCAATTGGCACAATACGCATTAGACCTTTTAGCCCCAGGCCCATCAGAACAAAGAGCCCGAGCAATGACGCTCAAGGGTGATAATATCGAAGCAGTGAAAATCTGGAAGGAACTTATTCAAACAGATAAACAAAATTCCGGTCTTTGGAAAGGTCTTGCTCGGTCATTAGAAGCGGCTGGGGATTTAGCCACTGCACAACGATGCCATGCAAAAGCAAACGAACTAGAATCTGGAACTCAAGCACCCCCAATGATTGCGGCTGAACCGCAGCCTGCACAACCTGTGCAAGCTGAACAATTTGCTCAAGTTCCTCTGGAACCAGTACAACAACAGTATGTGGCACCACCTGTGCAAGCCACCGTTACAGAAGAAGAAAAATCAGTAGCGAACAATTTGCTCCTCACTCCAGTTCAACCAAGAGCCCAAGAAATTAGAGAAGAGCCAAAGGTGGAAGTAGACTTGGCGAAGGCCGCACTTGATGCTTCAGCGATAATAGCCTCATCAAGTCAAGTAAGTGTTGGTTCAAGTTCCGTATCAAACCAGGATATTTCGTGGTATAATCAAGGTGTTCAGTTGATTGAAGATGGAAAGTATCGAGAAGCACTTTCCAGCTTTGATCGGGCTTTACCATCGTTTGCAAATGACAATGAAATGGTTATTCGCATATTAAATGGAAGAGGAAATGCATTCTACTTCATGGAAGAGTATCCTGCTTGCGTTGAATCATACCACAAGGCTATGATGATCGACCCATCAAATGTTCGAGGTCAGACACTCTATAACATGGGTACTGCTTATGCAGAAATGGAACGATTTCCGGATGCAATCAAGTGCTATGAACAAGCCATGCCTCGTGGTTTATCGTCAGAAGAAACAAGCCGTGCAAAGGAACAAATTCGTCGCTGTACCATCCTTGAAAAAGAGAGAAAGAAAAAACTCTCAAGAAGTTGATTTGAAAGTCAGATTCATATTCCACCTGTGCGTGGGCTTACCATGGACTGTGGAACTTGCGAGACTGCCCCGGCTATTGAAATCATCAAACCTGAAGTAGTTGATGTGAATTTAACCATCACTGAAAAGGCAATAGACATGCTTACTGAAGCCTTTGGGGATGACCGAAGTCATGCACTTCTTGTAGGTGTTTTGTCCGGTGGATGCTCAGGATATATGTATGATTTACAAATTGTTGAAACCACGGACATCGACTGTCAAGAAATTGAAATTTCTGGTTTCCGAGTACTCGTTCCAAATGCATCTTCTCATCTTCTTGATGGCATCGAAGTTGATTATGTCGATCGATTAATGGGTGGCGGGTTCAAGATCAATAACCCAAACGCATCCAGTTCATGTGGTTGCGGCGAATCCTTTGCTTGAGGAACGCTCATGCGAGTGTTTCAACTTGACTCATACGTCTTACTCCTTTCAGGAAAAGATAGTTTACAATTCTTAGATGGTCTTTCCACAAACAAAGTTGAAGGAACGTGTACAACCGTTTTTACCAAACAAAATGCCAAAATTATCGATATGGTTGAAGTGATTTGCGTAGGAGATAATGTTGCAATAGTCGGTCATAATTCCTTCAAACAAAACCTTGTAGGGCACCTCAATTCACGAATTCTTCAACAAGATGTCTTAATTCGTGACATTTCCGAATTCAATAATGTGTTTATTTCCTTCGATCAATATCCTGATACTGAAAATGTCACTGTGGTTCAGACGTTTAGAGGTTGGATTCTGGTTGTACCAAAATCCATTTCTATTGAATCAACAATGAGCGATGAAGAATTTAATGAACACCGTATCCAAAATGTCCTTCCCCATCAAGAATACGAAATCACTCAACAAGTGCACCCATTCAATTGTGGACTCGAACATCTTGTTCATGAATCAAAGGGATGTTATGTAGGGCAAGAGATTCTTACTCGAATGCGTAGTCGAAACAACACAGGAAAATCATTGGTTCTAATCGAAGGACAACCTGATGACGCTACGACTCCTGGAAAAACACATTCCCTGGTCATTCGAAGAATTTGAATCCATTCAAGGTGGCAATGCGCTTCCTGTGGATAGCCGGTTCAATAACCGAGAACATCTTTGAGTTGATTCTTGTAGAAGTTACCTGATTCTTGAAGGGAAGCGAGTTCGTCTTCAGAGAGATCGAGTTCAAAGATTTGTTCTACACCATTCGAACCGAGTAAACAAGGGACACCGATGTAAACTTCATCGAGCCCATACTGACCGGTTAGGTGGCATGATGCAGGCAGTAGGCGACGGCGGTTGTTGAGCACCGATTCAGCCATGATAGCAGCTGCAGAACCTGGTGCATAGAAAGCAGAACCTCTTTCAAGCAGTTTGACAATCTCTCCGCCACCGCCAGCAGTGCGTGCGGAAATGGCGTCAATACGCTCTTGACTCATTAACTGGGTAATTGGAATCCCGCCAACAGTTGTGTATCGAGGAAGTGGCACCATAGTATCACCATGGCCTCCAAGAACCATTGGGCTGACATCTTCTTCTGCACATCCCAATTCCAATGCAATAAAGTGAGCCATACGAGCGCTATCCAAGACTCCTGCTTGCCCAATAACACGATTCGAAGGGAATCCTGTAACTTTCTGCATGTGATAAGTCATGAGGTCGAGTGGATTTGTGACAACGATAACAACAGCATCAGGTGCGTGATCACGAATACCTGCACCAACCTGTGCAATAATTTCAGCATTCTTACCAATGAGATCTTCTCGAGTCATTCCAGGTTGTCTTGGGAATCCACTTGTAACGACGACAACATCAGAACCAGCAATGTCCTCATAGGAAGAAGTTCCAGTGATTGTTCCATTGTAATTTAGGACGTTAGCATTCTGACTCATGTCCAATGCTTTTCCTTTTGCAAATCCTTCATAGATATCAAGGAGAACAATGTCGGCGATTTTCATATTTGATAGAACAAAGGCACAAGTTGCACCTACATTTCCTGCTCCAATTACTGCAATTTTACGGCTTCCACGGGACATAATTCTCTCCTCAATTGATTCTGTGAACGAGACGCTCTTTAATTCAGATGGTTGTTCCCAAACGAATTCCCCATCGAGATGGAGGGTGGCATTGAAGAACCCCCTCTGTGTGGGCGAAACATAGGTGTAATTATGAAGTTGGGAGTACTCAAAGAACCCGCTGATGAAACCCGAGTTGCTATCGTTCCAACCAGCATGAAGAAACTGCTCAAAGCTGGTTTTGAAGTGGTCGTTGAAACTGGTGCTGGAAAGAGCGCAAATTACTCTGACGATGCTTACACAGCGGCTGGCGCTACTGTAGGATCACGTGAAGATGCTCTTGCCTGTGCTAACCTCATCACCATTCGATTCCCTGGAATTGATGGACTTGCAGAAGGGACGACTTTGGCTTGTGTTTCGGATCCCTTTAGAAATCCACAGCATGTCAAAGATTGCATAAATGCAAACATCACATTGCTTTCCATGGACATGATTCCACGCCGTCTAAGCCGAGCTCAATCAATGGACGTTAATTCAAGCCAAGATAATCTCGCAGGATACAAAGCAGTTCTCCTCGGAGCATCTCAGGTCCCTAAGGGGATTCCAATGATGACAACTTCTGCAGGAACAGTTCGACCTGCAAAGGTCGTCATAATGGGTTCAGGTGTTGCTGGACTTCAAGCAATTGCAACAGCAAAACGCCTCGGAGCAGTTGTCTATGCCTCAGATGTTCGTAAGTCTGCAGCAGAACAGATAGAATCCGTTGGCGGTCGATTCATCGAAGTCGATGGAATGGACGACTTTGAAGATGAAGCGGGTTATGCTAAACCTCTTACTCCTGAATTTATTCAAAAAGTAAACGATACAGTATGCGGTGTTGCTGCTGATGCAGATATCATCGTTACAACTGCTCGTATCTTTGGGCGACCAGCACCAATTACAGTTCCTTCTTCTGCCGTTCAGAATTTCAAGTCTGGAGCAGTCGTTGTTGATATGAATGCAGATGTAGGTGGAAACTGCGAAGACACAGTTGCAGGTAAAGTCATCACCACCGAGAATGGTGTCATCATTGTGGGAACATCAAATCTTCCTGGAACAATTGCAACCACAGCAAGTATGCTGTACTCAAACAACCTTACAACATTCATTACCTCATTGGTCGATGAAGGAGAAGTAAAGATCTCAGAAGAAGATGACATTCTCGTAGGCGCCCCAGAAGGGAGCGACTTCTATGTCAACGGAATGGGTGGCGTACTCATCTGTAAAGATGGGGCATTACATCCTAAACAAACCCGCCTTGGAGGTGCACTCGAATGACACCAGATTTTTTGATTGGAAACATAACACTGTTTGTACTTGCGATTTTCCTTGGATTTGAATTGATTACAAAGGTTCCAGCAACACTTCACACTCCACTCATGAGTGGTGCAAATGCTATTTCTGGAATTTCCATCATCGGTGCTCTTATCGGCGCAAATGTTGCTTATGATTCAGGAAACACTGAGATTTCTGGAATTCTAGCATTCGTTGCTGTAGTTTTAGCAATGATTAACGTTGTAGGTGGATTCCTTGTTACGAATCGTATGTTGAATATGATTGCTGGAAAGAAGAGAAGAGGTGCTTGAAATGGAAGATTGGGTTTCACTCGGATATTTGCTATCTGCCGCTCTCTTCATTTTTGGATTGAAGAAACTCGGGCATCCAAGAACTGCACCATTTGGCAATCAACTCGGTGCACTCGGTATGCTTGTAGCAGTACTCACAACGATACTCAGTATGCAACTCGAAGGAGATGCGGAATGGGTCTTGATCGGTGCAGGAATAGCCCTTGGTTCACTTATCGGCTATGTCATGGCCGTGCGTGTTGAAATGACCGGTATGCCAGAACTTGTCGCATTATTCAATGGATTTGGTGGTGCAGCATCAGCACTTGTTGCTCTCTCAGAGATCCAGAAGTACATCGATGGTGGCACTATACCAACTGGTCTTGAACTCACTGTTACTATGGTTGCTGCTGGTCTATCTGCTTTGGTCGGTTGGATGACACTCACCGGTTCCCTTCTTGCTATGTACAAACTCAAAGGTGGAGTAAGCGTATTTGGTAAGTGGATCAAAACACCAACATGGGGCCCTGCTTGGCTCAATCCGGTCAAAGTTTTGCTGGTAATTGCTGTTGCAGTTCTCATTTACCTAAGCATAGATGACCCAACAAACACCACATATCTGTGGAGTATTATCGGCATCTCATGCTTACTCGGACTCGTGTTGGTTCTTCCTATCGGTGGAGCGGACATGCCGGTTGTAGTTTCACTCCTCAACTCGTTGTCTGGTATCGCAGCTGCATTCACTGGATTCATTATCGGAAACTCAGCACTCATTATCGCTGGTTCCCTTGTTGGTGCTTCAGGATTGATTCTAACCTTCATCATGTGTAAGGCAATGAATCGTACACTTGCTGATGTCTTGTTCAAGTCCTTTGGTGGCTCGGGTGAGAAGGAATCATTGACGCGAACGAAGGTTGGTTCAGACCCTGATGAAGTAGCTATGATGATCGATGGCGCACAGAAAGTCATCATCGTCCCTGGATATGGAATGGCTGTTTCACAATGCCAACACCAAGTCAAGGAATTTGCAGATTTGGTATCAGAGAAATTCGATACAGAAGTCAAGTATGCGATTCATCCAGTAGCAGGCCGTATGCCAGGCCACATGAATGTACTCTTGGCTGAAGCAAACGTTCCCTATGAACAACTCATTGAAATGGATGAAATCAACTCTGAATTCCCAGAATGTGACGTTGCAATTGTCATCGGAGCAAACGATACAACGAACCCTGCTGCTCGCAGTGGTGAAGGGCCACTTGCCGGAATGCCAATTATCGATGCAGATGCTGCACGTACTGTAGTCATCATCAAGCGTTCCCTCTCTGTAGGCTATGCAGGCGTCGACAATGACCTCTTCTACATGGACAAGACAATGATGTTGTTCGGTGACGGAAAGGCCATGATGACTGGTTTGAATAACGCCATAAAAGAGATCTGATTTACTGGTGGATAAGGAACGTTGAAAGGTCTCTTAGGGATGGCAGTAACATTGGAGGAAGGCTCATGCGTTCACGAACTCTACTAATTCTTCTCTTGGCTGTCTGTCTTATTGCACCAGTCATTGCTAATCCCAACGGTCCACCTTGGGAAAATAGCCAAGGCGGTCTGACCATCGAAGGCGGTTGTACCTGCCACGGAGTAGGCGGTCCTGTAAACGGTCAACCATCGACTGAAGTCGTTGTTTCGATCTCTGGAATTCCACGTTCTTACGACGTAGGAGCCTCGTATGATTTCACAATAAACCTCCAACATGCCTCCTATGGCGAAGGTGGATTCATGCTATGGAGCTATGGAGTCGGAACACTGACAGCGGGAGAAGGCCAACAACAAGTTCCCGCTGAACCAACAGCAGTCTCTCACTCAGAACCAGGAAATGGTTGGGTTGTATCTTGGATTGCACCAACCGAAGATGTTGGAGAAGTTTCCTTCACTCTGGTCGGCAATGCAGTTGATGGACAGAATGGAGCAAATGAAGGTGATAAATGGAATATTCTTTCCTTCTTTATCTCTGCTCCAGATTCAACAACGAACGATGATGAAGAAGGATTAGCCCTTCGCACAATTAGCGTAGGTGACTTCGAATCACTCTTTGTAGCGGATATCGATCCAGCAGTCGAAGAAGCAGAACGACAGGAAGGAATCGCTGATGACTTCTTTTCAAACGGGAACATCTTCTATTGGTCGACTCTTGCTATTATCCTTGTAGGAGCAGTTGTTCAAGGTGAATTCTACGAGCGAAGATTTGGAGGAGGACCAAAGCATCTTGACATGAGACTCGCAGTTCCACAAGGTATCAGAAGAGGCTTAGTCGGCTTAGGATTGCTCTTAGCCTTTGGATGGGCTGTCGATGATGCCCAACCATGGGGTTACAGTTTCGTTCTCGGAATGTGCGCTCTATGGGCTATATTTGGTGTGTATCGAACCATCGTACAAGCCCGAGCAGAACCGAATCACAAAGATCTAGTGTGAGGCTGATTCATTGAAAACCCCAAGTGGTTTACAACTGGAAAAAGACCAGAAACTTACTGTTCAAGAACATCTCAATCTTTTAACGCAACAAGCTACACTCATTTTTGTTCTCGTAATCGTCTTGACTGGTCTAATGATGACTCAAATCGATGAAATATTGCAATGGGTTCTCAATCGTATGAATCCATGTCAAACAACTGAGTGCCTTACGCTGTACGAACCTGCATCATGGAGCGTTGTGAGATGGCTTACTGCAGTATTCCTTGCAGTCATGTGCATACTTCCATTGATAGTAGGTTTATTTTATCAATTTGCACAGCCAGGCTTAACTAAAAAAGAAAAAAATATGTTTAGAAAATGGACAGTCTTTTCGCTATGTGGTGTTTATATCCTATTGTTCCTACTTTTCTTCTATGCAATCCCTATGCTCTACAATTTTGGTGATGGAGTTCACGATGAAATCGGATTGACAAGCCAGTATGATGCAGTTCAGATGTTTGTTTTCGCACTATCCATATTCTGGACATCATTAATTGGATTTATTTTGGTTTTTGCAACAATAAGCGCAGGTTCAACAGGTTTGATTACAGATTCGACACAAGATTGGTGGCGTGTACGAATCCACGGAATTGGAGGCCTTGTACTCTTGTTATCACTTCCAGGAAGATGGAATGGAACGAATATAGCACTCATAACAACACTGATTATTGTTCTCGAATTTGTTATTAAAAGGAATGTAAAGAAAACCCACTCAATCCATTTACCAAAAGCGATGTTCGATCATGAAGGGAGAAGGCGTAATGTCACCTTTGTTGATTGTTCATGCCTTGGCGTGGCTTATCCAATAAATACGTCACCTGAAAGCACAGGTCTTCTTCGATACGAAGCTCTCTGCGAACACATTGATGAGCGAGATGACTTAATTGATCATGTCAATTATCATGGGATAACTGATATCATCATTGGAGGTTGCACATCGAAACCTCTACCAAATCCGTTCAAAGATTCACTAAAATCAATTCGTTGTTCACTGAGGGGTTTAGATTTACTTGGGTTGCAAGGAAGTTTACCTCAATCCAATGAACAATTATCAACTGAGGTGAGCATTGCCATGACGAACATTGTTGATCCTTGGAACAAAAAGCAAAGAATCGATAATGTTCGTTTAGAAATTGATAAATCAAGTCAAATTGATGTTGACCTCATTGATTCCACGACCTGGAGTGAACAAACGACGGGGCGCACAAGAGTGAATGTTTCAACATGGACTCATGAAGAAAAAGAGTCCTTCAGATAACCTGTGACAATGGATGCGGACAACCCAACAATTGAAACACATGCGCATGCTCATCATAACATGGGGAAGAAAGGGCATGCATACAGCATGTTGATTTGCCTACTTCTTTCTGTATTTTCCTTCGCCTTTTCTTCAACGGTTAATTCGTTTTTTGATATTGAAGTTGATTCAGAAACCGCAATTGAAACTCCTCTGGTTGGGTTGGAAAATAATGAGTCATGGCTTGTTGTTCTCGTAGATTTTGAATCAGACCCGCTAGAAAATAATGAAAAACAGACATTTAGCACACTCCTCGAAGAACAAGCCAACCTATACTTTTCTGAAGCGGTTGGGACTTCAATAAATATTGACATCAACGTGCATAATGAGATTATACGTTCTGAACAATCACTCGAATATTATGGCAAGGATGGATTAAATGGCCGAGATTACGGCGATAGTACCCAATTCATGCCCGCTGAATTATCTGAATTTGTTGTCAAAAATCTTGATGAAGAAGATTGGAGCATATATGATTTGAATGATGATAAAGTTGTAGACCGATTTCTAATTGTTCATTCCACACTAGCTCAAGAACAAGGAGGTGGTGCGAGTAACAGAATTTGGTCCCACTTTACAACGTTCCAAGACCCGATAATGGTTGATGGCTACAGTTTTGAACACTACACAATGTCAAGCATTCGCCACGGAATGAATGGAATTGGAACAATCCTCCATGAGATGATGCATCAATTTGGAGCATTTGACCTCTATCCAGTTCACGATTCAGGCTATAGTGGATCATGGAAAGGAATTGGAATATGGGACATCATGGCAAGTGGAAATTGGAATGGTGGCGGTGATAAACCGTCACTCCCAACAGGACCGACGATGGAATCAATAGGTCAGGACGCTACATTGGACCTAACTCTTGAATGGCCTTCCACGACACAAAGCCCTTGCATAGGTCCTGCATTTGATATTAAATCAAGAAGCGATGGTGGAGCGCGAATCAAGATTCAAATTGGACCCGAGGAGTTCGTATGGTTTGAAAAGAGATCCGATGAAGGATTCGACGCATCCCTTCCTGGTGAAGGAATATTGGTTCTTCTCGAGGATAAAACAGCGGGAGATGCCCAATATAATGCCATGAATATAGATCAAAAAAGACCATACTTACGAGTCATTGAAGCCGATGGCAATACTGAACAATTGCAGGGAATAAATGATGGCGTATTTGAAGATCTTTTCCAACCAGGGGACACCTTTGGTGAAATGGGTATTCAAATCCGTAGTCATGATGGTATACTCGTCCCATGGCACGTAAACGTATCAATTGTGGAGGATGTATGGCGAATTGAAATTCATTCATTAAATTGCTCTCCAGATTTTCAAATCGATTTACCAGATTTTGGATTGACAGTACTTGAAAGCACCCCTTTCACAATAGAAATACTGAATTCCCAATCACCCGTTAGTTGCTTAGGAGTCCTCAATGGAACTGATGGCCGCACCATCAATTTCTCACCTGAAATGGGAGAACAAAATAATTTCATTCAAGGGACATTCTCCACAATTGGAATCATTGATTCCACTGCTACTTTTGATGGAGTTATTATTTGCAATGATATTCCTTTTGATGTCCATACAACCGTCACAACCGTTGGAACTATACCCTTACCGAACGAAATGATTCACGAGCAATTCATTGACCCTGTAGATGTAACAACAATCACGATTCCTTATGTTGGCAATGGACAGGGAGATGGAACATTTTCAGTAGATCTACGCGGGCCAATTACTCGAATTGGAACAGTAAATTCACCATTAAAGGTCAACGCTGGAGAAGGAACAATTACGCTTGAGATTAATCCTAATGGATTGCTTCAACCGAATATGTTTGTGTTTGGAGAAGTTCAATTGACATCATTTAACGGTGAAGTATGGACAATAGAAATAGAATTACAAGCCGAATCAGAATCTGCGATTCCTTTACTTAACAATCAGTCAACAATTATCGGTATCTTCTTTGCAATTTGTACTATCTGGTTTTCCGCATCCTATTTTGGAGAGAAAAAGGTAATTCATATCCCAGAAGATATTCAAACTGATGAAGAAATTCATCATGAATTCAATTAATTCCGTTTCGGCAACCAGCGCTTTATTCGTAGATAATTCCACTTATTATCAGAAAATATAGCACATACCCATTCCTTGTGCACTCCTTCAGCAAGACGTATGGATAGACATGCCCCCTCCCAAGATGTCGATGCATGATGTACTGGCTGTATGAGCCAAGGAGCATGGGATTCCTCGAGATTTGCATCATAAACTCTCCATTTGCATCCAAATTTGAACCCCGGACGTACCAAAAGCCCACGGCCGAGTAAATCATCCATGAGGAGAATATCGGGTTCCGAAGATGCATTTCCATCGATGCATGATTTGAGATATTCAAATTCCTCATCTCGTAAAACTCGCCCTGACATATGATCGAATCCAATTTGATGCCATGGCCATTTACCTTCGTAAGGAAGATATGCTCCTTTTTCTAATACGCGTCTCTTGTTCCAGCAAGACTCTACATATTCACGTGATTTTGATGAAAGGTCTGTCCATCGTTTATTGCTGCCTTCTGGCTGAATTAAGTCCACGCGATATCCAGTTACATGAAGTTCATCATCGATGACATAGAGTTCAGCCAATGCCTTATTCTTATGTGATTGAACACACCATTCGAAGATGTCATCCCAGCTGAATTCGTCATTTGTCGATGCCATTTTTACATAGGCTTGACATGATTCCTTGAATCTATTTTGACTATTGCCCCATCGAACACCCCAGGATGCGAATGGAATATTATCTTCCAAATGCTCTACTGGAACGACCATCTCACCACCTCTTCGGCCTATATCCAAGATTACTGCTTCATGTAGAAGATGAGGGTTTCGCTCAAATTCTAATTCGATCCAATCCAGTGTAGGCAATGGTACTGATCGATGCCAGTGACAATACAATACTTCGGCAGACGTTAACGAAATTGAACCATCTTTGTTGCGACGACCAATCGCACTCTTTTCGAAGAGTCGAGTCGCTAATGGCGGTTGAAGCGTCCAGTTCTCCCCATCGAAGGATGGACGCTGGAATGGTTTCTTGTTGGATAATTCCCGAACAACTTCTGGACCAATTGGGCGTGTCGTACGAACTCGAGGTTTGTAACGACGTTGCTGTCGGACCATGGTTCCACGTCATAGAACACACATATTGTTTCGTCGATTGAACCGATTGTCCTAAGGACTACCACCTTGACATAGAAGCAAGGGGGATGAACATGGTTAGCGGCTTCTTAGGCACTCTAACAACAGAAGAACGAACGCTTCTCCATCTTATGTTTCACCAACTTCCAGAAGGAGTTTGGGAGGCTCCGGCTGAATTAACACAAGCAGGAATTTCTGCGGCCGTACATGTTCAAAGAAAACACGTCCCTCGCACGCTAAAGCGACTCGAGCAACAGGCTGCGATCGATAATACAAGTCGACACGTCCCTGGTGCTCGTCAAAGAAGAAGAGTCTATTCTCTAACAACACTAGGTCGAGAACGAGCGCATGCTCTTCGTACAAAAATCGGTAAGACCCCTGTGCGGACTGATGGCAAAACGGTTTTGCTCGAAGCATTCTTCAAATCCTCTGTATCTCCCCTTGAGACTTTAGCTCATATTGATGAAAATCTTGTACACCATCAAAGTCCTGTTCTTTCACCAGTATCGCATCCAGAAGGTGCAGCATCACTCGATGCTCAAGCAGGAGAAGCTCTTGTTCGTAGAATGTTTGCACGTGCATGGGAAGATGGCAGAATAACAAAGGATGAGCAATTATTGCTCAATGAAGTTGTGGATTTCTTAGGTATGCACCCCGATAGAGTACGACGACTTTCCAACGAAGCACGCCGAGAGATCAACGTACCGCCACCAGAAGAAATCTATCTCGACATGCTTAGGCAAGCCCTCGTCGACGGTACGATTCATACTGAGGAAGAAGCGTTACTAAAAACCGTTCAAATTGCTTTTGACATAGATAAAACAACTCATGAACGATTGCTAAAAGAAGCAAAGGAACAACCTTTCATTCCACCAGAGTTAGCTTCATACCGTTCTGTATTGCGTACTGCATTGATGGATGGAATCATTACTGGAGATGAAGAAGCAATGCTTGCCACTCTTCGCCAACAGACAAACATCTCAGAGCAAGCTCACGCCACACTTTTAGCTGAATTACAAGATGATATTTGAAGAGGGATTACTATGGGAATGAACGATGATGATGCACGAGTACACGATGCACTACGCAAATTAGAAAATGAACTCAAATCAATCAAGCCATCGAAGGTACTTCTCGTGGGTGATATCATGATGGATTGTTACATCCATGGTTTTGCAAATAACTTGAATTCAAGAGCACCAGTCCCTGTCCTGAAGGAAATATCTCGGGACGAGGATGTGGGAGCAGCAGCACACGTCGCTAGAGGACTTGATTCGCTCGGACTTTCAAGTCAACTGCATGGAGTTATTGGAGACGACGGCCCTGGCATGGCAGTGCTTGATATGCTTGATGCAGAAGGTGTAGATACATCTGGTATCGCAGTCCTGGAAGACAGAATTACGACAGTCAAAACTCGTTTACTCGGAGCACGTGAAGGCCTCGTGAGAGGTGAACAGTTACTCTTGCGTTGGGATATTGAAGATGAAAATCCAATACCTGAACATGCATCAGAAATGCTCATCGAACAAACAATTAATGCATTACCAGGTTCATCGTGCCTGATTTTATCCGATTATGGATTGGGTGTGCTCAATGACGAAGGAGCAGCTCGGCTTATTGCTGCTGCTAAGGAACATAACGTACCAATCATTGCAGATCCCAAATTGACTGGACTCCATCGGACAAAAGGCGTAGACTGGGTCATGTTCCAATCAAAGGGTCTTGAACTCATGAGACGAAGATTGGGCTCTGCTACAGGAACTGATGCTGCGATTAATTTACTAGAAACAAATGATTGGAAGCATCTTGTTATTTTGGAAGGACAAGACGGTGTTACAATTCATTCCAAGGATGCTGATACGGTACATGTACCATGCATGCTTGAAGACATTCGACAAATGATTGGTTTAATTGACGCTGCAGCTGTTGCAGTTGCAACTGCAATTTCATTGGGATTGACTGTTGATGAAACGGCGCAATTGGCAAATGCGGCAAGTGAATGTATTCTGACTGCAGATAGAACTGATCGATTTGTATTGCGATTAGACGACATGATTGATCGCATCGGTGAAATAGCTTGGAGCCTCCAAGTATCAAAGCGCTGAGGCCAAGATATGAGCTCCTGGTTACGACCAACTACTGCAGATATTGGTTTGCGCTCTTTTGCAGCATCCTTTGAACGTCTATTCGAGGAAACTTCCTATGGGATGCAGAATTATCTTATTGATTCAAACTCTGCAAAACAAATACAATCACTCATTCATCACTCATCTGTGTGGAACGTATCCATTCCATTGCATGAGGAAATGAATACCATACTACTCGTGAAGTGGTTGGAAGAAGTACTGTATCAAGATGAGGTGGAACGTAAATGGATGGTAGAGAGTACTGTTCGTATCAAAACAGAAGAAAACGCCATTCATCTACAGGCTCATGTTCTATGGGTTTCTTCTGATTCCATCGAAAAGGAAGTCGAAATCAAAGCAGTTACACGCCAAGACCTCGTTCTAATGGAAGTGAAACCAAATGAAGAAGTCCTATCAAAGTGGCCAGAAGTTCCTTCCTTCGAAGGTCCTGGCTGGTTTTGTGATGTTGTATTTGATATTTGAAAGTGGGAATCCTCAGGTGGACGCTCGTACTTTTGAGCCAAATCTGCACACTTCCTCCGTCCCGAATCCCTACAGCATCCATGGCCCCAGGTAGGGATGCTCCGTTCCCGGCCTGACCTGTTCCCCCGGTTATTTGGTCCCCGTTTCCTTCCGGAAACGGTTCTCAACACCCGGATCATGTAGGGGCGAGACATCTACGTCCGCATACAGGAACCCAAAAGCCGCTTTCGCCGCCCTGAGGCATTCAGCCCACCATAAAGACGATTTGTGGTACAGGGTACGCCTAGCTCCCCACCTATCCCATGATACCCTGCGTGAAGGTGTATTTCAATCAAACGATGAATCAATCTATGCTTCTTCTTCGTATTTCGATGGACATGATGTCTTTATTGTGTCAGCTTCTACAACATAAGTCCCATCAATTTCTTTGAACGTACCTTCTGCATACACTGTTCTGTTATCTCCTAACCCATTGGAAATTGAACCAGCATTCGAATAATCAACGAGAACATTTTCATCAGGTCCTTCTAGAATAAATGTCATGTTCAATTCATCAATAGAACCGTCCATGATCTCTCCGCGAACTGCAACTTCTTCACCAAGATGGTCTGATGAATTTTCAAGCAATTCTTCTACAGTAAGAGTTGGTTCAGGGGCTTGAAGGAATATCGTTCCAAGAACAGCGATTGTAATCACCCCACCGATGAGAATGAGTCGTGTACGATATGATAACATAGTCCTCATCTCACCCTTCTTACGCACCTATTTCAATATCTGCCATTCATGCAAGTTGTACCGATGAACCTATTGCTTCTTCCAAGGTTTTGAAATCTGAATCTCTTAGTTTCCTTCTCAATCCATTGACAATTTCTTTTGTCAAACTCGGACCTTCAAACACAAAACCAGCATATGCCTGGAGAAGAGAGGCACCGTTGATAATTTTCTCCCAGGCATCGTCAGAGGACATTATTCCACCTACGCCAACGATGGGAAGTTTTCCGTTTGTACATTTGTAAATGTGATGGATTAGTTCTGTACTACGAAGTGTTAGAGGCAAACCTGAACACCCACCCGACTCTTTGTATACTTTATCAACATCATTTGGACGGTGCAATGTGGTATTTGTCGCTACGATTCCATCAATATTCTCAACTAAAGCAACATCGATGATTTGTTCGAGTTCCGAGTGAGATAAATCGGGAGCGATTTTAATCAATATTGGTTTTGTTTCCCCGCCGTACATATCTGCTGATTTTTGATTTTCAGACATACACTCATGGATAATGCTGCGTAGAAATTCTCCATGTTGTAAATCACGCAATCCCGGAGTATTTGGTGATGACACATTGATCACAAACAGGTCTACATCGCGCCATAATCTACGCAACGTCGTCGCATAGTCATCTTTCGCCTCGGATAGCGGAGTAAGTTTAGACTTTCCAAGGTTAGCCCAAACTGGTATCTTTCGATTATGCTTTCTCGCTTTCTTAAGTTGGAGAGCAATTTTTTCGCTGCCTGGGTTGTTGAATCCCATCCTATTTACGAGCGCTTTATCTCTACCGTGACGAAACATTCGAGGTTTTGGATTACCTTCCTGCTCCAGCATTGTCACTCCACCAATCTCAGAAAATCCAAGACCTATTGATTCCCAACCACGAAGCGCTTCAGCCCGTTTATCCATACCAGCAGCTATTCCAAATGGGTGTTCAAAATCGATCCCAAATCTTTTGATTGGAAGACTATGAGTTGGCTTGTACAATGTTCGTAGCACGAATCTTGTCAATGGATTTGAGGAAAGTATTCGAAGCATTAACAAGGAACGGCCATGAGCCTTTTCAGAATCTTGAACCGCAAGAAGAGGTCGAGATATGAATCGAAAGACTCTCCCCATGTTTACTCCTTGAACCGATATCCTTCAAGCCTTGTGATGGTTCGGAGTGCCATGGAGGAGAATTCACCACTCTGGTTGGCGTTGCGAGAGGGAGGTAGAAGAGTGCTATCGCTGGGGAAGTTATCCATTGCCATACCTATTGAATATCATGAGCGATGGAATCGACTTATCCTCAATATGAGCGATGCTTTACCTCAGAGGATTACATTCCCAACCGTTACAGATGGTGAACATGTTATTATCAAAGATGTACAAAATCAATGTGTACTGACGAATTATGAAAAACCCTCGTCAATCAAAACACTCTGGCTCCCAATATCAACCGATGTCGTAATACCATTGCTTGAACAAATGTGCTCTGAACTATTACTCGCTGGGTATCCTGGGTGCGAGGGTTGTGGCTTCAGAAAAAATGAAGAAAAATGGGACGAAGAATTAAGCAGAAAAAATCTTTCTAAATTTTCCCAATAAATCCATAGATACCATAAGGTATCTGTTCAAAATGAAGTTTGGCGAGCCTTCAAGTATGGTCGACAAACCGGATGATACAATGAGCATCGTTGTCCTCGCCGAGAAGCCTAGTGTTGCAGAGGACATTGCCAAAGTACTTGGCATCTCCAAAAAAGAGGCTACTCACTGGCAAGGAGACGGTATTGTCGTAACTTGGGCAGTTGGACATATGCTTGAACTAAAGTACATGGATGACTATGACCCTGAGTTCAAGAATTGGCGGGAAACTGCTGACCGACTACCATACATACCCGATGAATTTGAGTTCAAACCTAAATCTGGATCTACAAAAAAACAACTCACTGCAATTAAAAAATTAATGAAAGACAAGTCCGTTTCAGAAATTGTCAATGCATGTGACGCTGCAAGAGAAGGTGAACTCATTTTCCAAACAATATACCAACATGCAAAAGTCAAGACTGATGTAAGTCGAATGTGGTTGCAATCAATGACCAGTACAGCAATACAAAAGGCATGGGATGAACGCAAGTCAGCAAAGGAATTCAAACCACTCTCAGATGCTGCATACAGCCGAAGTCAGGCAGATTGGCTTATTGGCATGAACGGTTCTCGAGTGGCTGAGATATTCTTGCCCAAAAAACGCAGTGAGCGCCAAGCAATTTCAATTGGGCGTGTTCAAACTGCTACTTTAGGAATTATTGTCGATCATGAACTGGAAATTCTCCAACACATACCTACGCCATATTGGGAATTGAATGCTACATTCTCTAACAAGACGAGCAACTGGACAGGACGATGGGAAGGCGGGGTGTCTAATGATGATGTCAAGGCACATTGGGTCCTCACTCAGCAAGATAAAGATCGAATCCAAAAACTCCTTGATTCTGGTGAAGATGCAGAAGTTAGTGAAAAACTATCCATTGGAAAAGAGCGACCACCTCTGAATTATGATCTCACCTCACTTCAAAGACAAGCGAACTCTATGTTTTCTTGGCCTGCTAAGAGAACACTCAATGTCGCTCAAGCACTCTATGAACGCCACAAACTAACGACATATCCGAGAACAGACTCGAGATATTTACCCTCTGACATGAATGATGCTATTGATGAAACAATTGCAAATATTGGAACACAAGCAGACTATACTAATTACGCCCAACATCTCAAGAATGGAGGCTTAGAAAATGTCAAGAGAAATTTCAACGATGCAAAGGTGAGTGATCACTTTGCGATTATCCCTACGGGTAAAAGTCCAACAGGCTCACTATCGAACGATGAAAAGCGATTATATGACCTGATTGTCCGAAATTTCTTAGCATCATGGTACCCTCAATCAACCATTGAAAAGCAAAAAAGAACCGCTAATTTAGGTGGTGAAATATTCGTAAAAGAAGCTCAACAATACCAAACTCTTGGATGGAGAGAAGTCGTTTCAAAGAACTTGAACTTCCCTGAAGGATGGGGTACAATTCCCCAGAGCCCTGTTTCTTCAAAAATTGAAGAACATACATGGAAAGAAGACAAATCTAAGCCTCCATCACGACTCAAGGAAGCCCGTTTATTGACGCTCATGGAGCGAGCAGGTAAGGAAATTGAGGACGAAGAACTTGCAGAAGCAATGTCTGACAAGGGATTAGGCACCCCTGCAACAAGAGCAGATACAATCGAAAAATTACTTTCCAGAGGATACATCTCACGACAACAATCCGGAGCAATTAACGCTGCACCTCACGGTATACGAATTATTGAGATTCTAAGACGAATCCCTGTTGAATGGATAACATCGGCTGAGTTGACCGGTGAAATGGAATCTGCACTCATTTCCGTACAGCAAGGCAAACTTGCTGCAAGTGAATATATGCAACGTATAATCGATCAAACAAATGACCTTGTTACGAGGATTCGTGATCACGAGAGAAATGATCTCTTCACAGGTGATAATTCTATTGGACAATGTCCATTGTGTGACAGTACAATTACTGAAACAGCACTCTCATACACCTGTGAAAAGAACGAAGGTAAAGACAAGGGATGTACGTTTGTGTTTTGGAAAGATACCAGTGGAAGATGGTTCGATAGAACTACTGCATCTAGACTTTTACAAGATAAAAAAATTGAGGATCTGCATGGATTTTTCAATCGAAATGGAGAATCCTATACAACGACCATATCAATCGATGACTCTGGAAAAGTCACATCTGCTCTCTCATCAGGAACACGTGCAAAGACGACAGATGAAGCCGTTTGCCCGTGTCCAAAGTGTGATGGCACCATTCGACAAACAGATACGCACTTTGCATGCGATAACGATGAATGTAAATTCAGAGGCGTAGGAAAAGAAATTTGCAAGAGAGAAATTACAGCCGATGAAGCAAAGGCTATTTTGGTCGATGGAAAATCGCCACTCATCGATAATTTCATTTCTCGAAGAGGAAAACCATTCCCTGCATATCTCATTCTTGAAGGAAATAAAGTAGGATTTGAATTCCCGCCTAGAGAACCTGCTGCAGATGCTCGAAAGTTCGAAGTTAAACCAGGAGTCGTAGGTATTTGTCCAAAACATAAGACTGAATTGTTTGAAACTGAAACTCACTATCGACCTAAATCTACTGCATCCGGTTGTAAATTGGACATTGCACGTGAAATTGCTAAACGAGAAATCACAAGAGAAGAAGCAAAGACATTGATCGAAAAAGGGGAAATTGGACCATTTGATGACCTCATCGCCAAGAAAACAGGTAATCCATACACTGCAATTCTTTATCTCCGCAAGAATGAAAGAATCGGTTATCGGTTCGCTAAGCGCTGAATTCGGAAGAAACTTCATGAAGTCAGACACTTCAAACCAACCATGGACTACGACTATGATGTTGTCATTGTCGGGGCTGGCCCTGTTGGAGGCTATGCATCACGCCTTCTCTGTGAAAGAGGATTATCGGTCTTGATGATTGAAGAACACACCGAAATTGGACGTCCATTTCAGTGCGCAGGTCTTGTAACCCCTAGTGCTATGCATGCTGTTGAAGCATATGGTACAGTCGTTCAAGACGTAGATGGCGCATTAATACATGGCCCGTCTGGGACCCTTGTTCCTGTTGGGAAAGATGGTGATTTACGAACATATGTTGTTTGTAGGAAGCGATTCGATCAAGAAGTGGTCCAACAGGGACTACAAGCAGGAGCAGATATTATGCTCGAATCTCAACCAATTGATGCAGTGATTCGACCCGATGGTGTAATTGTAGCGATCAAGAATCAACGCACTGAAGCAGAACGCCAAGTCACATGTAAACTCATCATAGGATGCGACGGTGCTCATTCATGGGTTCGAAGGAAATTTAAGATGGGCCATCCAAAAGAGATGATGGTTGGTTTCCAAGCAGAAGTGGTGGGTTATGAGGGTAAAAATCGTTGGTTAGAGATGTACAGCGGATCAGAAATTGCACCTGGTTTCTTCGCTTGGGTCATTCCTTCTGGTAACGATACTCACAGAATTGGACTTTGGTCTAAAGCAGAAATGTTAGATGGCAAAAGTATTCTCGACTGTTACAATGGTCTCCTCAACCATCCTTTGTGGAAAGAACGTTTCGAAAATGTGCAGGAAACTGCAAGATATTGTGGCCCCGTGCCCTCAGGTATGATTCGACGACCGTTCAAAGAACGTGTCATGGTACTCGGTGACGCTGCAGGAATGGCTAAGCCAACAACAGGTGGAGGCCTCGGACCTGGGTTCAAACAAATTTCGTCTATTGTCGATAAGCTCGTTATTGCTGTAAATACTGATAAACTCACGGAGAAAGACCTCAAGTCTGTCACAAAATCATCATGGCCGAAGATGAAGAAAGAGCAAGACAGAGCACGGGCACTGCGTGATTTGCTCGTATCAACACGCACTGATGAAGAACTCGATCGTCATTTCGCAAACTTTGCAAAACCAGAGGTTATTGAATTAATCAATTCAGTAGGCGATATCGAAAAGCCAGTACCTCTTGGGATGGCATTACTACGAAAGGTACCTGCATTCAGAAAATTAGCATTCCAAGCAGGAGTAAAACTGCTCTTTACCTAAGGTGAAATCTATGACAAAATGGAATGTTATTCACAAGGTGAGATATCCACCATTTGAACATCAGCGATGGAAAGCAAGCTCTGTTCCCATCGTAGAAGAAAGATTGAATGTCAATCTTACTGGAGAACAAATTCAAAATCGTTATCCTGAATTTAGAATTGAAAGCGAAGAGGGATGGCTGCTTGAACGAACCTTTGAATCAAAGGATGGAACGAAATGGAGCGGAGAACCTTTACAGATCATCGACGATACTGAATTTGTTAATCTTGTTTATCAACAAAGAAGTGGCTGGTATATCATTCCAAACAATCTACATTCAGTTGCAAGAAGATTGATTAATTTCGCAGTCATTTTACTTTTAGCAACACTCACATATTTGTTCATTGAACCAATTTTGAGTGTCATAGGGATACCAAGTCTAGGTACTCAGAGCATCAGATTAGGATTATTGGATTATCCCATATTAACTATAATTGTCGGGCCATTTCTCTTGATGCCACTGCTCTTGAGAATGATTGCAAATTTTTTGGATTTAAAAAAACAGCAAGAGTATTTCAAAAATCCAGTTAAATCACCGATTATGGAACTCGAATCGACCATTCGCAGTGGCCAACCTCTTCGGGGCAAATGCATCATACCTGAACGCCGAGATGATTGGAAATCTGTCTCTATTCATTGGCATGTTGGGACACTGCCCCCTTCACGTTCTGCTTTGGTAGAATTGTCTGGAAGAACGCTAGGCCAACAGCCCCCGGTTGGACTTTCAACACCGCTACCGCACCATTGGGAAGAAGGTCTTGATGATGGTACTGCAGGTGGTGAAGATGCGCCAATGGAGCGACAGGATATTCCAGGAGGAGTATTCCTAAGACCCATGAGATTTTCAGAAGAGGGTGGAGGGCAGGTTCTCGAAGAAGAAGGTGATTTCGAACTCACCCCTCCTGAAATGATATGGCCAGGTTCCGTCAATTCAGAATTACTTCGAGTTCATTGGGAAATAGTTGTTAAAATCAAAAGACAAAACAAAATGCCACTACTATGGGTTATGCCAATCCGCGTGGAATTCCCAACATCCAAAATCCAACTCCAGCACCTCAGAGTAAATGATTCTAGAACTGAGCATTTTTACATCGGTAAGCGTTAGGTTCATGTCCTGCGCTTTGATGTAATGACATGAGCAAAAAGGCTTTGCCAGCAATTTTCCTGTCCTTGTTAATGTTGTCAGGATGCTTTGGAACCGACACACCTACTGAAGAGGAGAAGGAAGAAGTTATTGAAGAATATTCACTCATTGCCAATTGGACTACAATGAATCCAACGGGTGAAATCAATCAAATAACAGAGCTCAAACTACTTCTAGATCAAAAGGGTCAAGGAACGTATTCTGCCACACTGAATACTGAACACGATAGAAACATTCCAAATGGAGCAGAAGTCATTATGAATGAGAAAGAGGACTCCATATCCGTTATTATTCAGCCAACTACACATGGAGTTTTCACAATTGAAGTCACTATAATCTTGTCAACAGGTGCAGAAAGTGTGCATTCAAATTCGTTCACAGTGTTTATTCCTGATGAAGGCATAACTTCTTTGATCGTCCCACAGAATATTTTGGTTGAATCTCCAATTATACAAATCCAAGGCCAAGTATTGCACCAAGATACATCAACATGCACGCTGAGAATGCATATACCTGATCAATCAATGAGTATGAATACTATCGAAGTACCAATACAATCTGATGGTTCATTTTCTCAACTTGTCACAGGGTTGGATGAAAGGGAAGACACATTTGTAATCCAAAGTGTTGCTCTTTGTGGCGAATATACCTTTACGGAAGCTTATGGAAATACATCTGTCATAATTGTTGAAAATAATGACCTTGATGGAGATGGAATAATCGATGAGATGGACAATTGTCCAAATGGAATCGGTGAAACTGATGGTTGGGCGTCAAGCACATTAAGTGATATCGATCAAGATGGATGTCGAGATTATGATGAAGATAACGATGATGACAGTGATGGAATTTTAGATTCAGATGATTTATGTACATCAATAATTGGTTGGATAAGCAATCATGAAAATGATCGAGACCAAGATGGATGCATGGATGATGGAAACGATGCTGATGACGATGGTGACGGAATTTTGGATGAAGCTGATTCTTGTCAAGAGGGTGAACTTAATTGGCCTGCTAATCTTTACTTAGATTGGGATCAAGATGGATGCCATGATCTATTAGAAGATTCAGACGATGATAATGATGGAGAAAATGATTCGTCTGACCTTTGTCCCAAAGGCAGGACAAACTGGGTTCTTCAACGCAACTCTAATACTGATTTTGACAATGATGGTTGCTTTGATACAACTGAAGACGACGATGATGATAACGATGCTGTCAACGATGTAAATGCAACTGGTGCAACCTTAGACCAATGTCCTTACACCCCTCTTGGGGCTTCAGATGTTGATGTTTATGGCTGCGCTGCTGTTGAACGAGACGGTGATGTTGATGGTGTCAATGACCTTCTAGATCAATGTGAAGGTACTCCATCTGGTTTAATTGTAAATGCTGCTGGATGCGCAGACCTTGATGGAGATGGAGTCTTTGCTAATGTTGACATCTGTCCGAACAGTCCTTCTAAATGGACAATTGACGCTCAGGGATGTGCAATTAACCAGACTCCAATTGCATGGACATCAGGAACTACAGTGACTGGTCCGATGGATGTCGTTCCAACGTTCACAGTACCAACCCTCGATGGAACGTTCACGTTCCAAAACAAGTGGACTGGAAATGACGTTTACCTCTTCATGTTCAAGTATACTGACTCAAGTGGAAACTCAAATTCAGGAACATGGGCCACAAATCCTGGTACTTTCATCCGCAATCTTCCAACTAATACTCATTTATTCTATGGTTCATTTGACTCTTCATATCACAATGACGTTACTTCAAGAAAGAGTGATGTGGAATCCCGATTAAATCCGAGTGAAGAACAAGAATGGTCTGGTCGTATTCACTACATAGACATGGATGCAAGTAATATTCAAGGTGGACTAGGGCAAATGATCTCCAATACCAATAGCCCATTTTTCATGGGAATTGATCGGTTCCAAAGAGCAAGGGAAACTGGTTCAATTTATGCTTGGGTATCTCAGACTAATGATCCAAATCACTATGCGTATGAGCCCCATCAGTGGAATGCAGAATTTGAGCCAGAGATTCGTATGCAAGACACTGGGATTGATGTTGTAACATTGTATGACTTCGAGAGGCATGCTGGAGGCTGGGGTTCGAATCATAATTCATATCGTAATGCCACATTTAGTATGCCAGAGAATATGACGTCATATGACACGCTAGAGGTGTTCCATGAACATGCATGTGATGAAAGAAGCAATCGATACCAAAAGAGTGACAACTCATATGGTGGCTGCCATGAGTGGGATTATCTTGCCCACATGTACATTTGTGATGCAGATAATTCGTCCGTATGCGGGACTGAATTCATGCGATGGATCACCACCTATGGGCGTGAAGGGCGTTGGCTTACCGATATTAGCCCGTACCTCTTCATGTTGGAGGATGATGAAACAAGGAGATTCCGTTACAAAGGAGCGAACAAAGGTGATATGACCATTAAGTTCCTATTCTCTAACTGGGGAAGTGGTGAACGTGCACACGACGCCACATTTGCGTTTACAGGAGGAGAATTCGATGGGACGTACAATAATGAAAGTAGGTATCTAAGAAGCTTAAATTTCACAGTTCCAGAAGATACAACTCGTGTTGAAATTGTTGCAACAATAACTGGACATGGATTCCAGAAGGACAATGCGAATTGTGCAGAATTCTGTGACCATGAACATCATTACTACATCGATAATCATCATGCGTATGAATGGCATCCAATTGTAGCCTCAAGTACTGGATGTGAAAACGAAATTGTGAATGGAGTAGTTGCTAATCAATACGGTTCATGGCCATATGGCAGAGCCGGATGGTGTGCTGGACAAGATGTCAAACAATGGTCCCACGACATCTCCTCATGGGTTGATCATAATGGTCAAACAAATGAACTCACATATCGTGGACTTTTCAATGGTCAAGAATACATCCCTACCGGAGAATCCAGTAAGGGTGGAAGAAATATCGTTGCCCAAATATGGGTTGTATTCTATACCAATTCAACGAATTGAGAGGGTGGTAAGCACATTGCATCTGGAAGTGATGTTGTTGTGTCGGGAGTTTCCAAGTGTTTGTAATCACTGTCTCTTCTCAGTGGAATAAAGCCGGATCGAATAATTGATGTTTGTAATTCCTGTTCAGAGGCGCTAAATTTGGTTGTACCAGATGCAGATACTACATTTTCTTCCATCATCGTTGAACCAGCATCGTCTGCACCCCCGAGCAAGGCCATCTGAGCAACACCCATCCCCATCGTAGGCCAAGAGGCCTGTATATGTGGCACATTATCAAGGAATAGACGGGAGATAGCAACGTGACGAAGATATTCACTAGCACCTGCACCTAATTCAAATCGGTTAGAACCTTTATTTCTTTTTCCAAATGTGTTACTTTCTAACTGAACTGGCCATGCAATGAATGATGTGAAACCAGTATACCCTTTTGACTGTACACGTTCTTGTTGTTGACGAATTCGATTCAAATGTTCGATCCTATCTGAATTTGTTTCTCCGAATCCAATGACGTTAGTCGCACTGGTAGTCAATCCTAAACATTGGGCTTCTTCCATGACTCTTAGCCAATTATCGGGATGACCTTTCTTTGGAGAAACATCTGTTCGTACAGTTTCAACAAGCATCTCTGCTCCACCACCGGGCAAGCCATGCATCCCAGCATCCTTGAAGCGAGTAAGAACTTCAAGAGTCGTGCTGTTCGTAACTTCTGCTATACCTTCTAACTCAATTGGTGAAAAACAATCCAAATCAATAGTCGGATGATGTATCCGTAGAACATTTATCAGACCAATGTACCAATCAATATCGAGCTCAGGATTAACTCCACCTT
>JABIYX010000010.1 GCA_018666575.1 Methanobacteriota archaeon | reverse complement strand
CCATCTATTGCAAACATGCCCATTCTCTTGGAAAGTTCGAGGGATTATTGAGCACTTAGGAATGGATGTTGATGAGATACAAGTCAACGCTATGAAAACAAAAAAGGAGCTTTCATTCACCAATGGATGGAATAAGGTTCCAGTATTTACGGATGCTGAAGGCACTGTAGTGGTTGACTCTACTCCAATTATGTCGTACATTGATGACAAATACAACCAAGGTAAACTTTCCACTGGAAAGGGTAATGAGCGATATGACAACATGTTGGAACATGTTGACAATGCGTGGAAAAGTGCTACAATTCCAATTCTCTATGGCTCGCTTGGATCTGCTCTGAGCACCACTCGACGGGTATCAAAACTTGAGAAATTCGGATTTATTTCCAGACGGCTCTATGCATGGGCGGGATTTCCGATCATGTGGGGCATCATCGCTCGCAAACGCGTAAAGAAAGACGGAAGAACCCCGAAGAAACTGTGGCATGATCTTCTAACAGAATATACTGAATCATTTGAAGGAAAGGATTTCTTTGGTGGTAATCACCCTGACCTCGTTGACTTTGCAGCATTTGGCTACATGCGCTCAGTATCACCATTCAAGCAATTCAGACTCTTGGAAGAGCATGAAAATGGAATGGTCTGGTATCGCAAAATGGAACAACATCTCAACTGAAGTGATTCTTTGGATTCAATCTCTGTGAATAAACTTGATTTCAAGCGCGTTCCCCAAGGAAGCTCCTTCCTGGGAAGTGATAAGGGTGGTTGGATTTATGCGAGCCAGCGACCACGATATGAAGTCCAATTACCTGATTATTACATTCTTGAACATCCAATTACAAGGGGTCAAGTCGCTGGTTTACTTGGCGAAAATGAGGGTGTTGAAGATTCTGAAGAACCGATGATTGGTCTTATTGAAAGCGAGATAGAAGCCATAAGAAAACAAATCGAAGAGCAACTCGACATCAGTGGATTGCCAGGTAAATGGGAAGTTCGCTCTCCATCTTTCCCAGAGTGGCATCATGCCCGAAATGAAATTCACCTCGATTCTGGAGTCGTTGAGATCTTAGGCGATGCCGCTGCTGCGAATCATCGTGGTGCAATGATGGATGGGCGAGTTCGTCCAATCGAAACCACAGGCCCGTTGCAGTATCATCGATTGGCTGTAGAAATGCATCCAAAGCGGAAAGATGTTTTTGCAACCTCAAACATACCTGTCGACCGATCACTCACCAATACAGTGGTTCGATTCGTCGTCTCTCCTGTACGAGAAGCACCTGCACGTAGAGTCCCAAAGACAGCAGATTCATGGGGCAATTTCCGAACCGAAATGTTGTGGACGACATTGCTTGGTATCGTCCCCTCTTTTCTGATTCCTATTTTACGCGGATTTGACACATACGCTCTTGATGGATGGCCAAACCTTCTGTTTGGAGGACTTGTTGCTGGTTTCGTAACAGGGGCAATATGGAGGCCAAGAAGACCGACCATCTCCTTTGAAGAAGGAGTTATTCAAGAATCTGAAGACTCACTAGCAAGTGTTTCCCAGTAAGAATCCTTACGCATGGCATCAGCAACACAAATCGCTGTCATGTTAACGATGTGACGAACACCATCTTGGCGAGCTACAAGTTGAACTGGATTTTTCATTCCTTCAAGGATAGGTCCAGTCATTTCAGCATCAGCGAGTTGTTCAAGCATTTTGTAAACGATATTTGCTGAAGCAAGATTCGGAAGTACCAGAATGTTTGCTGGACCTGTAAATTCCATGAATGGATATTCTTCCTGAACGGTCGGATCGAGTGCTGTATCGGCTTGCATTGGACCATCGATCACGAGTGTTGGATCAAGAATTCTTGCTATCTCAACCGCTTCCTCAATACGGTCGCTTCTCTGAGCGCGAGTGCTTCCAAAGTTTGAGAACGAGAGCATGGCAACCTTCGGACTTACACCGAATCGTCGTGCAACCTTCGCAGTTTGAACCGCTATTTCTGCAAGTGTGCGGCTATCAGGATAAACGTTTACAGTTGCATCTGCAAGGAAAAGAAGTCGTCCCTTGATGGTTACCATGTAGCAGCCAATCAAACAATGAGCATCATCAGAAGGGCCTATTGTTTCCAAAACTGGACGCAGAACATCGCTGTAATTTCGACTTACACCTCCAACGAATCCATCAGCATCTCCAGATTCAACCATTTGACTCGCAAAATATGGACGGCTCTTAAGAAGACGTGCTGCATCCACTCTTGTGACGCCTTTGCGCTGTCTACGGTTAAACAACTTCTCCGCGTAGACTCCTTTTCGACGTTCATCTGTTCGAGGATCAATGACTTCGTATTCAAAATCGAAGTGCATTTCTTCCATCATTCGGGCGATTCGATCTTTCGGACCAAGTAAGATTGGTTTGCATATTTTTTGTTCAACAAGTTGAGCAGCAGCGCGGATAACTTTCTCATTGTCTCCTTCAGGGAATACAATTCGCTTGTTTCTTCGACGGACCTGATTGATGACACTCCGCATAATGGAGTACGTCATTCCCAATCGTGCTTCGAGTGATTCCCTGTAGCCTTGGAGTGAAAATTCTTCTTTCGTTACAGAAGTAATTCCTTCGTCAACAGCAGCTTGTGCTACTGCAGATGCCTCCCAAATCAATACACGACGATCGAATGGTTTGGGGATGATGTATTCAGGGCCATATTCCATCGTTGCACCGTCGTAAGCGGTTGAAATGTAATCTGGAACCGGTTCTTTTGCTAACGCTGCAAGCGAGCGTGTTGCTGCCATCTTCATGTTTTGAGTGATGTCTCTTGCACGCACATCGAGAGCGCCTCGGAAAATGTAAGGGAAACCGAGGACATTGTTGACCTGATTCGCATAATCAGAACGACCTGTTGCAATGATAGCATCAGTACGGACTTCGAGAATCTCCTCTGGTAGAATCTCTGGAGTTGGATTCGCAAGTGCGAATACAATTGGATTTGCAGCCATTGATGCAATCATTTCTTTTGAGACAAGTCCCCCTTTGGAAAGACCAAGAAGGACATCTGCGCCTTCCATTGCTTCAGCAAGAGTTCCGTCTGGACAATCAATAGCAAATTTCGCTTTGTATTCGTTTAATTCTCCTTTTTTAAGACGGTTGGTTGTAATAATTCCTTGAGAATCAACCATTTTGATGTTTGAACGCTTCACGCCAAGAGCGACATAGTGTTCTGCACAGGCAAACGCTGATGCCCCTGCGCCAAGAACGACGACATTGATTGTATCGAGTTCTTTCTCTTGCAATTCTGTTGCATTGAGTAACGCAGCACCGGAAATAATTGCAGTCCCGTGTTGATCGTCATGCATGACTGGAATATCTGTTGCTTCTGCAATTCTACGTTCAATTTCAAAGCATTCTGGAGCCTTGATATCTTCAAGATTGATGCCTCCAAAGGTTTTCGAGATATTGACGACAGTCGAAATGAATTCTTCGGGGTCGGTTGTATCTACTTCAATATCGAACACATCGATATCAGCAAAGGTCTTGAGAAGAAGACCTTTTCCTTCCATGACGGGTTTGCTGGCCAAAGCCCCAATATTTCCAAGGCCTAACACGGCGGTTCCATTCGAAATAACTGCGACAAGATTTCCCTTTGAAGTGTAGCGATATGCGTCCTCTGGCCTTTCAGCGATTTCAAGGCACGGAAAGGCAACTCCTGGAGAATAAGCAAGTGAAAGTTCGTGTGCTGTTGCATGAGGTTTTGTTGGTACTACCTTGATTTTTCCACGCGGTTCTTTTTCGTGATACTCTAGTGTTTCACGACGAAGAATTTCATCTCTCTTTTTCTTCACGTTTCTATCCCCTAAATCTCTCTTGGTAGCATCAATGGTTTGAGCATTGTTCCTTGATTGGGCTTGAGGGAGGGTTTCTATTACTCGTTTTGACATTCCAATGATTGTAAGGACTATGGGTTGCTTGCTCTTGTTGAGGTTTGAGGAGAGAGCATGCGTTCGAGAATCATTGCAACAATTGGCCCAGCAAGCGATGAGGTTGAAACCCTAAAACAGATGATTCAAGGAGGCATGGATATTGCTCGACTCAATTATTCCCATGGCGATTTCAAGGGCAAGGAACAAACAATTCAGAACATACGAACTGCTGAAACTGAGGCAGGGAGATATGTCGGGCTTTTAGCTGATCTCCCTGGTCCAAAACTACGCCTTGGAACCTTTGAAGGTGAAGTCGTCTTGGAAAGAGGTGAACTTGTCGACCTCCATTGTGGCGTATCAAATGGCTTACCGACACAAGCCAATACTATTCTCGGAGAGCCT
>JABIYX010000054.1 GCA_018666575.1 Methanobacteriota archaeon | reverse complement strand
CTGCAGCATGGATGTGAGTTGTTTCAAATTTCCATCAAGTTCCATAGCGACGATTCTCACGCCATCGATATCCAATGAATCATCACTTCCACCAGATGTTCTCAGACGAACAATTTCCGATTCCAGATGTTCAATTCTTTTCTTCTGATCTTTCCATTCACCAAAGAATCGTTCAGCAGTCTTAGGCAAATCCTCGTTAGCAATGCCAAACGTTTCAGATGCCTTTCTTAGGATTGAATCTTGTGATCGAGCATATTGTAGTGCTGCATCACCAGCAACAATGTGAAGGCGTTCAACACCATCTTGTACGGCCGTAGAGCGAATGATTCGAATTGAACCAATTTGTCCAGGCTCATCGTGATGAGTGCCACCACAAGCTTGCACATCATGGTCAGAGATTCTCAATACGCGAATGCTGTTTCCTTTTGGAGCCCCCCCTTGATACAGATCAAAACCATGTTTTTTGTCCGCTTCATGACGTGCTAGAACAGTTTTCTCTGTGCGAGATACGAGTCCAAGAACTTCATTTGCAAGTATCTCAATCGCATCAAGGTCATCTCGATTTAATCGACGATAATGAGTGATATCAAGTCGAGCGAGTTCAACGGATTTGTTTGCTCCTGCTTGGTAAATATGTGGCCCGAGAATTCTTCGTGCAGCTCCTCCAACGATGTGTACAGCAGTATGATGATCCATCATTTGCTTTCGTCGCTTCCAATCGATTGTTCCATGGACTAAATCCCCGATTGAAAAGGAACCATCACAGAGATGGACAATTAAATTCCCAATTTTTTGAGTATCCAGCACGTTACGTGTCACGGCATCTGTGGACAGAGAACCATAATCTCCTTCTTGGCCACCACCTTCTGGATAGAAGCAGGATTCTGCTAAAACGATTGCATGCGTTGCATTATCAGGTCCCATTCCATCAATCAAAGGCAATGATGCCAGAACACTCGCATCAAAAGAACGTTGTTGGACATCTTCGTAGTAGAGCGGAACTGTTGTAGGCAAAACAGGAAGGTTTTCGACAATATCTGGCTGAACTGTACTTGAAGCAGCTTGTTTTGCAATGATGGCATGTCTTTCTGCCATCTCAGCAGAGAAACCAGTACGCAAACGCAGGTTACTCCACCCGTTACCCTTGGCAATATTGATGACCATATCCGGGGGCAACCCATGTGAATCATTGAGTTTGAAGAGGAGAGTATCAGGAAGTTCTTCCACTGTAGAATCAATGGTTTTCAATTCTTGTTGAATCAAATTAGCACCTTTGCGTAGAACCTCTTTGTATCGGCTTTCCTCAAGTTCCATGATGGTGATTAAACCATCTTTTGTTTGTTTCATCTCATGTCCGTTCATGTTGACTTCAAGATGATGTTGAATGAGTTCAGAAAGAGAAATCTCAATCCCTAAATCATCTCGCATACGCAAGATTCTGCGAGCGAGCATTCGAGCGAGATATCCCGCTTTAGCATTTGAAGGAACCAATCCATCACCTAGCATGTGGCAAAGAGCATGAAGATGATCAGGAATAGCATAAATTCGTGAAAGTGGTTCTGTAACACCAAAGAATTGTTCCTTGGTGATATCGACATTTCTCTCTTTCAATCGACCTATGAATAGCGAAGAAAGTTCGTCTGCATCAACTCCTGGTTCGATGTTCATGATGCCGTTCAGTCGACTCATTTCTCCGAGTAAACTATCGAGATTAAGGTCAGGCCATTGTTTAGCGACAGATGAAAAACCACTCATCTCTTTCAGCCATTGCACTGTTTGAGGATAAATTGCTTCGTAGATAGTAGGCGTACCTGCTGCAGCCCAACAAAATCGTTCAAGACCATATCCTGTGTCAATAATTTGCAATGGCATTTCCTTGTAGCGGTCACCTTTCAGTTCAATCTCACCTTCTGGCGATTCCTCTAGATTCATGAACACAAGTGTCGCTAATTCCAAGCCACCAACAATGACCTCGACAGCTGCTCCTGCGTTTCCACCACCACACCATGGGTTTTCCACATACGTGATTTCCATGGCATCAATACCGAATGTTTCGGTCAACATGGCATGGCAATATGTCACACATTCTTCCATCCAGTAGTATGATTCACCTTCATCGGGGCGATTGAAAACGTGATGTGCCATCATCTCGAAGGTGGTAAGGTGGCGGCCTGAACGCCCAACAGCATCAACATCTGTCAAACGGATGCATGGTTGAGAAATTGTGAGGGGATTTGCAGGAGGGAGTACTTCGCCAGAAGTAACGTGGGGTTGAAAATCTGCAATGGAAGCAATTGTTAGATGGATATCATCTCTCCAACGAGCAAGAACGGGATATGGATTGATTCGATGATGTTGTTTCGTTTCAAAGAATGATAAAAACGCTTCACGCATAGAATCCTTCAATTCCTTACCACGTTGATCAAAGCCCGCAATAAGGGGTTTTCCAATGAACGTATACTCATCTTGATGCGTATCTCCACAGGTCGTTCGTTTTGCATCACATGTCCAAAACCAAAGTTCAGTGATTGTGCACTGTTTTCGGAAATAGCCGTTTTCATGAAAAACTGCTAGGTCGATTGCAGGTAAACTCATGTGACGCCCTCGTTCTTGGGGTGTTCATCCTTGCTTTCAATCCTCCCACAAGAATGAGAAGAATATCGGAAATCATCAAATGAATGATGTCGAACCACAAGCATGGAGCCTGAATGGATGAACCATGTGGATACGTCCACCCCGGGTGTAGTTCGAATCAAGGCCTTTGGGAAAATGAAAGTGGATGCTGCACTCATTGCCACCATGGATGAAATCAAATCATATCAAGATGGACGCGGGCCAAAACAACTCCTCAACGCAGCCCAATTACCTGGAATTATTGGAACTGCATGGGGTATGGCAGACTGGCACTATGGATATGGATTACCCATAGGTGGTGTCGTTGCAACTGATGTAAATCATGGGGACCAAGGAGGGAGCATAAGCCCTGGAGCAGTTGGCTTTGACATCAATTGCGGAGTGCGCGCTGTTGCCCTGAATGTAACCGTTGATGAGATTCCAAATCTAGGGAAACTTGCATCCAGATTAAACGGAAGAATTCCCGCAGGTGGTTCAGGAAAAGGTGGAATTAACATCACAGAGCAACAACTTGAATCAGTCTTACAAGGTGGTCTGTCTGAACTTGAAACCATTGATGTGAGCAGTTACCACTCAAAGGGAACAATCGAATCAGATGGTATTTTCGAAATCGATGAAGTCTCGATAAGTGAACGTGCAAAAAAGAGAGGCTTGAGAGCACTCGGTACACTGGGAAGTGGCAATCATTTTCTTGAACTTCAGAGGGTTTCAGAAATTGCTGATGAAGAAACCTCTCGGGCATGGGGAGTTGAATCAGATCAAGTCATAGCCATGATTCATTCTGGATCACGTGGCTTGGGACATCAGGTATGCAGCGACCATATTCACGAACTTGAGATGAGACTCAAGCAAAGGGACGGATGTTGGGTTGATGAGGAATGGGGATATGAATTGCCAGACAGGCAATTAGCAGCCGCACCAATCCATTCCAAACAAGGCCAGGCTTACCTAAACGACATGAAAACTGCAGCGAATTATGCTTTTACAAATCGTGCAGTATTAGCGCATAGGTTATTTCTAGGTCTCAAGGCAGAACTTGGCGATGTTGTTGACATGTCGACAATTTACGATGTATCACACAATATCGCAAAACTCGAGGACCATCATATCCACGGTGCTAAATGTACCTGTGTGGTTCACAGAAAAGGAGCAACAAGGGCATTCAGTGGTGATAATATGACCTCCCATGAAGTGTACAAGCAAACAGGACAACCAGTTTTGGTCCCAGGAGATATGGGCAGAGGTTCATGGATTATGGCAGGTCCTGTAAATGAACAAAATATTGCTT
>JABIYX010000047.1 GCA_018666575.1 Methanobacteriota archaeon | reverse complement strand
CCAATTACAGTAAAGTATCAAGATGCCCTTGTTGATATGCAACTGCTGCTCCTGCACCGATAAGTAGAAGCAAAATCAGGAAGTTGCGAAGCCCTTTCTTTTTCTTTGGTTTGGTTACAGGCGCTTCTGGTGAAACGGTCACTTCTAGCGGAGGGAGTTCTTCCAACGGTGGAAGTTCTGCAAGCGAGGGGAGTTCTGGTAAAGCGTCATCTGGTTCAACGGTGATTCGATCTTCTGGGTATAATTGGTCTAAATCCTCTAGGCCCGGTGCTTCTGGAATTTCGCCTAATACTTCATCCCAAATTTCATCCAATTGTGATTGAGTTACTGGTTTTGTAAGCCACCCTACGGCTCCCGCCGAGAATGTTGCTTGTTCAGCGAGATCGGAAAGTCTGTTTGGGGCGATGAAGAGAATTCTAGAATCTCCTCCATGTTCTCGCATTTCAAGCGCTGCTAAATGGCCGTCCAATGATGGTATATCAAGTGACATAACAACGAGTTCGGGATTGATACGAATGTATTCGTCTACTGCTTCATCACCATCTTCACAGACAACTAAGGCAAAACCTCGCTTACGAAAGACCTCTTTCAGCCTCATAATCGACATCTGATTGTTGTCAACAATGAGGACTGTTGGAGCCTCTTCGGATGATACTTCGCTTACGTAAGACATCGCAACCGAATCATCTGATTTGTTTCTTGCTCATCAATCAACCGATGGAATTCGTTGAAAATGCTCATTCTTCACTGCTAATATCTTCCACCGGTGCAGTTCGCGGGTTATTGAATGTCTGTCGGACGTTTTCCATGTTCGCCATGTCTTCATCCATCGCTTTCTTGCGTTTTGGAGCATTCATGAATTGCATCTGTAATTCACTCACGACACCATCGAGCATGGCTCTTGCAGAATTATCGAGATTTCCTTCTGTCTTATTCTTCAACATTCGAAGAATATCAATAGCCTCCTTTGCTTCTTGGAAGTTGAATCTTGGACCACCCTCTGGATGTTCTATGAGGCCAAGATTGACCATAGCAGTTCGTTGGAAAAGGTGGACAACCTGAAAGAATCGTTCAGTTTCTTCATCTTGGAACAAACCATCACCTCATGAGAACATTTCATCCAAGAGCCAGTCTGGATTAAATTGAAGGAGATCGTCGTACCCTTGGCCAATACCTGCGAATACGATTGGTCGTCCTGTAGCATATGCGATTGAAAGGCCGGCACCTCCTTTTGCATCCGTATCCATTTTGGAGAGTACTGCTCCATCGAACTTCATCATCTCTTGGAACATCTTCGCCTGATCTACTGCGTCATTTCCTGCCAAGGCATCTCCAACGAATAATACGAGATGCGGATCTGCAACTCTACGAACCTTTTCCAATTCTTTCATCAGATTGGTTTTGTTTTGCATTCGGCCAGCAGTATCCACGAGAACGACATCAATTCCCTTTGCTTTAGCAGATTCGATGGCATCTCGAGCAATGGCCGCAGCGTCGCCGCCGCGTTGGCTAGAGATGCAGCGTATGCCTAGGTTTTCACAGTGTGATTCCAGTTGTTGAATTGCTCCTGCTCGGAATGTATCTCCTGCTGCTGCTATGACAGAATGCCCGTTTGATTGAAGGCGGTGTGCAATTTTTGCAGCAGTTGTTGTTTTACCTGTTCCGTTAACACCTACAAGCATAACCACAACTGGGGCATCGCCAGCATCTAGATACGATTGTACCGAGGCATCAAAGTCCCAATAACCTGCAGCGAGAAGGTTCCGTAGTGCTCGTTTTAGAGCTGCTTCGAGAACCTTAGCGAGTTCTGCGCCTCTGCGAAGTCGAGCTCCAACGAGACTCTTTCGTAAAGCAGATAGTACCGAAGTAACTGCTTCGCTTGAAATATCAGATTCAAGGAGCATCCATTCTAATTCTTCAAGAAGATCATCGAGAACTTTTCCTTGCTTGATGATACGTCCACCTTGAGAAACAATACCTCCACCAAGGTCTATTGATACAGATCCAGATTCTGTTTCAATCTCGGCCTTCTCCGTCGAACCTTTTGGAGCGGCTTTCACTTCAATGAGTTGCCGGCCGGTTGTTGTCCTCATCATCGATAAATCGACACGAGATCCTTGTGGCTTGGCAACGTCTGTCGCCTTTCTGCGACGTAGTTCCTTGACGCGTTGCTTTTCCAATTTCTCCATTCGCTTACGCTCTTTCTTGGAAAGTTGGCGGGGGAGTTCTATCTCTTCTTCTTCCTCGTCCCAATCGTCCCATTCATCGTCGGAATCTGTAGGTTCGGCGGGAAGTTCCGCAGGTTCAGAAAGAGGTTCTTCTTCCCAATCTTCTTCGATTTCTGTTGCTGTCTGAAGGGCTACTTGACCTTCATCAGAATCTTCAGTTGCTGTCAATTCTTCAGAATCAACATCATCTGCGACCTCTTGGACGCGTCGTTTGAATCGATCAAACAATCCCATATTCTCACCTAATCATCCAATGTTAACTGATTACCGAACATACCGCCTCGGCGACGAGTTGATTTCGGAGTTGGGCTTTCTTCTTGTTCAGGTTCTACTTGTTCGACTTCTTCTTCTACAGGTTGCTCAACAAGAGGTGTGGATTGTTGTTCTTGTGCTACTGCTGCTTCAGTGAATGTTTTAGCGAGCGATGAGATTGTTGCTTCGAGTTGTTGGCTTTGAGATTGAAGATTCTCTAGGAGCGACCCGAGTTCTTCCATTCTCTCACGAGTCATTGATGCTGCGTCAGACCATGAACGTTCACCAAATATGCCGCTTCCTAAGTCGATGATGGCTGTTCCTTCTCCGCCACCAGGATGTCGGCAACTAAGT
>JABIYX010000055.1 GCA_018666575.1 Methanobacteriota archaeon | reverse complement strand
GGGATTATGATGGCCAAGAAAGCCAAAGTAGAACTCATGAGCGCTTCAGCTCCATCTTCAACAATCAGTATCGCTTCTCATTCAATGCCTCCTGCAAAGCCTGCAGGAAAAACATTCGAAGGCGGAGCAAGTGCTTCTCAGGTTGCTCAACTTCTTCGTGATGAAGCCAATGTACTATGAGGTGAATAAGATGACAAATATGATTGTAATAGCAGAATTATCGAAAGGAACCATCCATCCTTCAACAGCAGAACTCGTAACAGCAGCGCATGCCTTTGGTGGGGAGCCGACACTTGTGGTTCCTTGCTCGGACGCATCGATTGCTGACTCAGTTCAATCACTTTCAGGAGTTTCAAAGATTATCGCAGTAAAGTCAGACGTCTTTGGTGGAAACGATAGCAGTGGCTGGGCAAGCGCTCTCGATAGTGCGATTCCATCTGGGACCATCATTTGTCTTGCTACAACACGAAGCAAGGACGTAGCAGCACGTCTTGCAGCACGACGGAATATTTCGGTTGTTCAAGATGTCACTGCAATTGATGGCACAAACCTGACTTCTCCGATCTATTCGGGTAAAGCAAATCAAACCGTATCTGTTTCAGGAGATGCCGTGATTTCTGTACGAGCAAATGTATTCGACTCAACAGGGAACGATGGGTCATCAGAAATTTCAGTTGTTGATGCATCTGGAGACGTCAAAACAGCAGTTCAGGAAATCATGCAACGTGCAAGCACACGTCTCGATGTATCAGAAGCAAATATTGTGATCTCTGGTGGAAGGGGAATGGGTTCACCTGCAAACTTCGCTCATCTTGAAGCAGTTGCTGACACGATCGGCGCAGCAGTTGGAGCCTCCAGAGCTGCAGTTGACACATGGGATGAAATCCCTCACTCAATGCAAGTTGGCCAAACTGGTAAAACAGTGAATCCAAATCTCTACATCGCAGTTGGAATTTCAGGTGCTATTCAACATCTTGCAGGAATGCGTTCATCAAAGTACATTGTTGCAATAAACAAGGATGCTGATGCTGCAATCTTCCAACATGCAGACTATGGAATTGTAGCAACTTGGGAAGAGGCATTGCCAGTCTTCCAAGAAGCACTTTCTGGAATGCTTGGTTAAGCGTACTTTCCAAACGTGAATGTGCCGCTTTCGCCAGCGGAGTCGCCTACGAATGGATTTGTTGACTTTTCATGACCAATAGTTGTGAGGGGACCGTGGCCAGGATGGACGATTGTTTCGGGTTCCAACGGCCATAACTTAGTTCGAATACTGTTTGATAGAACATTGAAATCACCTCCAGTGTTTTCTAAATCTGTTCTCCCGACTGATCCTGCGAAAAGTGTATCTCCAACAAACAGATGATCATCATCGTCGTCAATGATTAACCGAAGACAACAACCTCCGAGTGTGTGCCCTGGTGTGTGAAGAATCTCAAATTCTAGAGAACCAAGTTTCAAGATTTGACCATCCTTAATTTCAGCATCAGCAATAGCAGGGTTCGGGAGATGAATTCCATATCGAACTGCAGCTGTTTTTGCTAGTGTTTGAAGGAAAGTATCGTCTGGATGAAGATACCAGTCTACATTGTAATGATTTTTGAGAGTGGGGATATGTCCGCTATGATCAAAATGGGCATGTGTATTCAGCAAGGCCACAACAACCCTTTGAATTTCTTGGGTTCTTTCTTTTGAGTGCGTCGACCAATTTGGTCCGTTACCTTCGCAATTCTCAATCCAATCGATAAGTCGTTGAGGTTCATCACCGCCATCGATGATGACTGTATCGCCTGTTTGTGAATCTGTTACAACCGAACACCGCATTTGCAGTGGACCGACTAAGAAGTTCTCAATCAGTGGAGAGTTTACGCCCATGTTGCTGCGAACATCTTCACCTTCATGAGTCTGAGGATAGGACTGTGATTTGGATGTAATCTGTTGTAAGTACTCCATCTGACGCTTCGACTCGTAATTCAAATTGATGAGTGCCTATCGGGAGTTTAACTTTCACTTTCTGAGAAGTTGCAATTTCTTTTCCTGTTGCATCAAGCCATGACCATCGAACAACATTGTTTTGAGGGTCCTTCGTATTCGATGCATCAAGAGTCAGAATCATCGATAAATCTCCTGTTTCAAGCACATAGGTCTGGTCATCTCCTGCATGAGCAGAAGGAGGTATGAAAATTTCACTTGATTCGTGAAGCATACTCAACAAATCCTCTCCTTCTTCTTCATCGATATCTTCGATAGATTGGCTAATCTCATTGAGAGCATCTGAAAGTGCATCGAATGCAAATTCTTCGATCCTTTCAGAATCAGTTAACATCTCTCGCTCTCCATCTGACAACAGAGATTCAAAGTCATCTACGTTTCTATAGACAACTTCTGGGTTTGTTTCAGCAATGAACACTTCTTTTTCAAACCATCCTTGTAGAAACGAATCATCAACTTCGACTGGTTGCTGATGGATGTTGCAGATTCCAACAGGCTCAGCTTCAGTCCAATCATTTTGATCTTCACCGAAAAAGAGCATCAGAGTTTGATTTTTGTCGGTAATAATTTGCTCAACTAATCCTTTGTGCTCAATGGTCCAATCAATTTCATTTGAAACCAAATTGATGGCATAAATATTGAACCATGTTCCTACCAGTAAATGCTTTTCAGTTAATTCAAGGCATCGTATTGCATAAGGGAATTGATGGACTTGAGTTAATTCAAATTCATCTGAAATGTGGACAATCGAACCGTTATCCAATCCAAGATATTGAATTCTACCTCTGGTGGAAGAGGCTCGAATTCGGCCTGGAATTTCAGATCGAGAGACACGTTCTTTTCCGCTAAAGAATTCAATTTCAAGGGCCTCTTCATCTCCAGGGACCAATGCATGTCCCTCTCTTGCCACGAACCAAGTGGAGTTTAGTCCGTGTCCATAGAAGACAATATCTTCTCCAATATCTCCTCGCTGCTCTCGTGAGAATACTTCTTCAAAGGAAGAATTAATTTTCTTAACTTGGCTTTGCTCTGTTAACAGCAAAAAGTCATCATTTAGAGGTTCGAATGAGATGATTTGTCGATAAATTTCTGGATGCTCTTTACCGTCAAAGGTTAGAAATCGTAACGTTCCGATGCCATCGAGTATAGCAATTTGTTGCTGAATGTGTGCTTTTGACGCACCTGCCTCAAGATTAAACTTCCACTGAACCTCTCCGTTTTGGTTGTACATGTGAACGCCTTCGACTTCATCGATCACCAAGAATTTTTCATTATGCCAAATAACTTCAATGATTGATGAACTGAAGATGAATGTATTTTCAAGATGCTGTCCATCTTGACTAAGAGAATAAAGCGAGACATTTCCTTTGCAGTCTCCAATCAATACCTTGTCGCCAGAGGCATTTATCGAGATAGCATTCACTTTTTCTTCATTGTGAATCGAATCGATTGAAGGAAGTGTTTGGACCATGGTTTAACCAGAGGCTCGGTGGTTATAGCCTGATGCTTTTTCTGCTCAAATCTGGTGATTGTGCATATCAATGCTACGTTCATCATCCATTGATTCCTCTACTTTTGAAGCATCATTCCTTGCTGCTCGCAACTTTTCAAGGTATTCTGAATCAATATCGCCAGTGATGTATTCGCCATCGAAACATGAACTGTCGAATCCATCGAGTCCACATCCTTTCCGCATTGTTACTTCCACTAAATCTTCCAAGGTTTGATAGAATAAACGGTCGGATCCAATTGTTTTGTTTATCTCTTCGATGGATTTGCCGTTAGCTATGAACTCATCAACAGCCGGCATGTCAATTCCATACACGTTTGGATGGCGTACTGGAGGCGCAGCGGATGCAAAGTAAACCTTGGCAGCGCCCACTTCTCTTGCCATTTCTATAATTTGAGCACTTGTGGTTCCACGAACGATAGAATCGTCAACAAGAAGAATGTTTTTGCCATTGAATTCTCTTGGAATTGCATTGAGCTTTCTGCGAACCGACTTCATCCGCATTTCTTGTCCTGGCATAATGAATGTGCGGCCAACATATCGGTTTTTGACAAACCCTTCTCGGTAAGGGACATCGAGTATGTTTGCCATTTGTAACGCAGAGATTCTTCCAGAATCGGGTACTGGAATTACTGCATCGATGTCATGATCAGGCCACTGCTCAAGCAATCGTTCTGCTAATCGTTCACCTTGGTTTAATCGAGCTTGATATACTGAGATTCCGTCGATTGTTGAATCTGGACGAGCGAAATAAACGTGCTCAAATATACAAGGTGTGAATGGACGTGGTTCTGCACATTGCTTGACGAAAAGGTGTCCTGAGGATGAGATGAATATTGCTTCTCCAGGTTTGACATCGGAAACAATTTCAAATCCGAGTGCAGTTATTGCAACTGATTCGCTTGCAACAACCCATTCAGTCCCTTCATCGTATTCTCTTTTTCCATAGACAAGAGGTCGAATTCCATGTGGGTCTCTAAAGGCAAAGAGGCCATATCCGTTGACAATTCCAACACAAGCATAGCCTCCTCGAACAGACTCGTTGACGTCACTAATAGCATCAAAGAAAGCATCGACGTTAAGAAAAGGTTCGCCATTAATGCTCATTTGATCACTCTGCAGATCTAATTGCACTGCGAGATGATTCAAGAGTACTTCAGAATCACTTGTCGTGTTAACATGTCTTCGATGTTCAGCGATGAGACTCTTTTGTATCTCTTCGCTATTTGTTAAATTTCCATTGTGAGCTAGGGCTAAACCATAAGGAGAGTTTACGTAAAACGGCTGTGCTTCTGCAGTGGATGAAGAACCAGCGGTGGGGTAGCGAACGTGGCCAATACCAATATGTCCAAGCAATTTTTGCATGTGGCGCTTGTAGAATACATCAGAAACAAGACCGTTTCCTTTTCTGAGGTTGAATTTTTCGTTATGTTCGGTCATGATGCCAGCAGCATCTTGACCTCTATGTTGAAGCACAGTCAAGCCATCATAGAGTGCTTGATTCACGTGCGAGCCGTGTCGTCCAACTATTCCGATGATACCGCACATGTGATTCCCTGTGTTGAGACAGTCGCGGCGCCTTTGTATTTATTGCGCTTGATTATCAAGCTTTAGGACGGTGAGATTTCTTACTCCAGCTGTAGGAGCGCATGCGAGCAGTTTCTCCATATCCGCATGATGCACAAACACTTTTCTGCTTGTGATATGCATTTCTTCCACAGCGTCTGCAGCGGATGTGTGTTGTCTTTTGTCGACGACCCATTGATGGTGTACCCTTTGACATATACTCACCTCGATGTCGAAGCCACCTGCCCTCTCCTTATCAAGGCAACGCTACGGAGATAACCCGACAAACGGTTCAATCTTTGCTTTGCTTTCGTGAAGTGATGTTTACGAATACGATAAAGATCATGATGGCTACAGAGACAATTGCTGCCGATCCAGTGACTAAAAAGTGTACTACATTGGTTAAGATTTGAGCTCTGCTACCACTGTTGTCTTCTAACAACAATCCGCCCTGGGATGTGAGGAGGACAGACGCCAAAATACCCAATGCTGCTGCATAAGTCATGCTTATCCAAGGGGCATTTGGTTCCCTCCTGCTCTTTGAATATCTGAACATATTGATAATGAAAAACATAGACGCTAATGTATATGTTGTTAGGAATGCGTTTGCGAACCGAGCGAATCCTCTTGAGGCATCTGCATCCGATGAACCGCTTACTATTCCCAAAACTAAGCTTGGTAACACGAGCAAGAAGCCAGCGATTACTAACACGCGCTGTTTAGGAGTTTCATTCACTTTCTTCACCTCCTAGATTTTTACGAATAACTTTCGCGGCGAAATTGAGTTGTTTATCAGAAGGCGGGGGTAAATCATCTATCCCTGGACGTTTTCGCTCATAGTACCATATAGCCAAGGTGAAAACAGTGACGGAGAGTCCAAGCCCGGCAAGAATTCCTAACAGGTCGCTTGTTGCTAGCCATAGGGACGTGCTGAATTGACTCGTAGTCGTATATGCATTGTCAGAATACAGTCCGAGTAGGAGGAGTGCAAACGAGAACACACTCACAATAAACAAGTTTCGTGAAGCATCGTTTTTATTTCCGCCCATATTTTTGACAACATAAGATCCGAAAAGTAGGATGCTGCACATGCTTAAAAGAAATGTTGGCCGAAAAATAAGCCAATATTTGTTGGTTTCACCTTTCCAAAGGAGGGATGGCAACCAATTCGATTCATGCCAATTCATCCACTCCAGTAGCGCAAAACCACAAATGAACATCAGAAGGCCAAGTGACCTAAATTTCGGATTGAAGCGACGAACGGGGGTTTCCCCAGAGAATGTAGCGATAAACAATCCAATGAAAATCAGCAACAGGGCAGGTAGGATTGCAACGAATAACGCAGAAGATGCGGAGGAAGGCGATTCTGGAACCGTTAGAAATGAAGCAAGATAGAATCCTAATCCAATAATCAGAAAACCTTTCCCGAGGTTTTGCAAACCATGCTGGCGGCGGAATTGCATAGCAATGCCTAGGGATGCAATTGCGAGGGGTATCCAAAGGAGCAATGCCGCTTTGATTTCGTCTTGCATGAGCGTGGTTCATGGTATTCGACTTATCAATATCGCTGCAATTTGCCATCTTGTTGGGCGTATTCCCTTGGAATTCTCTTACGACAGCAATAAATACCCGTCGATTGTCGCCAAGACGTTCAGGTGTAGACATGGTTAAGATGCCTCGTCAAATTAAGCGATATAGTCCGTCTGCTGGTAAGCACACTCTTCACACTGTTGAGCGTGTTAAGAAGAAGCGAGCTTCTGAGCTTCGCTGGGGTCAACGCCGCTTCCGAAAGGTAATGCGTGGATACCGTGGTTTCCCACGTCCAAAGCCAGATGGTCGAGAAAAGCCAACCAAGCGCGTGAACATTCTTTATCGCTGTACTGAAACAGGTAAAGCTCATTATGCACCGTGTAAGCGTGCAAAGAAATTCGAACTAATTGATCGATGAGGTGAAAGAAATGTCCGGCGAATTCATCAAAGTATCCTGCAAAGATTGTGGAAATGAGTGCATCTTGTTTTCACGAGCAACAACCGTAATTTCCTGTGGCGTCTGTGGCGCTACTTTGACAAATCCTTTAGGTGGCAAAGCAAACCTTGTGGGATGCACCGTCTTAGAGACAATGGAATGAGGAGGCTGAGCCTCCATGTCAACAGACCTCGTTTACCCTGAAGAGGGAGAACTTGTTGTTGTCTCCGTCAAGACTGTCAAACAAAACGGCGCTGATGTTACTCTCGACGAATACGAAGGCGTTGATGGATTTATTTTCATTAGTGAAATCGCTAGTGGTTGGATTAAGAACATTCGCCGATTTGTGCGTGAAGGTCAACGCCTCATTTGCAAAGTCATGCCTAGCCGTATGGACGGAAGTTCACTAAAACTCTCTTTAAAATCTGTTTCAGAAGAAAGACGACGTGACCGTCTTCAGCAATGGAAGAACGAACAAAGAGCACTTCAACTGTACAAAGTTCTTGGAGAAACTCAGAAGTGGACTCCGGAATTTGCATCTGAACTCTTAGATGAATTGATGGAGTCTTATGAGACTCTCTACGGAGCATTCGAAGAGGCTGCTATGAGTGAAGGAACACTTACTGATGCAGGATTTGAAGGAGAATGGATCGCTCCATTCATCGAAATCGCAGTGGAGAATATTATACCCCCATTTGTTGAGATTCGTGGCACATTGACCTTAACAGTTGAGACCAACGATGGTGTTTTGACAATACGGGAAGCCCTTCTCGCAGCCGAAGAACTTTCCTCCGAAGAACAAGAAATTGAAGTTAATTGTTTCTATGATGGTTCTCCAGAATACCGAATTGAATTGAAGGCTCCTGACTTCAAGACTGCTGAAGACACTTGGACTGAAGCAATTAAAGCTACTATTTCGGTTATTGAAAATGCTGGTGGAACAGCCCTTGCTTACAGAGAGTGAATGTTATGGCTCGTCAACTACTTCAACAATGTACAGTTTGCGAGGCATGGTGTCTTGAGACAACATGCCCTCAGTGTGGTGGTAAGGCTCAAGCTGCTGCGCCTTTGAAGTGGTCTCCAGAAGACCATCGTGCAAAGATTCGCCGAACACTAAACAATGTTGAAACTCCTGAATGGAGTGCTTCGATACCAACTCTTCCATCAGTTGAAGAATTGCGTGCTGGTCAAAGCAACATGGAAGAAGAATGAGTCTCTTTTCACATCTCCATTGTGAAACATTATACTCCGTAACGGTAGGCTTTGTGATTCATGCCACTTCTAATCGACATAATAGGCGAACATGGTCTTCCAACTGCTGATCTTCTTTTGTTCGCTCTTCCTGGTGTTGGGGATGTTGGAAAGAATGCTATTGAAATGCTAAATGAATCAAGTCAGGCAGAGAGAGTTGCACGATTTATTCATCCTGGATTAGCGCCTCTTGCACGATTGGATGAAGATGGCCTGCTTGCTCCTCCTCATCTCTATGCATCTCTGTTTACAACTCCTAGAGGCCAACGTGTGATGACTGTAACAGGGCCTGGGCAACCAAGCGACCCCTCACATCAATACGATTTCACTCAAGAATTGCTTGAAGCCTTTTCCAAATCGGAAATCCCAGAGGTACTGGTTCTTGCTGGACTGTCTTCGCCCCCAGAAAAGAAGGAAGCCTTTGTTGTCGCTTCATCCTCTGCCCATCGTGTAAACATGGAAGAGAAGGGAGTTGACGTTCGTCGAGATCAGCCGTC
>JABIYX010000151.1 GCA_018666575.1 Methanobacteriota archaeon | reverse complement strand
CGATCGAGTACTCCTTCCATTTGCAACCTTGCTAACAACTTCTGTCGTTCTTGTTCGAGTGCTCCAATTTTACGGATAGGTTCAATGCGTTCAACGATGAGTTGTAACTGCCCTCGACCTGCATAAATATCCACATTTCCGAGTACAATAACTTCCTGTCCTTCTTCGATTCCAGATGGTATTCTACAGCGTCCCTTCCAGATGACAGCACTAATTTGGCCATTATCGTCTCTCAAACTGAAGTAGGTATGTCCAGATGGATAGGATTTCCATTGACGGATTTCTCCCCGAACCAAACAGTTTCTATTCCGCTCATCAGAACGTAGGCGATTACGTAAGGATTGAACAAAGTCGCCAATAGCAACCGGCTCAGTTCCGTCCATGAACCATCATTAAGCCGATGGTTCTTGAACACGACTCTTCACTGCCGCTTCAAAACACTCAGCCATCCCCGCCACCAGAAATAGATCATCATCACGAAAGCAAACGCTGACATCAAGCCGATAATGCCCCAAAAGCCGCCAATTGCATCTTCAGGAAGGTCTTCGTTATTCATTCCAAAGATTCCAGCAATTAGTGTTAGAGGGAGCATGATTGCGCCAACGATGGTTAGTGTTGTCATAACTTCTGAGAGGCGCGCATTACTTTCTGCAAGACGTAATGAAACATGGCTGAGATAAGTATCTCGTGTTGATGTAGCTCCGACAGAATAGTTGTTGCATCGCTTCACCAATGTTGTTACCAATTGCTGTGTATCGAGGAAATAGCGTTCCGTTTCTTTGCTGATGAGGTGTTCACCAGGCTTAAGCATCCATATTAGAATAGAGTGGAGAGATTCGATCGATTTGTATGCTTCACGTAACTGACGCTTGAGGCTATGCAATCCCTCCAAGAGATTATCATAGGTTTCTGAGGGATCAAATACTTGGAATTCAAGGCGATCTAATTCATCTGAATATGACGATAACCGAGGAGTCCAGTCGTCAGCAATACTGTCGAGAAGTTCGTATAGAAGAAAGTCAATACCGAGTTCTAAGTCTTCTGCATCAGCCTTCTTCATTCGTTTTGAGAACACCTCGATAGCAGGAATTCTTGTGGAACGAATCGTGATGAGCAATGAATCCTTCAGAATAATAGCCACTGGTTCAGTATCTAGTCTGTTATCAGAATCACGAACTTGTAATGTAATGAACCGATGGTCATCGAATCGTTGAATCGTTGTGGAGGCATCTCCAAAAATGTCCTCAATAACCAGCTCATCAACGTTCACTGAATCAGAGAGGAAGGCCTGAACCTCTTCATCCGGACGAAGAATATCCACCCAGGTTAAGCCACCTGTTCTCACGATATCAAAAATAGAATCAAGAGTGAAATCATCGCCTTTAAAGATACCATCGTTAGAAGTCTGTAATCGTACTTCGGCCATGGTAAGGCTATGCGCTTACTGTAGATGATGCTTTCATCGAGCAAAAAGTATCATTTCGTTCGTATAGAATGCTTTTGACGCTTTTCAACTTCTTCGAACTTCTTTCTGATTTTCCAGATCAGAAATCGGGCGGCAATGGTTACTGCAATGATGTTGACAAGGAGTAGAAACCATTCGATAGCGCCCCATTCTTCGAACATATTATTGCCTCATAAGGGTGGCCGGACATCGATATCAACATCCCCATTTGGACATCCAATACATCCGAGTCTTGCTCCGTCTTCAACGACATCATCATCTAAACCGGGTGGTAGTGTATCAGGTAATGGAACATCGCCAGACAAAAGTGTTACCATGCAGGTTCCACATGTTCCAGAAGAACAGTTTGTAGGGATCGAAACCCCAGCATCTTCTGCTAGCTCTACAAGAGTGAAGTCGGCTTGTACAGTTGCTTGTCCAAGCAACTGAATTCCTCGGAAAAACCGAACAACCGCATCAGATGAGATGGTTTCACCTCAGCGGCCAGGCTTGTTTCGAGTCCAACGACCAGTCTGCTTGTTGAAGAATAATCCAGCCTTCTTCATCCACTTGTTGAACTTGGTCGCACCTGCTCCAGTTCGTAGAATGAAGTCTTCACGGTCTTCTTGCGCTTGGATGTAACCCTTGACAGCCAATGTCTGGTCAATCCAATCGTTAATGTCCATGAGTCCTCCAGTGAGTCCAGCGGATTCAACTTCAGCGCTAATGAGGTCAGCGGTTGCCCCCGTTGCTTCCAGATCCTTTCGGAGTTGTTCGTTTACATCGTTAAAGCCAAGGTTTGCAGGCTTCGGTGGAACTGGGTTTCGAGGTGCTTTGTCTACGTCGATAATGATACGAGAGCCGTTGTTGAGTTTTGCTTCTGCCATGTCACTCAGTGATGGGGTGAAACTTGTTTCACATTCCCAACAGATCAAAGCATATTCGTCATTTCGATCAGGATCTCTCGATGAACGAGGATCCATTTCATCACCACATTCTGGGCATGCATGGAAAATGAGTGCAGGAACGTGCTTGCGTCGGAAATCTACGATGTCCTGTGGTGTGCCCTCAAGTTCGAGAAGTTCATGATCACGAGCAGCTTCAAGTCCACGTGTCTCAAGTTGATCACGAATCTTGACTTTCTGATCGTCTTTGCCTTCATCGTTAAGGCTGTTCTCAAGTTTTACAATAAGTTCAACAGTCTTACCAAGACGGTTCATGATAAGTTTCTTGTCTTTGAATGCAGTGACTTTTGCCAACTTGATGCGTTCCTTTTGTTCGGCAAGTTCAGTTAGGACGTCCTTCTGCTTACGCTTGAACTTCATCTCTTCGATTCGGCTTTCTTGCTTTCGATCTGGAGCGAGAACCTTTGCAAGGAACCGCTCTTTTCCGTGACTCTGGGGTCCAGCGGTGATGATGCTGATGACACCTTCTGCGATGTCAGGCTTCAAACCATAATTTTCGATCAGTTTCTCTGAGTCGATTTTCTTCAAATCGCCTATTTTGAGACCCGCGTCAGCGAGTAGTTGTGCAGTTGTATCATCGATTCCTCGACGAAGTAACGCGAGATATGTGTCCTTCTTTGCCATAACATCCCCTCCGACAATTCAACCCGAGGGAGCGTTCCTAAGAAAACCCTCCCCCGTAACTGTTCGGTAATAATGGCTCTCAATTCGAGCCTTTTTCAACCCCCACAGCGAGATTAACCCAGTCTTCGAGTTGAAGTGATTCGGGCCGTAAATCCATCTGTTCCTGATTCATAAGTGATGAGATGGAATCCTTCCATCGCTGTGCATGCCAACCTTTGAGTCTTGAAATTCTTCGAGGAGCACGTTTCAACGTGCTTCTTATTTTCTTTCTTCTTTCTGCAAAAGCTTGGTGAATCATCATACGAATTAAGCGCTTATCGACAGGCCAAATAGTGTGATGTGGATGAAGTGAAACAACTTGTGAATGCACAGCCGGTTGCGGACTGAAACTGTGGGGGGCTACAACATGGTGTTCCTCAACGTTCCAATCCAAAGCCACGGTCATACCGAGTGAACCAACATCGCTTGGATGTCGCATTGTCAAGCGTTGAGCAAACTCCTGTTGAACCATTAGGACCACAGAATCGAGAGATGTTTCGTTCAATGCGTTGAATTTTGTGATCTTCTCAATCAAAGGTGATGAGATTTGGTAAGGAATATTTGCCACAATTTTTGTGATCGATTGTGGCCATTCTTCGACTAAAGCATCACCATGTAGGAGAGTAAGAACTCCGCTGTTTTGTTGTTCTGAAAAGACGTTATCAAGATGGAGAACAGGCCCATCATCAAGTTCGATTGCAGTGACTTTTGCCCCGGTTTCCATGAGCACTTGAGTTAAGGTTCCAGGGCCGGGTCCGATTTCGAGAACATGGTCCTCTGGTGAGACATCTGCTAATTCAACCATGACGTTGAGAAGTTGATCATCGATGAGGAAATGCTGGCCTAAGTCCGTATTTGGTGGCTGATAAGCACGCAAGGAATCAATCAAGTCCCTTGCTGATTTCATGCATTCACCGGAAGCAGATGATCGATCAATCGCGGTTGGAGTGTTCTATCCTCAATCTCAGAGAAGAATCTGCGTGCAAGTAATTCTGCAGCATCAATGCCACACTTTTCGTTTAGTTCAGCCATTGAAGCGAAGCCAGATGAGCCACGAAGTTCAACCATCTGTTGTGCCTTCTTGTTACCAATCCCATCGAGGAGCTCAAATGCGTGCTGTTTGAGTGAAAGGTTTCCTGCTTTGTTAAAGAAGGATTGAACGAAATGCATTCCAAATTCTTCAATAAACAACTGGAGGATAAGAGGGAAGTCGAGTTTGGCTGAATTGCTCATTCGGTCGAGTATTGCTCCCCCGAGGATGGTGCCTTTTGGGGTATTTCCTTCTCCGTTGCCGATGTAGATCCGTGTACTTGGAAGAATTGGTTCTGAGGTTTCAATACCAATTCGACATGGAATTAGAGATTCTTCTGTAAATCCAGTAATAACGCCTGCTCCAGCATCAAACTCAACGACTCGAGCCCATGAAGCATCATACAATGGAGAAGCATCTTTTCGACGTTGTTGCGGCCGTTGTTGGCGTTGTCCTCCGCGATTGCTTCGTCGTTGCTGAGGCCGTTGTTGTCTTTGCTCTCCACCAGATTGTTCTGGTTTCTTCTGAGGCTTTGGAATTTCTTTCCTTCCAGTAGCTGGAGGAGGCATACTGGTGTCAACATTAGGTGTTGACTTGTTGAATTTGCGAGGGGTATAATCGCGGCCTGGACGGCTCATGCGTGTTCACTTCCTTTGGGGTTCACTCAACACCAATGTGTTGACGCACAAGTTCGAGAACTGTGTTGACATCTCCGTCATCTATGGAAGCACGGCGGCTTGCCATAACGGCTTTGATCTCAAGTTCTGTCATTGGCATGAGTTCGGCAAGCTTAGCAGCCAACTCTGGATATTTCTCGAAAGCAGGTACTTCTGCAATTGCGGCTTTTAGTTCTTCAAACACAGCGGAATCAGTTGGGTATCCATTTCGATTCTCGCTTGCAGCCCATTCAGCATGGAAAAGAGCAGCACGTTGTTCGTACGTCAAATCTCTTCGGCGTTCTTGGGCGCCCTTGAGCAAGTCACGGACAGTAGCAAAATCAACAATCTTTTCTTCTTCGGTCATGAAAATCACTCACTCCAGTGGGCGGAGGTGTTCAGGACGGGCGATGACAGTTTTCTGCATGTTTCCGTCTTTGACTGCAACAATCCAAGCAACACCTTGTCGGCGTGTGATGAATCCAGTTCTTCCGTTGAATCTGCGATGAGGCATACCCATTTGTTGTCCGCCGTCAAGGACGATAGCAACACGGTCGCCTTCTTCGTAGTTATGCATTACACGACTGATGTATGTACGTGAACGGTCTTTTCGTCGTCGACGTAGAACGCTTCTTGTACCTACTCTTTGTCCCTTGGATCGCTTCATTTTAGTGGCCCCCATTATTCGAAATCAGCATAACGCTTGTTCGAAGCAACTTTGCGACCGACCCACTGCATATAAGCACCGCGATGAATCAATACGCTTCAATCTGCGTGAATATCTCCGACATCGAGCCATTCAACAGTGCACTTTGCTTTGATGAGTGAAGCCATGGATGGTTGCGTACGTCCATCATCTCCATGGATGGTTTCTTTGACGTATGTTCCTGATTCACAACGAAGTGTAAATTCAACTGCGATGTTTCCATTTTCGAGTGTTTCAACACTTGGATTATTGGTTTCTATGACCTTTCTGCGACGAACGAGATCGGCTCTGCGATGTGCCACGCGCTCAGGTGTTCTTTGAGCAAGATTGACGCCTTCTAACTTCTCAACAATTTCCAAAATCGTGGCTTCATCTGGAAGTGGAAGCATCTCAACAGGTTCAGGATTTGTTGCAAGAAGTTGTTCAATGAGGACAGCTTTTGTTCCCTTAGAATTGCATGAGCGTTCTTCACATAACGCAACAAGTTCGTCTTTTTTCAGTTTCTTTAATTCGGATTCTTCAAGAACTTTAACTTCAATCTTCTGGAGAGGTTTCTTTGGATTATCTCTCTTATCGCCTCTTCGACGTTGCTTTCGTCGACCACGCCCTCCCCGTTGTTGCACGTCTTCTTTGGTCATATCAAGAGGTGCTACAAGGACATCGTAGTCAGGTTGTGAAATTGGTTCGGCAAGGAATCGAATCGTGTAGGATTTCTCAGCAGGGGTGTCTTTTACACGTACGACTTCGCTCCGGTTGGATGAACGGAAATGCGAAACTTCGATTGCTCCATTTGCTTCCTTGTTGACAAGATTCATCGCTTCTTCATAATCGATTGACCATCGTTTTGGTTCTTTGATTTCAAAGACGAATGGTCGACCGCTACCAAGACAACGCACGTCGATATCTTCTCGCCCCATTCCGTGGAAGGCGTGTTCGTTTCCATCGAAAAATTTGATGAGAGGCTCACCGATGAGATCTTGCACACTGGAAGGATATTGTTGGCCAGTTTGTTCGCAACTTTGACATCCTCTTCCTTTACAGGCACGACAAGGCCATCGAGTCTGTGGAATACCTCGAGCAAGTTTACGGTATCGCCCATAGATGTAGGCACTTCGAACATCGAGCGTGACTGTTAGTGTGAGGACATCGATGAGGGCTAACACATCTGGTTTGTCATTCACGATATTAATCGATTCAAAGTTCGATTTTACAATCGATGAAACCGCTGAAACAAGGGACGGCTTGAATGGATCTGAACCACCTGCTCCGTGCCTTTTACGAATGAGTTCTTCATGCTCAATTTGATCTTTAGGAATACGGGCACCGATTTGCAATTTATTGATTTCAAAGGATTCGAGCGCATCCTGAATCAGTTCAGCAAGAAGTGAGGCCTCTTCAAATAAATTCTCACAAAATGGGCAGAGAGGAATTTCTTGACGAATATTGAGCAGGCGCTCATTGCCTTCACTGATTGTTGAACGAATGACTTGGCCTGATTCTTCATCTGTTTGTTGAAATGATCTCTTTCCACCTAATCTACCAAGGCATGAATCACAAGTTCCCATGCGTAGCAAATGCTTCAGTCCAGCGGGAGATGGAGCTCGTGGAATTTCTTCAGTGTGGGAGTCGAGTTGTTCCGGCTCCTCTGTCACACCGTCTTCTTCTGTCTGTTCTTTGACCTCATCCCAGAGGGAATAGTCGGTTGAACCAAAGCCCGAATTGGCGTACTGCATCCAATCTTCGTCATCATCTGGTGTCGTTTCATCAACCATTTTCTCACCTACCGCCGGTGGGACAACCCATTCGACCGCACGCTTCCGTGGGCCCTTCCCTTCAAGAACACACCGATTCTATTCCTCTTCATCATCATCAGATTTTGAGAACTGATGGAGTAAACCAAGTGCAGCAGTTGTTAACACAAGACTCGCAATTAATGAAAGGAAGATCATTGCTGCTGAGAAGATACCGAAGTTACTGAACAAGCCCATAGGAGAGAGAGCGATAACAGAGAATCCAGCAATGTCAGATGCTGCACTTCCGATTAGTGCCAGTCCGCAAGCGCCACCGACTGCATGGAGTGCCTGCTTGTGACTTTCTCCCTTTTCTCGACTTTCGCGATAACGTTCCGTAACGTGTATGCAGTAATCAATTCCAACACCAAGTGAAATGGTTGCAATCGTAACCGTAACAATGTTCAGGCTTGCCCCAGCAACTTCCATTAGTCCGTACAACCAGACAACAACTAAGAGAATTGGTCCAAGAGTAACCAATGCTTGTTTGATGGATCGGAAGCCAATTACAAGAGATATGAAGACGAATACTGAGCCGAGAACAAGTGATGATTGCATCTCATTTTGCATTTCAGTAGAAGCGACAAAACGCGTGACTGGGCGTCCTGTTGTCATGACCCAAGTCAATGGCTGTTCTTCGGTTGGAGCAGTTCCTGGCTCGCCTCTGGTTCCTGTTGAGAGGTTGGTAAAGACTTCCAGATCTCTCCACAGTTCCTCCATTGCAGGCCCCATACTTGGGAAATCTTCGGGACCAGTGATTCCGAATCGAATGAGCATGTGGTTGTACTGAGCAGGTTCTCCATTCACATCGAGCCATGGCTGAGTAGGATTCAATTCAACCTCGGGCATGATGTAGAGGCTAACGATGCTTGATGGAATTGAAGGGATAGGGCCGATGCCAGGAACTCCTTCAAGAGAGAGGAAACCAAACATGAACGATAGGCAATCTCGATCACTCGTCTCCAGGAACCCGATTTGTGTCGTTGAGCAATTCATACCATTTCCTTCAACATCAGGATTCCAACCTCGTGCTTTGAACGGTTCAGGGTTTAGAATCAATGAACCTTGAGCGGCAAACAGCAGCTCGTCTACAGCAAGAAGATCGATGTTACCATCGGGCGTACGCGTGATTTTCTCAGGAACACCATCCTCGACGCTATTCATTTCAGTTCTGAACGTATCGATGGCTTCGTACACTCTTGGATCGAGAACATCGCCCTCAATCAGCAGCATTGCAGGTTCTCCTTCGTCAGAAAATCGTTCGTTGACGATATTTACTCCCTCTGCGAAATCAGAAGATTCATCGAGGAAGTCCTCAACTGCAAAGTCTCCTTCAAGATTTGACATTGCAATACTTGCAGGGATCGTAATGAGGAGAGCGAGTGTTGCTAAAACAAGTGAGTTACGGAATCGGCCACTTTGAATCGTCACCCATCGCAACCACTCTTCAGGGACGAGATGAGTGATGTTCTTTTCCTTGAGTTTCTTTTCTTTCTTCTTTTCAAGCCACTCATCGACACTCAATCGAAGGATTGGAACCCATAATCCGGTGAGAAGAAATGCTGCTAGAATACCCATTGCAGCCTCAACTCCAAAAGACCTCAATGCAGCGATATCTGAGAAGAGATTTGCTGAAAATGCGGCCATAGTTGTAACGGATGTGAGTAGAATTGCTCTTCCTACGCGATTGAGTGTGATGGTACCAGATTCGCCGGGAGACTTTCCATTCTTACGTTCTTCTTTGTATCGGTGGAGGGCATGCAGTGAGTCATCTATACCCAATGCAAGTACAAGAATCGGTAACAAGTTTGAGAATTGAGACCGAGCAATTATGCTAAATCCAAACATGCTGGTGAGCGATGAGAAATGACCGATGAGCCCTTGCATCCACAACAGTGCACCACCTAATGCCACGACGACGATAACGACATCACTTAGTCGCCTCAAACTCACATAAAGCAGGCCGAGAATAATCAGGCCCATTAAAAGAATCAGTCCGGTTGATGATTGTAATTCTCGGTTGACTTCAACATTCACTCCTTGGCCAACAAGAAGCGTGAGTGAGGTGCGATCTTGGGATCTCAATGTCCCTTCCAGATCCATGTAGCTCCATTCAACGGAGCATCCAGTTCCTTCTTCTTCAACAAGTTCTGTGCATGATTCTTTGTCGTATTGTGGTGGGTGAAGAACAAGTTCGCTGTTGGACAATCGGTATCCTCCGATGACAAAACCATCATCGGTTGATCGGATTGATTTCTCTTGTTTTGCATCTTTCCATACAACTTCCCAACCTTGTTCTTCTAGCGAAGCTCTGTCGAGTTGAACCAGAAGCCATGAAGCAGAGCCACTCCATCTTCCGAAACCATTTGTTTCATTTTGCCAATTGCCTTCACTGTCAAGTGTTCCTCCAATTGGGCCTTCTTGAATTGAAGTTGAATCTGAAATGAATCCTCTGTCGAGTGAAATCCATCGAAGGAAATCATTGTTGCTTCCTTCAGCCATTCGGGCAGCAGCCATATCGATGTGGGCTTGTGTGATGTTCTCGTCATCAAAACTGAGGCAATCGAGTGGGAAACAATCTGTCCAATTCGTTGGAGGCGGCGTTTGAATACCAAGAGGTGAGAGGCCTGGTTGGGTTAGAATCGAGGTGTTATTCATGAATCCCCTAAAGATGTCAGCGAGTGACATAACCCCGGTGGTTTGGTGGCCAGTGACCTCGTTCACAAGGGGTTTGAGAGAACTTCCGAGAGGATGTTCAAGAACGAGCTTTGCTTTTGCATCAATCTCCTTGAGAATTGTAAGGTTGAGAATTCCACCATCGGGTTCCGAGACTCCTTTCCATGCCTCACCTGGGTCTAGGATTTCTGTGATTGGGGGAATGGACGAGTAATCTGGAGTACCTCCATCGATGGTCGGGACAGGACTCCAGTCCTCTAACGGTTCAACCTCGCTTGGATCTCGAACCACAACCACAAACCCAAGAATAATCTCGCTAGTTGGGAATTCATCATCGATGGTTATTTGAGCGGAAAGTTCTGGAGATTCCATCTCATAGGATTCCATATCGATTGGTTGCAACGCTGTAAGCGCCCCTGGAATCATTAGAAGCGTGAGAATAAAAACGGCGATATGGACTCGTTTCCGATGGGCAACTAGCATATCTGCGACTTTAGAAAACCGACTGCCCATGGTTTAGCCTTACCTTATCCTTCATCAATGGATGTATTTGAATCAAGAAACAAAATGGACGATTATTCTTTCCAAGTGCCGTGGAAATTCTCAGCATTATCAACACGAACAAAGAGGTCAAGTGATGACCAAACAAGACTGTTAAATCCACTTTCCATCCCTTCTTGTCCTCCTGCTTTAGCCGTCATGAACTCCAATGTGTCCGAAGGAGAATGCCATTCTTGCCAGAAGGAAATGTCGCCGCCTGGGCTGAAGAAATTGAATGTTGGATAGCCTGCAGAAAAGAAGGAGCAATGATCAGATGCACAAGATTCAGATATTTGCCATGTGATTGGGTTTGCCTCAGTTGGTTCGTAAGCTAAATCCTCGTCAATTGTTGTTCCAACCCAATCGTACATTCGATTCATATTCTCTTCATTTGCACCTGCAATACTGATTGTCCAATCATATTTGGTCGCCGAAAAGATTTCTCCACCTGGGCCGATCAAAGGCTCACTCAGCGGAACAATTGGATAGTTCAATGAGACCATATCGAAATTCATGTATGCGCGCACTGAAACATTTTCTGGCAGATGGTTAACGTAAGCCGCAGAACCCAACAACCCTTCTTCTTCACAAGCCCAAAGGCCAGCAACAACGGTATGGTCGAATTCCATCTGAGCGAGTGCCTGAGCCATCTCGAGAGAAACCGTTGAGCCTGAAGTGTCATCATTTGCTCCCTCGTTCGTGCCCCCCCCAGGAGGTGTAAACATGTACGCGATGTCGAAGTGCCCTCCAATGACGATGTATTCGTCAGGGTTTACCCTCCCCCAGTTGTATCCAACAACATTGAGT
>JABIYX010000137.1 GCA_018666575.1 Methanobacteriota archaeon | reverse complement strand
ATTGCAAGGTTATGGTTATGCTGCATTATGGCGTCCCAGCCACCCTCAACCATTTCCGCCATTCCGCTAATGACCTTTGGAAGAGCACACCATCCAGAGACATCCTGAGTCCCAGTCCAATCGAATTCATGACGGAATCGAGTCGTTGTACCGAGAGGGAATGTGTGCCCGTGACTAATTGTTAGAGGCTGAATCTTATGCTGCTTATCCTGGCGAACATGAAGAAAAGCAGTTCCTTTTGGCGCACACAACCATTTGTGACAATTACTCGTAACATACGATGCTCCAAGTTCATCTAGGTCGAGGGGAATCATTCCAATCCCGTGAGCAGCATCGAGAAGTACTTCAATTCCTCTTGTCTCGAAGAGTTGTGTTAATTCTTCAAACGGCATACGTAAACCAGTAGGACTGGTCACGGTATCAATCATCACGAGTGCCGTCTTCTCTGTAGCCGCATTTAACATCAAATCAAGAACAGTTTGAGGTCCATCAATCGGAAACGGAATAGGGACGGTTACGACAGTAGCGCCCCAACGTTTTGCAACGAAGTCAATGGCATTTCTGCATGCCTGATACGCATGGTCGGGAACGAGAATTTCATCGTCTTCATTGAACACGAGCGATCGAAGAACGGTGTTTACACCTGTCGTTGCGTTTGGAACAAGAGCCAAATCTTCAGAAGAACATGAAAGGAAATCAGCAAGAACTTCTCGAGCCTTCTTCAACAGCGATGGCATTTCATCTTCAAAAAAACGAACAGGTTCTGATTCCATTTGTTCCTGCCACTTCCGTTGTTCTTTGATGACAAATTCAGGACAGGCTCCAAACGAACCATGATTCAAAAAAATACGGTTGGGTTCGAGATTCCAATGCTCAGCAAGAGACGAAGGCATGGTGTGGACTGGGCGATTCAGTTCTCAATACTGACGGTGAAGTATTGTGCCAGATGCTACATTTAGGCTTCTACAGAACTGCCACTAAACAATCGAAGAACGATTACACCTACGACGATAAGACCTATGCCAAGCACGCCAGCAAGGTCGATTTTCTGATCCATGAATACCACAGAAATGATGGTAATTGTGGCAACGCCAACGCCAGACCATATTGCATAAGCGACACCAATAGGGATGTCTTCAAGCGTTAATGAAAGGAAATAGAAGGCTGCTGAATAACCTATGAGAACCAACAAAGAGGGACCAATCTTCGTGAATCCCTCAGTTGATTTGAGTGATGCAGTTGCCATAACCTCGGAGAGTATTGCAATGCCCAAGTAGAACCAAGTGTTCATGTTGAATCCACCGTGTCTGAATATATCAAAACTATGAGGTGGATGTTTTTTGTAAATCGTGGTGCGGGGGGCAGGATTCGAACCTGCGAACCAATAAGGAATGGGACCTAAACCCACCGCCGTTGACCAAGCTGGGCGACCCCCGCGCAAATTGAGGGCGGTCAATCATGGATTTGAAACCGCCGATTAAATCGCCAGGTGTATTTTTCTCAACCTCAATTGGATGTAAGTCGAGGTCTCCACCATCGAAGAGTAAGTGAATTCGCTACAACACTCAAAGAAGATAGGGACATCGCAGCAGCAGCAAATGCAGGTGGTAAGAGCCAACCAGTCCATGGTAAGAATAAGCCCATCGCCAGAGGAATTCCTATCAGATTATAGACAAAGGCCCATCCCAAATTACTGCGGATTTTTCGCATTGTAACCTGTCCAAGTTCAAGGGCTGAAACAGCATCCAGCAGGTCATTTCGAATCAAAACAATGTCTGCTGAGTCAAGGGCAATGTCACTTCCAGCACCCATCGCAATACCAACGTCGGCAGTGGCTAAAGCTGCTGCATCATTGACTCCGTCTCCAACCATTGCAACACATGCACCGGCTTGTTGCAGAGTTGAAATGTACTCGGCTTTCTCATCAGGGCGTACGTTGGAAACGACAGTTGTAATTCCACATTCTTTAGCGATTTGTTGAGCGGTTTCATCTCTGTCGCCCGTGAGCATAATCACTTTGAGATTGGATTGTTGAGCGAATTTAATTGCAGAAATGGTGGATTCACGGAGTCGATCTGTTGTTTCAATCCAGCCCAGTAATTGTGTTCCTTTGGATACGAATGCCAATGTTGAACCCTTCTTCGCAGCAGAGTGAATTGCCTCTTGATGAGCATCAAGGTCGACGCCAACATGCTCCATCAAGGGCTCGTTTCCGATAGCAACCACTTCATCTTCCAGACGTCCAACAAGTCCCATTCCACCCATGTTCTCGATATCGGTTACCTCAGGCTTCTCTTTGGTCACATTTGACCAAGAGACAAGAATTGCTTCAGCCATTGGATGGGTTGAGGCGTGCTCAAGTGAAGCGGCTATACCGAGTATTTCACGGACTTCACCGTCAATCAATTCAATGTGAGATACCTTTGGTTTTCCTGTCGTTAATGTTCCAGTCTTGTCAACAACAAGGGTTGTTGTTGCGTGCGACCGCTCAAGCGCTTCTATGCCTTTGATGAGCAATCCATATCGCGCTCCAATCCCGGTTCCAACCATGAGTGCTGTTGGTGTTGCTAGTCCCAGGGCACATGGACAAGCGATGACCAATGTCGATACAAGAGCGAGAATCGCAACCTCTCCACCGCTTTTATCACCATGTCCAGATGACAGCATCCAAAATACCGTTGATATGAGGGCGCAAACGAGAACAAATGGCACGAACACTGATGCGATTTTATCCACCAATCTCTGAACAGGAGCCTTGCCCATTTGGGCTTCATCGACCATTGAGATGACCCTTGACAGGAGAGTTGAATGGAACGGTTGAGTGGTTTGGAATGTTAGCGGAGAGTCGAGTACAATTGTGCCTCCAATAATCTCATCACCTTCTCTTCGTCGTACTGGATACGTTTCTCCAGTCATCATCGATGTATCCACCAAGGCAGAACCTTCGATGACGATACCATCCAACGGAATGGTTTGTCCAACTCGGACTAAGACATGTGATCCAGCACGAATTTCTTCGACTGGCTTGCGATTCGTTTCTCCACCCTCATCGATGACCAGAGCAGTCTTTGGCTGAAGGTTCATGAGCGAATAAACAGAATCAGTTGCTTGTAATTTTGCTCTACTCTCAAGGAAATTTCCGACAAGAATGAACGCAATAATCAATGCTGCTCCATCGAAATAGACGTGCTCTGTTGTTGCAAAAATGTCTGGAAGGAAGGTAAGAAATGGCTCAAAGGTTACCAAAATCGACCATGCCATTGCGGTTGTTGTTCCTAAGTGAACCAAGACGTCCATGTTTGCCCTACCAGATAAAATCGCTTTCCAAGCCCCTTTGTGGAACTGCTTTCCGAAGAAAAGGTAAACCGGTATTGCGAGTAAAAACGCCAATAAAAACCGAGTATTTAGAGAACCAGTTTCTCCTAAATTCGAAACGAACATGCTGATGATGAGCGTGGGAATTGAGAAGAGCAAGGCCAAGGCGGCAAGTTGACCTTGCTTCCTTGTAGATTCCACTGCCTGTGAGCGAATGGTTTCTGGGGTTGAAATCTTTTCTGTTTGGAACCCTTTTTTCTCAACAGCAACGATGACTTTATCGAGGTCGATTTTATCTGTATTCCAGGTGATACTCGCCTTCTCTAAGGCCAGATTAACACGAACAGATTCGACTCCAGGAACGTTAGAAACGACGGATTCTACCGAAGCAACGCAGGAAGAACAGGTCATCCCCCTGACTCGAAGTGTTGTTTCAGTCATTGATAATCCTCTTTGTAACGGTCACTCGTTGCTCATAATTAGCATTGATGCTAGACGGGAGAGAGGTCGAGACGTCCAGACCAAAGATCGAGTCCTCGGATTCGACAAGGGAAGATTTGACCAAGTTCGAGCAATACATGTTCGCCTTGCTCATCCCGACCTTCTTCCAGAAGCTGTAGCCCATAATCATCAATGAACAAATTCTTCTTTTTTGATAATTGTTTGAGATGCATTCGCCCATGCATGGATCCATCGTCCTTCAGGTCAAGGAAGATCCAAGGTGTTCTCAAGCCAACAACTCGGGCATTCCATTGTTGACTTTCTGAAATGCGTAGGTGCCAGTTTAATGCAACAGCAACCAGTTCCCATTCAAGCACCTGCGCCATTCTTCCCTGTGCTGAACAGTGTTCGCTTAATGCAGCTAATTCTTCTTGATCATAGACCCATTCTTTGTTGTGCAAATGGGCTTTGAGTTGACGATGTACGATCAAATCAGGATACCGTCGTATCGGACTTGTGAAATGAGCATAAGCATCCAAATTGAGGCCGAAGTGTCCTACGTTGACGACATCATAGCGAGCACGATTCATTAATTGGAAAAGCCCTTGATCGACCACTCTTCGTAAAGAAGCACTGAGCGAAACAGCTTCCTCTTGGGCTTGACGTAACCCATCGAGCATCTCGTCTCTTGCTTCTTGATCTGAAACTTCCTTGAGGTAGTCAGGCACGTCTGCACCATCATCGCCTGGTGACTCTAAACCACTTAGATCGATACTGTTGCCTGCCCAAGAACCGAGGAGACTCGCCAACTCATCAACATCATTTTGCCCCTTTGATTTTGCACGAGGTTCTGGCAATGTGATGCCGATATCCAGTGCTTTGAGTTGCTCGTTAAGATCCCGAACATCAGTGGAGTCCGGTGATGGATGGCAACGCCACGGGAGTAGTGCGCCTTTTGAACCAAGCATTTCTCCAACGATATTGTTTGTTTTCACCATAAACGTTTCAATCATTTTCGTCGCTTTGTTTGGCCATTTTACATCAATTCGCACCGAACCGTCTTCTTGAATACGCGGACGTTGTTCTCCTTGTTGGACGTTTAATCGAAGTTCATCTTTTTGCCAATGCTCGGCAAGGGCGAACAGTTCATCCCATCTTGGGTCATCAAGTGTGTCCTCATATGCCAAATTCTCCTTGACATCGATGACAGCCTCATGCGCTTTCGATTCAACAACGGCCATATTACCATCGAGTTTCATCTCGATAACCATTGCTAATCTCGGAACATTTGCTCGTAATGAACACAAATCATCTGCTAATCTGAACGGAAGCATTGGCAGAACTCCGTGTGGCAGATACACCGATGTTGCTCTGGCTTGTGCCGTAGCATCGAGGCGAGAATTAGGAGTGACGTAATGAGCAACATCTGCAATAGCGACCCAGAGTGTCGAATTGTTTCCGTTCTTTTCGAAACAAATCGCATCATCGAAATCCTTCGCATCAGGAGGGTCAATGGTTACGAATTGAAGATGTCGTAAATCTGTTCGCCCCTTACCGATTTCACCTTCAGCATCAACATCTGGTAATGTCTTAGCCCATGATTGCAATGAAGAGTCATAAGAGGATGGGAAGGGATTGAGGTTGTTTTTTCTTCGCCATGCGAGTCGATGTTGCAGTAATTCGAGCAGAGTCCAGTGGTTATGTTGAACCAACATCCATGTCATCGCAGGTTCAAATTCTGGAAATCTCAAACCCGATTTTCGGGCTGCAAGTCGTTTGATTTCGAGTTCTAAATTGAACGTTTTCCATTTCATCCCTGTATGCTCATGAATTGAACATCCTTCTGGCAGCGATGTGCCAGTGAGCATGGCTTCCCATGTTTCAATAAGGAGAGAAAAGATCTGTTTATCCTCTTCATTCCATTCTTCTTCATCTCTTTCCAGGCGAGCAATTTGAGAAGACCATCGAGAAACAGCATCATTGATTTCGATAATATCCTCACGGGAGCGAGGACGAACCGAATTGTTCCCTTGCCAGGCAAAGTGTGTTGAATTATTACGGCTTGAGGTAACTATTTTGCCAACTTCATCCATCAATCGCTTTCTGTAAGATTTGTCATCTTCTCGCGAAGGAGGGCGATTTTCATTGGTGAGAATAAAATCCACTATTTCATCAAGAGTCCAATCCTTCGTCCACAGTTCCTCATCTCTTAGAAGGGACGTAAATCGTCTCCAGAATCGTTCGTCATCTGGACCACGAGAGCTGTTTTTTTTGTTGTGTTTTGACATAAAACTACAACCCCACGTCTCTAAGACGCTCTAGGACTTCGATTTGTTCTGATGTCAACTCTTCCTGTTCATCGAGAATAAATTCGAGGTCTAGATCACCTTGAAGGTAACCTGCTTTTGACATTCGTCTCCGATCACCGGGTTGACTGTTTCCAGCCACGCTCAGAAAACCACTTTTTCCAGAAGGTAGGTTGACTTTGACCTTACCGCCCAGCATCATTGTCGAAAAGGGGATGGAAACCTGTTGGATGAGAATTCCATTTTCCCAATGTCGCCCCTCCCCAGCATCGATTCGAAAGGTAACATGGAGATCGCCAGGTGTTCCTTGAGGGTGTTCGTTTCCTTGTCCTTTGAGCCGCTTGGATGAGCCATGTTTCACACCGGCTTCAACTCGAATTTTGAAATTTTGAGTGGTTTTGGAAGCAACATTACCGCTTCCAACTTTGATGCGTTGTGCTTGAAACGTCACTTCGCCACCTTTGATTGCTTGATTCATTTCCACATCTACGGATACATGAATATCGCCACCCTTAGGTCTTGATTGAGGTCGTCTCTGGCGTTGTTGGAATGGATTTTGTTGCTGTCCACCAAACATTTGACCGATCATGTCTTCGAAACCTCCGCCCATACCACCGCCGAAAGGAGATCTTCCGCCTCCGCCATACATGTTTTCCATACGTTTTTTCTGTTCGTATTCTTGACGCTTAGAAGCGTCACCGATCATCTCGTATGCTTCTTGAACTTCCTTGAATTTGGATTCCGCAGCATCATCATCTGGGTTGCGATCAGGATGATGCTTACGAGCAAGTTTTCGAAAAGCTCGCTTAATCTCAGCATCTGAAGCATTCCGAGAAACGCCTAGAGTCGCATAAGGGTCGGGCGAAGCCATACATGGCTAGGCATCCGTTCACCCCTCATCAACTCTTGCCGAATATCGCTTTGCTTTGGGATTCAATTCGCGTGGAAGCGGTTATAATAGGGGGTTGAGTCGGTAGGAAAGCACGAGGTTGTACCATGTCGGATAAAAAAGATGATTCACGCACTTTCGAAGATGCTGTTCAGGACCGTCAAGACTGGATAGAAGCCCAGTTCCGAAAGATTTCTCGCGGGTCATGGGCTCGTATTATTCGAATGGCGCGCAAGCCGACGCCACAAGAATTCAAGCAAACCAGTATCATATGCGGTATTGGTCTGTTCGTTCTTGGAGCAATTGGATTTATTTTGCTCGTTCTTATGGACAATTTCCTCCCTTGGTTAATTCACGATGTATTCGGAATCTGAGGATTGGATGGTGATTATTGATGACTGAAGCGTTTATTGTTTTTGTACGATTTGAAGAAAAGTTGCTCCTTCTTAACCGAAGTAAAGACGACAATGATTTCCCAGGTCTCTGGGATGGTGTATGGGGTGCTGGAGCTACTCCAGAAGAAGTCCTTGCACGTGTTACTGAAGCAACAGGTCTCCCTCTAGAAACTCTTGATTATGTTGGAACAGGTCCAGAACGTGGTATCGACATGGGTCGTTCACTCGTTGACGTCATGCCTATTCTTGTCGCAACAAGTTCCGATCAAGTAACTCCAACAGGACGTTACGTTTCTCATGAATGGATAGATCCTGGTAAGTTGCTTGAATACAACTGTGTCTTTTCAAACATGGATGAAATGGAAGGCTCTCACAAGTTATTCCGTGAAATGTATGGATCTGTTGGTTCTTTCCTTTACATCGTCAAAACAGCGATTGGTTCAGAACAACGTGTTGCAGACGAAATGTATGCTCGTCTGCACGGAAGCGGTTCTCTAACGTCTCTCCAAGGAGAAATTTTCTCTGTTCTTCACCCGAACAACATGCGAGGATATCTCTTTGTTGAATCAAGTGCACTTCACCACGTCGAGAAGTTGATTGGCCGCTCTGGTGGCCGTGATCCAAGTGCTCGAAGAGGAATCACACAAACACCTCTCAAGAATGCTAAGACCGTTCTTCCTGGTGAAGCTCCGTTGTTGGATATATTGCCATACTTGGAACCAAAGGCTGTAACCGCTGGAATCGAAGTTGGTTGCATCGTCGAAATTGTTTCTGGTGCATTCAAGGGCGAAAAGGCTCGTGTAACAAGCGTTTCAGAGACCAAGGAAGAAGTCAGCATGGAACTCTACGAACAACCGATTCCAATGACGCTCAACATGCGTGGAGATCACGTACGTGTCATCGACCGTATTGTTTGAACAACCTTTGACGATCTAAACGATTCTTTGGTGAACACATGAATCTTGATGAATATCATACAAGAATTAAGTCTTCAGGAAAGGTTCTCTTACTTCTTACAGTGATGTTGTGGTTTTACCGCAACGATTTGCAATCTCTAAATTTCTTCATCGTTCTGGTTCTTCTCGTTCGAGGAAGCATCAATTTGTTGTGCAGAACTTCAGTATTTACCAAAAAAGAAACAGACATATCTGCTCCAAGTTTCAAACGAAAAGCGAAAATATTCTCTTCAATGGTTCTCTTTTTTGTTGTCATCATTCTTCTTTCCGCAACCGCTTTCCTCAACCTTTCACCCCAAGTTGGAGGCGATCCAGGGTCGTTTGATTCACCGCACTACTACGATGGGAAATTCAATAATTTGAACGAAACAAGCGTATCAACCGGCTCCTTTTTTGGTACACTTTTGGACTACATGGTCGGTGATGATGACCGAGACCCAGATGTTGTTTTACCAACAAAGGAATATCAGAACATGTCATTGAATGAATCCGATGTGAGTGTGACATGGTTTGGACATTCAACCATTCTTATCCAGTCACACAACACAACGATTCTCTTGGATCCCGTTCTTGGTGATGAAGGCCTCGATCCACTTATTTTCGGGCCGTCTCCCTTTGCATATGAGCACACATACGACCTCGAGGATTTACCTTCAGTCGATTATGTATTCATCTCTCATGATCACTATGATCACTTGGATATGAAGACGATTCAATCTCTTGAAGGAGCAGAATTCTTCGTTCCACTCGGTGTCAAATCACATTTGACTACATGGGATATTCCATCAGACGATGTCTTAGAATTCGATTGGTACGATGAACACAATATTTCATCTGAATTCTTCATAGCACTAACGCCATCTCAACATTTCAGTGGTCGTGGAGTTTCCGGCGATAATACACTGTGGGGCTCTTGGGTTCTGGATTTCAATGGGCACAAGATATTCTTCAGCGGAGATGGTGGCTATTCCAGCGAATTTGCAGAAATTGGAGACAAGTACGGCCCATTTGATATTGCAATCATTGAGGCTGGACAATACAACGAAGCGTGGTCAACAATACACATGTTCCCTGAACAATCGGTTCAAGCATCGATTGATCTTAACGCATCAACGATCCTTCCTATTCACAATACCAAGTATGTTCTTGCTCTTCACAAATGGGATGCTCCTCTTGAGCGAGTTACAGCTGCTGGAGAACTTTTGAATCAAACAGTTTCAACCCCTTACATCGGAGAATCATTTGTTCTCGGCGGAGAAAACCCTGATACTCGATGGTGGAGGGATGTTGAGATTCCATCACCTCCTTGGCTGAAAGAAAGCGCCTTTGTCGGCTTTATGATTCCACTTTTCTTGCTTGCGAGTTTGGCAATGGTGAACATTCAACGCTTCGTTTCAGAAGAACAAACACTGAGCGAAGAAGAATGACTTCAAGACGTCGAATCCTCACGGATTCACTGAAATTTTTCATAGTACCAACGGAAGGGATTCGTAAGGGGGTATTGGAATTCAGTTGAAAAGTCGTTCAATTTGTTTCGGATTTTGTATTCTCTTGCTCGCAACTCTATTCACATCTGTAGCATCAGGACAGGCTGCTGATGGCCAACAACCAAGTCCAGAAAACGATACATTGTATCTTTGGGGAGATGCTTCTCTCGCAAGTGGAACTTGCTTCACTCATTTTTCATCAGATGAGACAACAGAGTTCGGCTTTGGTGAATTTGATGAAACCGAAAACATCGATTTCTCTTGCTCTCTAAGCGAACCTCTTTCACAAGAAATGTTTCTCAATTCTGAAGGAAGCATCTCCCTACGTCTTGGCTTTTTGATTCAGTCAACAGAAAACAGTGGAGATGATCTCGTCCTCTCGTTCAGTAAAGATTCTGAACTTCTTGCTCAAAAAGAATTTATCGT
>JABIYX010000017.1 GCA_018666575.1 Methanobacteriota archaeon | reverse complement strand
ACTGCCATGATACGCAGATAAGAGAGTGTGTTCGCCAACAATCCGAATGTTTCGATCGGCCCCATGATGACGCCCCCTGCCCAGCCAAATCCTTCGAAGATGGCTAGAGCGATGATGAGCAATCCAACACCTGCAAGCATAATGAGAGCAGGGACAGTTGCTGCAAGGACTTCATTATCCTTGTTCATGTATCCATAGATGTGGAAGAATCCACCGAGAAGAATCATCATCCAACTTCCCTTTTCGAAGAATGCTGCGACGATTCCATGGGCTTTCATGACATTGAAGAATCCAATAATGAATCCAATGAAGAGATGAAGAGCTCCAATGTAAACGGAAAGAAGAACATAGTCTGTCAGAGCGCCTGTTGCTCGATGGAATGGAATATGAGTATGAGACATACCGAGTGTATCTGTCACAAAGGCTGGGAAGTGAATGGTATCATAGGTCCAATCATAGAAACCGATGAGTGGTGATGCATCGCCCATTACATGGCCGGTTCCATCCCATACGAATCCAAAGCCTTCTGCGAAAAGGAATCCCCAGAACATGCACCATAGACCCATTGACATGAGTACAGTGGTCGCATTCTTGCCCATTGGTTCCTTAGCGAACGGCATTGAGCGAAGCCAAAGTGCGAGTAGGACGATGACAAATCCATAACCAAAGTCTCCAAGAATAAGACCGTAGATAAGTGGAAGTGTAATCATAATGAAGGTCGTAGGATCAAATGTGCCATACTTTGGACGGCCAACAAGGTCCACAACCAGTTCGAACGGTTCAGCAGGGCTTGCATTTTTGTAAGCGACAGGAGGTTCAGGCTCATGATGATGGTTATCATGGTCATCGTGACCGTGGTGGTCGTCAACGTGTGCTTCGATCTCAATGTGAGAAACAATTCCTTTCAGTGAGTTGCGTGCTTTTTCTGCGTTTTCGGTTGGAACCCACGCATCGAGAGCAAAGGCCTGGTTTGAAACAGCCAACGATGTTGGAGAAGTATAGATAGCATCTTCTCTTCGGAGGTATTCTTCGATAATCACGAGGTCAGAACCATGTTCTTCAGCCCATGCATCGAGCGACTTCTGGTTCGATTCAGCAGAAGACTCAGCTTTGAAAATTGCTTCTTTTGTTTCTGCAACTCTAAGAGAAGGAGTTCCCTTTCCGGAAGGAAGCTGGATTGCCTTGGCGTTCAACTCGGCCAATGCGATTTGAACTGCTGCTGCGTCACCTGGAGCACATGCTACTGCAACAAGACCTGCTGGGCAAAGATACTCGATTCGAGATGCCATGTCTGCGAAGGCCTTGTGTGCCTTCGAGGAATTAGGAGTCTCTGCAACATAGATTTCTACGCCTTGGTATCCAGATAGAAGATCAAGAGAAATGTTGAGGGGCACAAGACGCTCGAAGACACGAAGTTGGTCACTAAGTGATGAAATATCGGATTCGGCCTCACGGATTGCTTCGATGTTTCCTAAAGCAGCGTCAACCTTTGACGACATTTTCTCTGCTAGTTTCTTTGCGTTTGAATTCGAGAGGGGGCCCTTTGAATTGTGAACTGAAACTGCACTGCGAACTGCACGTACTTTGAGAAGAAGAGCGCTGATCATGTCAGCATCTTCGCTTTGGATTGCTCGGCCGACACCGATACCTTCCTCGAATTGTGTGTAATCTTCAATGTGGACGCATCCAAGATCCGAGCACTTTCGAACGATGTCATGCATAGCATCAACAGGCGCCGCCAATGTGAGGCGGGACATGTCGACGGTTGAGAACATGATATCACTTCATTGATTGAGGAGTCTTTCCACGATAAGAGAAACTGCTGCATCTTGTTTCTTACCAGCGTCGCTTTGAACTGCTTCGACTGATTTTGAGCCTTCTTTCTGAACCTTGGTGACGTTCTTCATAGCTGCTTCACGAGCAGCATCAAGAGTAGACTTGATTGTTGCTTGGGCATCTTCTGCGGCCTTGGAGACCATATCTGCTGCATCACGTCGAGCATCGCTGAGTATTCGACTCGATTCACTCTGAGCATCAGAGAGAGTCTTTTCAGCAGCCTGCTCGGCTTTTTTGATGCTCTGGAGGACTTTTTCCATACCCATTACAACCACTTTGCCTCGACCACCGAGAGGGGGTTTATGAGGCTAATGGATAGACTCGATGAAGAAATAAGCATCAAATTGGTTTTTTCCCACGGAATCTGCTCGACATTAGGAATGGATACAGCAGTCGGCCTGAAACATTTTCAAAGCCCACTTCTATCATCATATTCCGATAATATTTGTTCGTACCGTAATGCGTGTAGGATCTTGCGAGCCCTTTCCATGGGTGATCTTTGGTCTTCGTGACCCAACGAGCCATCCATTGAACCATCGTACTCATCCAAATTCTGCCGGCCAAGCCATGAAGTGCGTTTGCCTTCCCAGCATCACACATCACCAACTGTCCACCTGGCTTGAGGACACGGAATATTTCTTCAAGTCCTTTTTTCTTATCCTGAAAGTCACGGAATGAAAAGAGGCAGAATACCATGTCGAAGGAATTGTCTTCCAATGGAATCTCTTCAGCAATTGCTTGGACATATGCTGCAGGTGATTCTCCACGCTCTTTGCGTGCAGCATCAACTCGCTTTTTGGCAACTTTGAGCATTTCTTCAGACGGATCGAGACAAGTCACGTCTAGTCCCACGAGATCTTCGGCAAAGCTCCCTGGTCCACATCCTACTTCGAGAATTTTCATGCCCTTTGAGGCATGATTGCGAACATTACGCCTCCAGCGTTTGTCTTGACCGAATGTCATTAATCGATTTACTCTGTCGTAATCAGGAATGGTTGCTTCGAGTTGCTCTTCCAACTCTGTCCAAGCATCCAAATCAATTCCAGATGGGTCGTAACCACCCGTTGCTGCACGACTTGACATGGCTGATGGCAGGCTTCGCCCTCTTTGGAGGTGTCGCTTCGACCAGTAAACAACTTCAAGCGATACGCTCGACTGTTTCTGGCGTAATACCCTCTTCTGGAGTAACACGGAAAACCAACATCTTCAGATTCTCAGGAGCGTTTCTGAATTTTGATACAATCATCGATGTTTCGAAATCAGAACCAATCGTACGTACTCCGAAGGTCAGTACCATATCCGCAATACTTGCAAGTTCTTGTCGTATCGAAGGAGACAAACCATTGACTGAAACGCTGATTAAAAGAAGCCCACGGTACATTTGTGTGTGTGCTTGTAACATACGAATCATTGCAACAACCCGATTTGGATCATCACGTTGCAAGAAGAAATCAAGACTGTCAATAGCTGCTCTGAAGTATGGTCCTAAAGCCATGATTTCATTGGTCACTTCTGTGAGGTAGTCTTGGTTATTCTCATCTACGAAACGAGTCTGTGCAAGTCGTTGAATATCCTCTAAACGGAACCCTTCGAGGCGATAACGGCTCGCTAAAAGCTCTCGTTCGAGAACATTTGAATTGTATTCCTCGCCAATTGTTCGAACGTTGATGTCGAGAGGCCATCCGTATTTCTTGAACACACGAACAATCTCTGGTTGTCCTTCATTGGTTGAGACATAAAGTGTATTTTCGGATTCTTCAGCAGGAGACACGTACTGCTTTGCGAAGAGTTCAGCACCGGAACCCGTTTCAGTAAACGCAACCATCGTAAATCCGCGAGGGACTCCTCCGTTCATTTCACCATCGAACTTGGGGACTCCAAAAGAGCCGACTTGTCCGAAGAATTCTTCATCTTCCTCATCGAATGTAATCTTCTTCTTCATCTTAATCCCTCATCAATGGATGACCACTTGCCCACGATCAACAAGATCTGTACAATACAAATCAAGGTTCGAGAGAACCAATGGAGGTGTTTGGTCGGGAACGTTAAGGATAATTGAAAGAACTTCTCTTTGCCTAAACGTGTTGATGAAAGTGTGAAGATACTCAGCAAGCATCCGATCCTCGTTGTAAATTGCAAGCGCATTTACGCTGTCGATGAATACGAAATTTCTTGCTGAAGAGGTTGTTCGCAAAATGTACAATGTGCGGAGAAGTACTGATTCCAGCATAATCGGGCTATCGACAAAGTGGATGTTGGGATAGGCAACATCTGTACCTCCTAAAATTCCAGAAGAAACAAGGTCAATGAATTGGATATTCGAAACATCAACACCGATTGATTCGAAGGCCTGAATGATCTCAACAGCACCACGACTTGCAGTGATGTAGACTCCACCCATCTCAAACATCTGCATCAATGGAAGCATTGTGCTTGCAGTAACCATGAAGGCATTTGAGTTACCACAGCGAACTTGTACTGCGCTGTTGAGCGAGATAGTCGAGAGTTGTTCAGCGATTCTTTGGTCAAGTTCAAACATATTCAGGCACCCCAGTGAGCGTTTTCGTTTTGCGAGCCCCATTTCAACATAGGCGTAAGCATGACGCCAAGTGGCGTTAGTTCGATAGCGTGTTTTGCACGACTATGGGATGTACCACGCATTTTGACAACCTGCAAGAATCTCAGTAAGTGACCCATACGTTCAACGTCACCCATGACAACAATCCCGTCTGCAATCGCCTCTTCTACACCGAAAGATGACCAGTGAGCATTCTCAGTGGCTGATGTGATTTCAGATATGAGAATGGTTGTACAACCAAGAGTTGCGAGTTTCTTTCCAAGTGTAAACAAGAAATCTCGAATAAGTTGTTCAGATTTAATTTTGTAACAAAGTGTCGTAACTGAATCGATAACCAATCGTGTAACGCCGATTGTGTTGACAATATCGGTAATTGATTTAATCAAGGCGTGAACGTCATCCAAGTCGAAGGTAGATTTATCGAGCCCTAACCAAGAATACAAAACGTCCATGTCAAATACGTTGATCAAACCTGTATCAACCATATTCATGTCAAAGAATGCATATTGTCGAATGTTTTCAAGAAGTTTTACCGAAGGCTCAGTTGCTGTAAAGTGAGCACAAGCTTCGCCTGCAAGAGCACCACGGACGAGGAATTCCATTGCCAAGGTGGTTTTTCCAGAACCACATGTTCCCGAGGCCAAAACCGTGGAACCATAGGGGATGCCACCTCGCAGAATTTCATCCAATCCATGGATGCCTGTTACACAACGGTCTCGTGAATAAGTGGAAGCAGCCTGCACGGGTATCATCTATCCCAGTGCCACCGAGTTCATGAAGCATTTGTTACGCTAGAAGGCACGTCGCCCGGTGTTGCTACTTGATTAACACTCCATGAAGCAGAGTTTAGTGGGCTGCCACCGTCCCAAACAAGTGCGTTGTTTATTCCAAGTAACAGCCCTGTCTGACCGCCCCACTCGGCTCGAGAGTTTGGAAGTGGTTTCGTTTGACTAGGACGCGTAAATCGTAATTCCATCACACTGCTACCATCATCGAGCAGATTCATAGAGCCCGTACCAAGGATTCCAAACGTTCCCAAATCAATTATTTGTGTCGCATTACCTTGTACTTGAGATGAAACTGAGCCAGTAAATAATGCAATAGAATGACCGGTTATGACACCACTTTGGAATAGAACATTGTTGGTAGCACTCGGAGATGTTACGTTTAGAGACCATCCATAGAGGCTTGTTGCAAAGGAATTATCGTTGTAAACTTCAATCCACTCAGGCCCCCCTCCTATCGGGCGAACCATGACTTCTGTTATTACGAGATTCTCACTTTGCCTCCCTGCATCATGAACTTGTAAGGTAACAGTTAGGAGTTCCCCCGACATTCGAACAACACTTGAGGCCGTAGAAGCCATTCGAGCTGAGTTGATATCCGAACCTCCTTCGAAAAGAACGAGTCCCACACGTGTGGTATTTGTGGAAGTTTGAACACTGATATGGAGATAAGCACTGAGATCTTCAGCAAGACCAAGCCCTTCTGAAAAGGATTCGAGTGTCACATTAGATAATGCATTGAGACGATTTACATCGAGTTCTCCTTCAAGAATAAGTCCCGTTTGAACACGTCCTTTTTGCAAATCCGAAGCGCTTACAACGTTCCATTCAGAGGTCCCGTTGGCATGATCAAAATCACCGTCTTCCAAAGCAGGAACAAACCAGCCAGGACCACCCACCAGATGGTCGAGAGCGGATACTGTGGCTTGATCGACTTGATCGATTTCGGTATCATTCGACCCCATTTCAAGTTGTGCCAAAGACATGAAGGCAGTTAAAATCATGAGGAAAAGTGTAAACGCAGAAAGGAATTCAATGACAGCAGTCAGCCCCCTTTCGTCTGAGCGAATGCATGTGTGCTCAGTCTCCTCCATGACATCACCAACACAAACGAAGTCATGAACGTTGCCGAACCATCAAGGGGTGAATTTAACGTAATTCGACCCCAAATCAATCGATGAGTCTTTGAATCATCCATGCGACCATTGTATGATGACAGGAGCGGATAGCATGACCGTTGGCAAGAAAAAGAAGAGCATTAGCTTGGTTTTCATTATGCTTTTCTCAGCATTTTCAATGCTAGCATATGTACCGAGTGCATCGGCAGTGGAACAAGTAGACCTTGCAATTGTGTCTGGCCAGACTCCTGTCGAGGATCGCTTTTACTCAGCATTCGATCCGATAACCTTCTCAGTAGAGGTCGAAAATCAAGCATTGAGTCCATTGACAAACTCACGAGCCATGAAATGGTACGTGTGCGAAGGAGACCTTAACGAACTGCCTTGCATCTCAAATAACATCAAAAATGGCGGCATGAATGTCATTGGGTTACTTAGCGGCGAATCAGGGAACTTCTCCGATTCCAACAGATGGTTCCCGTCTGGGTCCAGTGGCACCTTTACTGTGGTTTTCAAATTCGTGAATTCAGATGTAGACACGAGTGATGATATTTTATCGTACAACATCAACCTAACAGCCGAATTCAGTGACATAGCAGTGGACATGGAACAGGATCCAAGAGACACTCTTTCAGGCCTACACACTTACAATAATGAAGTGGTATTGAACACCGAAGTCGAGTACATCATGGACATCTATGGTGTGTCAAACACTTGTGGAACATGTAATCTTGTAGCAAACATTGGATGGAACCTAAGAACGCTTGATGGAACTCTTGTCAGTAATGCGACTCGAAGCGTGACAAATCTCTTTTCAGGAGGATATGAGCAGCCGTTCACAACAGAACTACCTGCCTTAAATTATTCAATGCCAGGCAGATTCATTTTCGAATTCGGACTCATAAGTAGCTCTAGCGACTACGACGGAGATCTAAATTCATTCAATGACCTCACGCAGATTGAAATCGTTCTAGACAATACTCTCGATTTACGAATCGCTAGCATGTATCCGTCTCATGACCAATCGTCTCCCGCTTACTACTACGGCGAGGATATGATCTCCGCGAAAATAGAAAACATTGGTAATTTCACAATATCTAACACGGTTGTAAACTTTGAGATGTTTGACGCACAAGGAGAATCTGAACACATTGAGATGTGTGATATCGATATGCTCGGACCATCTCAGTTCATCACATGCACCTTCGATATCGTCGAGATTGGAGATGGCAAAGAGTTGCGAGTCTACATGCCAACATCATTTGATGGACGGGCAGACACTGCACCTTCGGATAACACATTGATTGAATATGCTGACATAACCGCAGGAGCAATCAACCCAATGATAGGACTCAATACGGTCTCAGGCACATTTACAACAGCAGATACAATCGAATTTACCGCATTGACGAGTAATTTTGCAGCCAATCCACTCAACTACACATGGACACTTGACACTGCTATTCAACTCGGGCATGGACAATTCCTAAGTGTCAATGCATCATTATTCCCATTGAAATCCTATATTGTAGGATTAACAGTCACGGACGCTCTTGATAATACAGAAGAAGTATTCAGGACCATACAACTTATTGATGAAGTCGTCATTGAAGAAGAACCTCTTATGACCGGATCTGTTGTTTCCCTAGACAAAGCTGCATTTTCGTACGATTATTACCTGCCACTTCAAGGATCAGAATACAACATTGCAGGAGGTAAAGAACCATTGATGATTCTCGAACTGGATGTAATGCAACTTGAAGATAATACGCAACCAGCAGACATCCAATCGATGGAGATTCTCATCAACCTGTCGGCACTCCTGCCAGACATGATTCCGTTTGATTCCGTAGAAATTCTTGAACTACCAGATTCAACAGGAACGTATTGGGATTATCTTGAATCTCCCGATTACTACGTGTATGACGAAATTCAAAACATTTCATTGAGCCTAAATAGCAATACTGTATTGCTCTTCATTGGATCGTTACCCGATGCTAATGTAACGGCCAACGACACTGCTTACAACAAACTATCCGGTGGTTCTATAGAACTTGAATGGTCTTCAGAAGGCGATATATCAAATCCGTACCTTGGAGGCTGGAAAATCTACAAACTACCTGTCGCCGAAACGGGAGGAACAGTATTCCCGAACCCTGCTGAAGAAGATAGTGAAAGTTTGTGGACACAACTTATCGATGGACGTTTGGTAGATATGGTTTCTATATCCACTTCGAATTGGGTTGATCCAGAACCGCTCCCTACAGGAACATGTGCGTCCTATGCCCTCATTCCTGCAAATCGTGCTAACGTACCGGATTTATCTCGAATCAATGTGTTCATGAACGACCAAGGCACCTCCATGTTGTGCGGAGATGCAATCGCACCCGAAAGCACAGTATCCTCATTCACACATTCATACAGATTTACAAATTCTACAACTTGTTTTGACCTGCAAAAAAACTGGAATTCATGCTATGAATTGAACCTCACCTGGACATGGCCTCAAAATGAAGCAGACGGCGAAGTAACATGGAATATGTATCGCCTTAACACTCGCCCTAGTGGTCTTGATTTGCGGTATGTGAATCCGATTGCTACTGGCCTGAGTGGTGTCCAAGGTGAAACAGGTACATTCAATCAATCTGGTTTGGAAGCAGATGGCATACGCCCTGAAAGAACATACTTCTACGTCCTCTCCCCTGTTGATGGAAGAGGAAATTCAGCAGTTATTGCGGAATACCCAAGTGAAAACACAGAGCGCGTGGAAATTGAGAATCAGTGGTGGGATTACAACCAACACATCATTCCAGAAGAACCAGAACCGCCTGAACCTCCACTCGGCATCGATTGGATTGGAGATTTAGAAGACTCAATGACTGTCAAGGAATTTCAATATGCAGGTATGGGAGCATTGATCCTCGTTGTACTGAATGCACTACTCATACCAATGATGGTTAAGCGAAGGAAGAGACTCAAGCGCATCATAGCTGCTCGAAACCGTCGAATGGGCACTGCAAATATGGCAGAAGAATTCGAAGATTTCTTCGACTAATAGCCCGCTATTTTACTAAGTTACCAACCGTCATATTCATGTCGGAAAGGTCGGTGGCTTGCTTTACTGCGGTGATCGCATAGCCTGGCCATTGCGCTGGATTGCTAATCCAGTGGGTTCTACCCTCGGGAGTTCGAATCTCCCTCACCGCGCCACTTTCTCAACCTAATGGACCGAGTATTCCAAGCCAGTTTGGAGGAATGAATGAAATGATTACCAATGAGAAAAACATGTATCCCAAGTAGAAAAGGGAACGGAAGAAACTCTTCGCAGCCTTAGGCATTCGACCATTCTCATCCAATGGCTCATCGATATCGATTCCCCATACAGATTTCGCATACCAGATTGTAAGGCCTCCTGCGACAAATGACCAAAGTAACGGCAGGCCAGAACTCGGCCAGAAACATGGAACGGAACCGAGTAGTAAAAGTCCTACGCAGTAAAATTTGGATTCTGTAACTGTTCGTTTCGCCCCCTTTACTTCATTCATCATCGGAACATTTGCTTTTGCATATTCCCCAGAACGATACAAAGCAAGCGCCCAGAAATGAGGTGGCGTCCAAAAGAAAATGAGGGCAAAGAGCATCCATGGAATCGGTGAGCCCAAATCAAGAGGATTTAGAGAATCAATCGATGCTGCTGCTGCACCAGCCCATCCAATCAGAGGCGGAGTTGCTCCTGCAACACCCCCAATGACGATGTTTTGTGGCGTTCTCCTCTTCAACCACATGGTGTAGATAAAGACGTAGAAAAATACTGAAAAGAAAGACCAGAAAGCAGCCTTCCAGTGAAGTAAGAAAAACAAAGATGAACCCAGTACTGAAATGGCAATACCAAACAGAAGAACTGTTATCGGGGCTAAATGTCCTTGAGGCAACGGTCGATGCTGTGTACGGCGCATCAAGGTATCAATATCTCGATCGTACCACATATTGATTGCATTTGAACCACCTGCGCTTAACGTACCTCCGATAATGGTTATTGTCGAGGTCCACAATGTGTCAAACCACGTTCGTTCGATATCGATGAGGTCATACCGGGCAAGAGAATCATGGACAAGTATTGCACAAATTGCTGTAATCTGCAGGAGGACAATTACTCTTAGTTTCATCAGTTTGATGAAAAGAGAAAACATCGAAGGAGCAGACTCTGTTTGTTCCATCATTCTTCCTCAGTACCATCGATTTGCTTGAGATGTGTGAGTCTCAGCATCATTAGCGTTACCGCTGCAGCAATGAAGGAAGCAACGCCAAAGACAAGATGGAGGAGAGAAAAGGATTCTGGGAATTCGTTTGCGTTTGCAAAAACAATGTACATTCCTCCAACAAACACATTCAGAATCCATAGACCAGTGACAACTTCAGCTGCTTTTGAAAAGCCTTCTCCTTCATTGAAATCTCTTGAATCCACGCGAACACGCGCTGCATTTAGAATAAGAATGACACCTACGATCCCGGCACCAAATCGATGAAGCATTTGAACGAGAATACCTGGGCCATCAATACTGGGTAAGAATGAACCTTGACACTTCGGCCATCCATTTGGAAAACCTACAGAGCACCCTTGATTGTATTGCCCACCTGCTGTACTTGAAACCCATGCGCCGAGGATGAGGAGGATGAAGACTGAACTGGTGATGCCAATGAACCGTTTCTTTTGTTTGTCAATGAAGGCCTTTGAGGCGCCAAGGAACTTCCAGTCACAGCCTTCCGTTACCCGCATTGACATGTATTGCCAAATCAGAAGGGAAGTAAAGATACTTGCTAGTGATAAGTGAAGTGCTACAGTCCAATCTGCGTTATCAAAATACACCGTTACAGCACCAACTATCGCTTGAACGACGAGTAAGACAGCAGAAGCAACGGAAAGGTTCCTCAGTTCGTCCCCATACGTTTTTTTCTTTCTATGAGCAACAAATACATTCACCAAAATTGGGACAGCGATGATTCCAACAAGCATTCTGTGGAACCATTCAACGAATATTTCAAACATTGAGTATCGGTGATCTGCTCCACGGCTGTCAATCTCGTCTGGATGTTCTTCCCAGTATGCAGTTTGTTCTGCTTCATCGACTGTGAAACCCCACGTCCCGAAACACTGAGGCCAATCAGGGCAAGATTCTCCAGCATCGTTAATTCGGATTGTCCCTCCAACAACAATGATGAGTATGGCCATCCCTGTAAGGACAAGGGGCAGAGTGGAAGGCCGCTTCCACCAAGGTTGGTCCATGGTTGAGCGTGAAGGCGGCCCTCTTTTAACAAGACCCTGCGTCCAAGAACCATGATGAGATTCAGAAAGGCCCTTGTTTCTGCTCTTGTGCTCGTTATACTCTTGCCGACATCTATCGGACATGGTAACGGGAACGATGAAGAAGCTGCTTCCATTCATGATGTGAAAACATTCGATGTTCAATGTGCCTTGACAAACGATACATGCCTCTCCTCATCCACCACTCATTTAATCGAATATTTCTCCGCAGATTGGTGTGAGCCATGCAACCTTGTATCTGCTGAACTTGCAGAATTAGACCGTACGGATGTCACGTTGTTACAACATCATCCATCGCCTGCAGATTTACATTTCCTGAGTGATTCAAAATTTCGTTTCGAATCAACATATGGGTTTTGGGGCGTTCCAGACCTTGTACTAAATGGTGAAGGCTTGCTTACAGGGCCTTCACAGGCACAGGAATTAGGTCCTGTTCTCGACAACTTTTCACGTGAATGGAGTGGATTCACTTCAATATCACTCAACAACGGAACACTCTCATGGATCTCTGATGACGGCGATGAAGTTCATGTTTGGGTGACTGAAAACAGTGTTCATGAATTCAATAATCAGGACCAAACTCATGTTATAAATCATCACATTGCAATCGACGCTGACAACCAAACGCTTGACTTATCCCAGCTGATCAACGACAACACAACTAGCATCGTCGTTACTCTCGAATCACCTGGCCGTTTTGAGTTGAGAAGTTCCTCGACGCTATCATCCCAAGGATACACGCTTATCGATGAAAAGAATGATGAAATTCGCGATGAAACAAAAAACAACGGACGTGAATACGATATGGCCATTGCGGTCTTCGGTTTATCGATGGCTGCCCTCATTCCAGCGTTGATCATGTACGCTCGAATTGTCCGTAAAGAGGATAATTACAATGAAGAATCAGAATGATGTTCTTCCGATGGGTTGAAGAACAAGGCCTCAGTCGAAACGCTACGACGGTTTTGTCGTAGGTGTAAAAAATGGTCAAGCCAGCACGTCTCCACACACGTTTCGAACGAGCAAGAATCATTGGTGCTAGAGCACTCCAAATCGGAATGGGCGCCCCACTTTACGCAAACGAAAGTGAACTCCGCGAAGAGTTCAGAGCCGAACTTATCTCACTCTATGGTCTCGAAGAAGCAAGCGTCCGCTTCGTTCTCGACCCACTAAAGATCGCTGTCTATGAATACGATAACGAACTTATTCCAATCGACATCGATCCGCATCTCGATTAATCGGAATTAAATCCGTAATAATCGGACGAAACGACATCTGCAAGGTTTTTCCTCGGCAAAAGCATTGTTCGAACTGCCCACAAATCTTTGAAAATCCTGTAGGTTGCCGTCTTGTCGAGGTAATCGACTCCACTCGAACCACCAGTCCCCATACGACGTCCAATCATCCGTTCAACCATTCGAGCATGAGAATGTCTGAACAGGAGCATCGATTGTTCAAGTTGAACAACTGCGTCTACGAATTTACGAGGCCAGGAAAGAAGTGGCAATTCAGGATATGACTCAATGAAGAGCAAGCCAGCTCGAGAACGACTTGCTTTTCCTTCAGGCGACAAGAAATCACTTACTTGGACTTGGTTTGCATCCATACGAGGACGGAGTGATTCTTCAGTCCCGTGACCGATGGAGATCATGTGTGAGACAACCTGGTCTGCATGAGATTTCATTGCATTTAGGTGAGCTGAAATGAAGTCATCTACAACAGTTGAATCTTCTTCATCAGAAGGGACAGAACCGTTGATAGGTGTTCGAGAAAGCCACTCAAGGACTAAATCGTTCAATGTCTTTTCAGTTGCTATTGTCTTCATAATCTCAAATGCGTTGTCTGAGATCTTCTTTTCACTGTGCAACTTTTTCATGTGTTCCATAGGATCCATATCCGCAACACGTTGCTCTTGTTTCAAACCAAGACGCATTTCGAGTGCTCGCATTTGCCATGATTCGAAACCAGAAGACGTACCCAAGCGGTCTCTGAAGGCCAAGAAACCTTGGGGACTCAGTGTTTCCATTACTTTCCATTGATTCGATAGGAGACGAAAGATTTCAATCACACGCTCAAGATGGTGAACCATTGCAGGAAGTTTTTCTTCGCGCACAGATTCTTCAGAAAGATATCTATGAACTGCATCGAGCTCTGCACGAATCTGCTTAAACCAAAGCTCAAACGTTTGATGTGTGATAATAAAATGCATCTCGTCATTTGACGGAGAAGGTGAATGACCATCTGGCCCTGATTGCAACTTTAGAAGTTCATCGAGTTGTAGATATCCTGAATATGTCATCCGGCTAACAGGGGTACGGGAACTCGCCATGTTCGTTGATATGCATTCGGCACTTGAACTCTTCACAACACTGATATCAAAGTTTATTCAATAACATCGTGATATTGGGATAACAGTCATAGAGTGCATACTAAACCCCTCGACATGGGCGTAGACCACTCCTCACTTCTCTCCTGGCTCGCGGACTACGACAAAGAGAACATTACCATTGGTGTCGTGGCTTCTCATTCATCCCTTCAGATCCTTCATGGGGCACGTCAGGAGGGTTTCAAGACTCTAGGAATCGCAGTTGGCGAAAACCGAAGGCGATTCTACAAGGCATTCCCAGGCGCAGAACCAGATGAATGGCTTATGCTTGATGATTATCGTGAAATGTTAGACCACGCCGATTGGCTGAAGAGCAAAAATGTGGTCATTATTCCACACGGTTCTCTTGTTGAATACCTTGGAAGCGAAAACTTCCGCAATTTAGAAGTTCCAACCTTTGGCAATCGAGACATTCTACGATGGGAAAGCAGTCGTGCAAAGCAAAGAGACTGGCTTCTTTCAGGAGGCTGTACAATGCCAAAGGTTCTCGAGGACCCTCACGACATCGATGGACCCGTTATCGTAAAATACGCAGGAGCAAAGGGTGGAAGAGGATATTTCATCGCTCGTGATTACCGCGATTTTAGAAGAAACGTGGATATTGAAGAAGAATTCACAATCCAAGAATACGTGCTAGGTTGCCGGTATTACCTCCACTTTTTCTTCGACCCCCTTGCAACTGACGGATTCCAAGTTCAAGGAAGAGGAAAGTATGCTGGGAAGAACCTCGGCCGTTTGGAACTTCTCTCCATGGATCGAAGAGATGAATCAAATGTTGATGAATTCTACAAACTTGGGTCGTTAAGAGATCTCCGGGAAGCTGGAATGGAACCTTCATTTGTTGTTACCGGGAATCAGCCAGTTGTCATTAGAGAATCTCTCCTTCCAAGAGCCTTTGAAATGGCTGAAGGAACCGTTGCTGCATCCTATGAGCTTGAGGAAGGTGCTCGTGGCATGATTGGACCATTCTGCTTAGAAACAATCGTCACTGATGCTTTAGAATTCAAGGTCTTTGAGATTAGCGCTCGAATTGTTGCTGGATCAAATCCATTCGTTGGCGGTTCACCTTATTCTGACATCAACGAAACACGCATGTCCACTGGACGACGTATTGCCCGCAGCATCAAGAACGCATTGAAGAACGAACGTCTTGACGACATTCTCTCTTGAGTTGAATCAGCCTAAGTCAGGCGCAGGTGGAACACCTGAGCCATCGTCTTCAACATCGTCAACTAATTCGTTTTCAATCTCATCAACTAATTCGCCGAATTCGAGTTGTTTTGGAGTTGCTTCTTCTTCGAGAATCTTGTCTGCTGATACCTCACCGGTTTCTGCAAGACGAACTTGTTGCTCTAATTGACGCTTGATTTCCTCTCGCTCTTCCATGGTTGGAACATTGAAACTGCAGACAAGTTGAATCTCTTCACCGAAGGTAAGTTCGCCAGAGTATTCCAAAAGATCGCCATAAGCGTTCGCAATGACTTGAAACTTAGTTGGGTCTTTCGAGCGTCGCTTCTTGTGCTTCTTGTAGTAATGAACGAAGACCTGATACGTTCCTGCAGGTGCTTGACCTTCTGGCCAAACGACGTTTTCAATTGGTTTGCGTGAGTCAGGACGAACGTTTGCGTCGACATCGAGCTCACCATTACATGATGATTTTCGGTTACCACCGTGGATTCGTTCGCCAGATGGGCAAACGACGTGAAGATCGAGATCGTTGTAGTTATTCCACATCAGAGAAACCTGAACATCTGAGGAACGGGCACCTTCTCTTTCAAGACGAGCTCGAAGTTCATCGAGTGCTCTGTTAGCTGCTTTGCGGCGCTCGAGTGCATCTTTCTCCTGAGCACCTTGGATTTCAGCCAAGCGTTGTTCCTCTGCAGCAGCGAGTTCTGCTTGACGGGCGGCCTCTTCTGCATTACGTTCTGATTGAGCAGCTGCATCACGTTCTGCAGCGAGTCTCGCTGCTTCTGCTGCTTGTTCTGCTTCTAAGCGATCTTTCTCTTGTTGTGCTTCTTGTTCTTTCTTGAGGCGTTCATGTTGTTCCTTTAGAGCAGCCTCTTCTTCTTCCAATTGGCGGCGGTCTTTTTCACCCGATTCTCGAGCCCATTCTTCATCTCGCAGTCTGCGGCGCTCGAGCATCTGTTCTTCCGTCTCTTCTTGATCGTCGTCTTCGACAATATCAGGAGCAGGGCTCATGATAGGTTGCTCTTGTACTGGTTGTTCCTGTACAGGCTGTTGGAGGAGAGTAGAATCGCCAAGGAGATTGATGCTACCACCTGAAAGGTTTCTTCGTCGTCGCTCGGCTTCAATTTGCAAAAGTTTGCGTTCAAATTCGCCTCGGGCGCTAGAGAAACTGGAACTCTGTGCAGGCTTTCTTAGCCCATCAGCAACGATTCCACGACGCATGTCAAGGTCGGCATCACCTCGAATGAGAATATACCATAGGCCAACAAAAAAGCCGCCTGCAAGTATTCCAACCATGAGCCAAGCACCAGTCTCCATACACACCCCTAAACATAGTTCTTCTTTTATCATTCGCTTTGTACGTATCTGGTCATGGCTGAAATGCAAAGCATTGAATTGCAAGGAGGACTGGCCAAGTTATGGACAAAGCCTTGCGTCTGGAGAAAATGCTTCCAAATGGAAAGGGCCTATGGATTCCAATCGATCACGGATTGTCCGATTATCCAAATCATGGATTGGAAGATACCGAAGCATTGATTCGTGAACTTATCGAAGCAAAGGTAGATGTGATCGTTGCCCAAAAAGGACTTGTAAGCCATTATTCTCACCTTTGCCATGGTACTGAAACGAGCATGGTCATCCACCTTTCGGCTTCAACTCGCCATGGAGGGGAAGATGCGTCTCGGAAAGTACTGGTCGGAAATCCGTCCGAAATCTTGTCGCGTGGAGGCATCGGAGCCTCTGCTCAAGTCAATATGGGCACAACTGGTGAGGCTGGAATGCTCAAGGCGCTCGGAAATGTAACTACCGACGCTCATCACATTGGACTACCCGTCTTAGGAATGGTTTACGCTCGTGGGTCGAACTTGAATCCTGTTCCTGGTGATCAAACACAAGGAGTTGCCCAAGCAGCCCGCGTCGCCTTTGAACTTGGATGCGACGTAGCAAAAACGACTTGGACCGGAGATTCAGAGTCCTTCAAACAAGTGACGTCGGCAGCACCGATTCCAATGCTCGTTGCAGGCGGCGCAAATACAGGAGATACTCGAAGCGTGTTACTGATGGTGGAGAAAGCAATGAAAGCGGGCGCTTCTGGAGTGTGCATGGGGCGGCAAGTATTCGCTCACAAACACCCTGCAAAAGTGGCTAAGGCATTGCGACGAATCATTCACGACGGATGCTCATCAACACAAGCCGCAGATGAATTCAATCTGTGAGGTAAAAATATGGAAGTCTGGCTCAAATCAAATTCCCCATCAATGAGTGATGGTGTTGATTTCTGCTTTTCAGCAGAACCATCTGAATCCACGATATCCATCAATGATAAGTTTCTCTACAAAGGAAATTCAAAGATTGGCGCCCATGTCCACATCGATTCAGAAGAACGACAACAGCATGCACGCTCTCTTGCAGGGACAGTAGAATGGATATTCCTCACTTTTGAAGATTGGTCGATGATACCTATCGAAAATATAGTCGCCGCATGTGATCAAACGCCAACCAAGATTGCTGCTGAAATTGTTGAACCATTACAAGCCCATGGAGCAGGTTTTGCACTCGAGATTGGTGTTGACGCTATCGTTTGTTCTGAACAGGAACTTGAAGCCTCTTTAATCGTTAAATCGCTTCGAGGTTCGACAGAAGAGAGCGTAGAAATACAACAAAACGACACTTTTGACACACTTCCCTTGTCTGAAGTAAAAATCACATCAATTGAATCTGGACATACCGGTGACAGAGTTTGCATTGATCTAACATCGTTGCTTGAAGTTGGCGAAGGCATGCTTATTGGCTCCACTGCCAGAAGTCTTGCCCTAATTCATGGCGAAACAATTGAATCAACCTACGTTCCGAAGCGACCATTTCGAGTAAATGCAGGCAGTGTTGAAGCTTACACGCTGATGGCTGATAAAACGACAAAATATCTCAGCGAACTGGTTTCTGGAGACAAAATCCTAGTTGTATCACATCAAGGAATTACGCGTAGTTGCACAATTGGCCGTTTAAAAATAGAGACTCGCCCATTCATTCTATTGAGGTATTCAGATGAAAAGCATAATGAAGCACATGTACTCATCCAACAAGCGGAGACGGTCAGGGTGCTCGACAAAAATGGTGCTGCTTGTTCTGTAACAGAACTTAGCGAAGGCGATGTGATTATTGCCTACAACACCAATGAAACCCGTCATATTGGCGTGAGCGTCTCAGCATCGTCTGAGGAGCGCTAAAGATGGCAATACTAGGGAGAGGTCGCGCACATGGCGCCTGTAGCCTACTTCATGCCGCAGGCACTGGATATGGTGCTAGCATGTCTCTTGACCTACCATTGGCGATTCGTTTGTTGGATAAACCAAGCAAACGGGATCTTGACGATGGAGACAGAATTCTCTCCTTCGTTGTTCAATCATGGAAGAAGGCTGGACACGAATTACCAATTCCTGAGGAAAACATCAATTGGGCCGTCCAGTCAACAATTCCAATCGCACAAGGTCTGAAATCATCCTCTGCCCTATGTGTCGCAGCAGTCCGAGCACTTTGTGATGCCACAGAAACTCAACTCGAATTAGCAGATATTGTAGCGATAGCAGTTGATGCTCAATTAGAGTCTGGCATCACATTGACTGGAAGTGTTGACGATACATGGGCTTGTGCTACTCCTGGATGGAAACTCATTGATGCGAACCAACCAGATGTACGGCAAGGAATCCTTCTCGAAGGAAGTGGCCCGAAACAAGAGGATTGGGATGTTCTTATCGTTTCAAGAGGCCCACGAGAAAAGCGGCCTTCACTTGAAGATTTCATTCCTCACCAGCAACATTTCATCCAAGCCCTCAATGCCTTACAAGAAGAAAACGAACTTGTAGCATTGACAATGAACGGCAGAGGTGTCATCGGAGCAACTGGAGATGTGAAAGGACGGATTATGACCAATGATGCACTGGTCAATAGTGCTCGTGCTGCTGGAATAACTGGCTCAGGCACCGCCATAGTAATCGTCGTACCAAAATCTCTTCGAGGCATAATGGATCGCTTGAAACAATGGTATGAGGGTAAATATCCTGGAGTTGAACTTATCGAAACTAATTTCCTAAATCCACAAAATGAGGATAATGAGGACAAAACCCCAAGTTCTTGAACAGCAAACAAGTCGGAAGGACTGAGTCCAATGCATATGCGCCTTGGTAAATTACTGACTGTCACACTGTTTGGCGAAAGCCATGGTGCCATGGTTGGCGCATTAATCGAAGGAATCCCACCAGGTGTGGCCATTGATGAAGAATACATCCAACAATGTATGGACATGAGAAGACCAGGGGGGCATTTCGCCAGTAAGCGAAATGAAAGCGATATTGTCGAAGTGTCAACTGGTGTCTACGAAGGAGTTTCGACAGGACAACCAATCTTACTCATCATCCGCAATAATGACGCCCGCTCTTCTGATTACAGTTTCATTCCCAATCACCCTCGCCCCGGCCATCAAGATATGGTCATGAACATCAGGACAGATGGTCACGCTGACTTAAGAGGCGGAGGATCATCATCAGCCAGATTAACAGCAGGGCTTGTTGCAGCCGCTGCAGTCATTAGCCCACTGCTTGGAGACATCAAAATAAACGCACATGTCGGAGCAATAGGAGAAATCGAAGCCAAACCAATCGAATCATGCCCCCCTGAATGGGAAAACGAACTTTGCAAGTCACTACGATGCAGAGACCCTTCTGCTGCTGAAGCCATGAAGGAAAGTATCGAAAGGGTTCGAAGCGAACGAAATTCAATTGGAAGTCGTATTGATGTTCATGTCACAAATCTGCCTATTGGAATTGGTGAGCCATGGTTTGATGGAATTGAACCAGCCCTTGGCAGAGCATATTTCGCAATTCCTGCTTGCAGAGGAGTCGAATTCGGAAAGGGTTTCCAAGCTGTTTCAATGACTGGCCTTGAACACAACAGTCCGTGGGGAGGCTCATCTTCAAATCCTAAGCAATTAGGGGAACGGCCTGATGGAAGCCTCGCAGGAATGACTTCTGGCTCCGACATTCATGCAAGAATTGCCCTCAAACCTCCCTCGAGCATTGCACAAGAACAGACGACCCTCGACCTAGAGGAAGATGCTCAAAAACAACTGGTTGTAAAGGGCAGACACGACCCTGTGTTAGGACCGAGGGGCGTAAGTGTGGCAATTGCTATGACAAAAATCGTCCTTGCTGACCTCCTATTACGGAAAAGGGATGCTTTTTGAGTTATCGAGTTGTTCACAAATTTGGAGGCTCTTGCCTCAGGGACTCTGCAGATTTAGACCGCATTGCAGAAGTAATCCAAGGTGATCATCAATCGATTGTTATCGTATCGGCCCTTTGGGGTACGACAGATCGTCTGTATCGGGCTGCAAAAGAACCACGGTATGCGAGTCGGTTGGTTCATGACTTGTCCGCACAACATCTTCGATTTGCCCCTGGATTAGATAAGTCGACAAATGCTCATTTGTTTTCTTTAGTCCTGCATAGTATCAAAGATTCCCTACGTGAACTTGCCCAACGGCCAGAGGACAAAGCAGCATTAAACCGATTATTAGCATCAGGCGAACGGCTTAGTGCACTCGTTGTAGCACATCGACTCCAACAAAAAGGCATTGATGCATATCCACTTGGTGCTGAAGACATAGGCATTACCCTCGATGGTAATTATTCAGCGACGCATGTTGATCTGCAAGCCTCAAGTACGAAGTTAAACAGAGACACATTGAAAGGAACTCCTGTCATTACGGGATGGTTTGGTGAAGGACATAATGGGGAACTCGCAGTTCTTAGCAGGGGGGGTTCAGATCACTCTGCCACCGCCATAGCACATCTCGTAAAAGCAGATGAAGTCATTCTTTGGAAAGACGTTGATGGAATATTCTCCATCAATCCTAGATGGGGTGTACGCTCGAAAACAATCCCATATCTTGGGTATCAAGAAGCAATCGAATTATCACTAATGGACACGCCTATCCTACATCCCTCTACAATTGAACCACTTATCGAATTTGGAATACCTCTTCATGTCAAACACTTGTACCATGAGGACGATTCAGGATTTACAACCATAGGGCCTCAAAAACAAAATCATTTGCTCAAAGGTATTGGCTGCCTACCAAATGTGATGAGTTTAGGATTCTCACATAATCATGTTGATGCTCATCAGAGGCATCTTGTCGAACTTCTGGGGAAACTTGCCAAAGAAGGCATCAATTGGTGGGGGTTAGAGTCGAGAATGGGTGACTCTAGGCTCATTGTCTCACAACACGATATGCATCGAGCAAAGGAAGTATTCACCAAATCCAATATTTCGCCTGATATCCACCAACATCTAGGCTTGATCTCTCTCATCGGATGTGATGAGAAGATGTTTGAGACAATCGACACCTTACTCGAAGATGCGAATTTTGAATTGACATGGTTGAGCAAGACTTCCCATTCTGCAAGAGTTGCTCTCGATGGTGAGGAATTGCCATTGGCTCTTGAACTCTTGAATCGAATAATGGTTCGACAAGTAGAATCGAGCCAACCGATGATTGAGCAATCGTGACTCATTCGTCACTCGATTCTCTTCTCTTCTGGATGTATGTCGGTAAGTCCAGAGCGAAAAGAGCTCCAACGATGAGGAAGACAAAGAGTGTTCCAAGTGCGACACCGTATACTGAACCAAGTTCTACAGATTCACGAAGTCGAGTGGCTGTATCTTCTGAAAGAATTCCAACAAACCACGGCAAGATTGTGTTTGCTGATAGAACAATGGTTGCGAGTACTGTAGCAATTATCGGATTGATGATAAGAGAACGGTGGTACTTGCCAACGATTTTCTTAGGATTCATGACGTAAACTTCGTTTGTTCTGATACTCGTATCAAGCATTGAGTAACGCATAACACCGTTTGACAATTCAAAGTACATAATCAGCAGAACTGAGTAAATAACAACCAGTGATGCAAGAAGCGTCGGCGAATCAGCTAATCCGAAAAGATCGTTTACGCTTGTTTTGGAAGATGCAAATCGCATGATTGCAAGAATGAAGAGTGAATATGAACCAAGCATATATCGGGCGTCCCGTTGGTATGCACCCCAGAACCCTAATCCTGTAGCACCTGCAATGATTCCAATCTGGAAGATAAGCGCAAGTTCTGAGCTTCCGAGAAGCATGAACCAAATGGTTCCTTCTGGAGGAGAGATGATGTAGGTCAGCAATGCCAATCCAACAAGGATGACATAGACTCCAAGTTGCATGTTTTGTACAAACTTATCTGGAGGTAGGAATTTCATCTTTGGAACAATGGGTCCGCCAATGAGGCTTTCAATGAATGAAGGCATTTCCAACTCTGGAATTGCGTCCTTTGGAATTTCTGAACCGATACCTGTTTGTCCTGCCAGTTTCTTACGACTTGGCGCAGATGATCGAACTGTCTTACCATCATACAAGTGGGCTGTATCGGAGGATGCTTTTCTCATTGTCATCATATCACCTCAGAACCCTCTAGCACCAGCAAGTGCAGTTGACAAGAGCATATCAGGCTCCCAATCCATAATGTTGACACCAAGGCCGCGAAGCTCTCCTAGGAGAACGTCTCGCTCAGTCTTCATGACTTCGTATCCAGTTCGGTCAAGACGTCGAGCGTCAAATTCGAACTCAAGGGAAGAAGGAGAGAGTACAGTGACGTCAAAGTCACGAGCACGGAAATCTCTCAATGCGTTTACAATTGTAGGATCATCTTCTAGATTTGATAGGAAAATGATTGGACTACCTTTGTTGATGTGTGGTAGGATTCTGTTGACAACAACTTGCAGTGGGATATTCCCACGTGCGACTGCACCTGCAAGTTTGGTTAGAATCACGTAGAGTTGCTTCTTACCAGTATCTCGGTCTACGCTGACAACTTCATCACCATAAACAACAACACCTACTGAATCACGCCTTCCTAAGAAGTACTTTGCAAGCGATGCTGCTGCACGGGTGGAATACACCAGAGCATTACGGCTTACAGGACCTGTTTCGCTGACAGCTCTCGAATCGATGATAATGATGACGTCTGAAACAGCGTCACGTTCACGTTCGTTGACCATCAGTTTACCTGAACGTGCATATGCACTCCAGTTAATCGCCCTGAAAGAGTCTCCTTCGAAATATTCTCTGAGAGAGTAGAATTCAGAACCTGGACCTGGTTGTCGAATGTTAACAGCACCGGTGAAAATCTTCGGAACTCGAGATTTCACGAATGTATCTTTGAGATCTTCCATCTTCGGGAACACAAGGAAGTCGTTGTAGACATGCAATTCCTTTTCCTTGTGGAATAGTCCGAACGGATCCTGCATACGTACCGCAACAGGACCAACGCTGTAGAATCCTCTCAGAGGACATTCAACTGTATACTCGATGTATGTTTCACGACGAGGACCCAATTCCATTAGGATGTAATTGGACCCTTGCTTGATTCGCATAACTTCTGGAACTCGATCTCGAACTTCGAGAATCTTGGCAAGTCCTGAATTATTCTGCATACGTAACGTAACAGTAAGTTCTCCATCCTCGAATATACGAGCACCTGAAAGTTTCCTCATGGCAAGAACGCTGCCAAGGGCTACGCCTTCTTCACCGGTCCATTCATCGGCCCGGCGACCACTGGAAGCTACGTCAGCATGGCCACCAAACAAGGCAGCCCACGTTAAGAACACAAAGATGACCACAGCAATTGTGACCAACTGTGAGTTACGTAGTGTAAGACCAAGAAGATACATGGCAACTGCCATGCTTCCTAGCAATGCTGATTTACGACTCCACATATAGAAACCTCCATTTCGAAATTATTCAAGTGAATCTCAAACAGTAGGGACAGGTACTTCGCGAAGAATGCTTTGCATAACTTCGCCAGCTTCGAGTCCTTTGATTTGATGTTCTGGCTTGAGGATGATTCTGTGAGCGATAGCAAGTTCTGCGATAGCCTTGACATCGTCTGGTGTGACGAAGTCGCGTCCACGCATTGCTGCTGCAGCACGAGATGTCTTCAAGAGAGCTTGGGAACCACGAGGAGAAGCACCAACGAGAACACGTGGATCTTCACGAGTTCTTGCGACACATTCTACCATGTACATACGAATTGCAGGGTCAACGTATACATCTTCACACGCTTGTTGCATAGCAATAACACGTTGTGGGTCAGTAATGACGTCAACATCGACTGCGTCCTTTCCACGAGCGATACGTCGAGCAAGGATTTCGTCTTCATCAGCACGGTCAGGGTAACCGACACTCATCTTGAACATGAAACGGTCAAGTTGTGCTTCTGGAAGTGGGTATGTACCTTCTTGTTCGACAGGGTTTTGTGTTGCCATAACAATGAACGGTGCAGGAAGTTTGTGAGTTACAGTACCGATAGTGACTTGTTTCTCTTGCATAGCTTCAAGCAAAGCAGCTTGAGTCTTTGGAGGAGCACGGTTAATCTCGTCAGCAAGGAGAAGGTTACAGAACAAAGGTCCTGGCTTGAACGTAAATTCGCCCTTCTTAGCGTCATAGATGTTGGTACCTGTAATGTCGGCTGGTAGCAAGTCAGGCGTGAATTGTACACGCTTGAAGTCACAACCAAGAGCATCAGCAAACGTGTTTGTCATCAATGTCTTAGCCAATCCAGGATAATCTTCGAACAGAAGGTTACCATTGGAGAGAATGTTGATGAGAACGTTGTCGATAACGTGGCTCTTACCGATAATTACCTTCTGTACTTCAGCGCTGATCGCATTTGCGATTGCGCCGACAGCTGTTAGGCGTTCTCGGATCTCAGGGGTGCTCTGGTGCTTCGGCTGTGCCGGAGCGGCCGGTGCTGCAGGTGCGGCTGGCGCTACTGGTGCTGCAGGTGCGGCTGGAGCCGCTGGCGCTGCTGGCATTGGTGGCGCTGGTGCCGCTGGCGCTGCAGGTGCTGGCGCGGGCGGGGTTGCTGGTGGTGCGGGGGGTTGCATGTCAATTTCCTCCTATATTTTTTTCAGTTTCCCCAACGTCGGACTATGGGTATAATTTCCCTTAGTTCTTCGTTGGAATATGATCTTGCTGAACTTACGAGTTCAACAAGGCGGGGTTCGCGAACCATCTGCATGATTTCAGCAGGGGTCTTGCGGACGAATTCGTCTCGCGTGAGGTCATTAAATTGCCGTACCTTGGAAAGGAAAGCCTCTCGAACACGGACTTGATACAATGATGAATCAATCTTTGTTGGTCGTTCTCTGAATCGGGTTAAATCGAAGACGTGCCTCCAATTTTCCTTTTCTGGAACAACCATGATAGCGATTGCAAGGAGTGCAAACAGATTGAGGATGATAAGCCACTTCAGGTATGTGTCGCTTGTGAGGAGAACAACTGCTCCAATCGCTTCTGTGAATGGTTGTGTAACCGCACTGGAAACGTGACGGCTTTCGTCAAATACGATGTTAAATTCGTCGTTATATCGAGTGACTGTGGTTGAAAGTTCCTCGTTATCGAATTCCATCATGTCTCGAATAAGAGCACGGAAGTAGAGTTGGTTACCGCTCCATTTTGTGTCACCTTGAGCAGATACAAGGCCGCTTGGGTCTGTGGACCAGCAGGTGTGACCATTTTCTTGGTACAAATCTGAACCACATTGTTGCTTACCGGTTAGATCAGCGTCTGCCTCGTCCCAGAGATGGTTCGCCAGAACAGAGTGGTCAGATACGAAAACAATACTTCCTGTGACGTCAATCTTATCGATGTCCTTGTCTGAGACTTTATCGTATGCTTCAATTCCAGGATAATCGATTCGTACAATCAAATCAGTTTTACCAGTCTTAGGATTTGCTACGTTATTGATATCGAATCCAGAACGAGCAACGAATGCTTGGTCACTCGCTGAAGCAAGGACATTTACTTCTCTGCTATCATCTTCAATGTCAAGGACTTGAATTGCTGTAGGTGAATGGAACAGAACTGGCATTCGGCAGTTCTCTGTCTGAGCATTTGCCACTAATTCTTCAGTACATGGTGTGCGGAGAGATGCTTCATCCATTGAGTCGATGTCTTCGCTTACAGAGGCAACAGACCACAAACGTGTTTCTTGAGGAGGCTCTCTCTCACCGACTTCGTTAGCGACCTCATAGAACCATTTTGAATCTGATACAGGGGCATCGAAAAAGAGGACTCCAAATTCTTCTGCAACACGCTGGGCGTTGGTTGAACTTGCTGCAAGAATGACCTTTCCACCTTTCTCAGTTACAAAATCATGGATTGCACTTGCCTCAGCAGCATCGAATGGTTTCTCTGGTGCTGTGATGATGAGCATAGTTCTGTGAGGATCTTGCCAGTCATTGACGAGCATTGGGGTCGACATTGTGTTGTATATGTCATAGCCATCGCCATCGCCAAGAGAATCTCGCATCTTAGTAAGTTGTTGGTATTGGTACGCGCCATCAGCGTCTCGCACATAAGGTGAAAACACCGTTTCCTTAGAGGAGCTTGCAAGAACAATGAGCGTAGTCGAGAGAAGAATAGAAACGACTAGACCTGCTAATAATTTCTTTTCGACAGAGAGTTTTGATTTCTCAGCTTCTGCCATATTTACACCTCATTTCTACGACAAGCGTAGTATGTTCCTTTCTTCGGAACCTCGTGACACACATAATGATTCTCCCTTGACGTTTAGTCCTATTTGGTATAAAATACGTCCAGAATCCTACCACTTTTCGGGGTACTCAATCGTTTTCAGAACGGGTTAGAGCAGCGATTCCTACTAAAATGAAAGTCATAGCGAAACTCAACGAAGGTAACGCCGAAGAGGCTCCATCGGTTGAGCCTGAACTAGAGGAACCTGAATCTGTTCCTGAATTCGAATCTGAGTCTGAATCACCTGCTTCCTGAATCTCAACATCAAACACAACACTTCGTTGATTATTGTCTCCTTCAGATGTGACAGAAATAGTAACCTCACACGTGCGGCTGGGGTGAGCAGAAGATGGTTCGATTCTGAAGGTAAACGATTCAGCTTCCTGGCCGTTGACACCTGTTGGCTTCACCTGTACATTCAGAGCAGAATCGAGACCTTTTATGTCAAGAAGAGGGCAACTTCGTACATCGGCTTCTATTGCCTTTGCCGCATCCACTGAATTCCCCATGTTATTGAGATGCAGGGTTGCCTCAACCCAAGTCCCTGCTGAAACAGCATAAGTTGGCGTTGTTGCATCCGGCACGAGTTTGTGTGAACGAGGAACTTTGAGATCCGCATCGATATCTTTAGTTTCGAGTTCCGCTGAACCGGCTGTTTCCGTTGCTGTAATTTTAATCGAAAAAGAGGTATCCGGAGAGAAGGCCCGTACATCATCAGCATTTGAACTGAGCAATTCAACAGGGAATGTTTTGTTCTCTTGGGACGCAATACTGATTTCTTCATCATATGTAGCTTCGAGTAGTTCATCTTCTGAATCAAATTCAACTGTAATTGTTAGAGAGAGGCCATTCATACGAGGATTTTCAACATAAAAGTAGAGAGTGTCTTCAATTTCCCACTTTTCACCGTCAAGCATGAGCAGATAACTCGGCTCTACATCAGTTTCCCAACCAAATTCCCATGGATTGTTATCAGGGAATTGAGCAGATGAATTAGGAGTGAAAGCCATCATGAGCAATGAGATAACAAGTAGGCATTTCATCTTCATTCAGAAGCCTCCAGTATCTTACGAAGGGAACGTTTCGCTAACACCTTTACCATTGCTTTCCTGTATCGTGGATTAAGGGCAGTATTGTTCACTGGCTTGATTGATTTCATGACCGCTACTGACAAATCTGTAATCTTGCTTGCAGAGAAATCACCCGAGAGTTCGGCAACTTGCTCAGAATGAAGACGAGGAATGGATTCAAGCGCTGTAGAAGCAACTCGCAGGGTTTCGCTTTGGCCTGGAATCCATGCTGCAGAGACTCCAGCTTCGGGGAAATCCCATGATTCCCGAACACGTAGCTTGTGGTAAGAACCAACTCTTTCCGATACATTTTCTGGGAACGTAACCTTGAGGACAAATTCACCTTCCTGCAAAACATTCCTTGTAATCCCATCAAGTTGGAAGAACTCTTCCGCAGGCACTTCCCTAGAGCCATTCGGGCCAATGAGATGAATGGTCCCTTCGAGAACCATCAATGAAGGGGCGAGGTCACCTTGATAGGTTGCAACGCAGAGAGTATTTTGATTTGGAATCACTCTGCAATCAGATCCAGTGCCACAATCTTCTTTATGACACCAATCGATCGAACGGCGCCAATCTTCACTTTGATTGAACCAGAAACAACGAGTATCGACACAAAGATTTCCTCCAAGAGTAGCGTTATTGCGAATTAAAGAAGAAGCAACCTTGGCTGCAGCTTCAGCGATAAGTGGGTGAACATCCTTTGATTCTGTAATCGCCCCAAGGCGAGACATTGCTCCAATTTCGGTCATTGAAATAACATCTGTACCAGAGATCTTAGCGAGCGATATCACATGCTTTTTCACGTTGATATGCCACTTGTAATTTGGAAGCAAGTCAGTACCTCCAGCAACCCAATCAAAGGACTCTCCAGAGTCCATGAATGAAGATACAAGTTCACAGGCTTCTTCTACGGATTTTGGATGATGGAGTTCAAACGGAGGCATAAGCATCATTGCTCACCTCCCATGTGACGTTGCTCTTTCTTGAGCCATGCTTTTCCAGCCAATCCAAGTTCTGCAAGTTGTTCTGGAACAGGCTCTACTGCAGTCTTCCATCCTTCAACTTGGTCTTCCATCGGCCGTTCTGGATCGAAACCAAAGAGAACGCCATTAACGTATGCAGAAGTATCTTCGCTTCTTTGTCGCTTTTTGTCACGCTCTCTGTGCTCATTTCCTCGTTCAACCAATGTTGCTTGAAGAGGTCCGTGATTCAAACGTGGTGCTGGCAAATCGGTTGGGTCAATACCATCCATTGATTTTGTTTTTGCAGAAATGGCTTTCCAAACCACATCAGGAGTCAGTGGTAGTTCTCTAATTCGAACTCCTATGGCATCATACACTGCATTCACAACAGCAGGAAGAATGGGCAACAAAGGACCTTCTCCTGCTTCCTTCGCTCCGAATGGTCCTTCCGGATCTGATGATTCGACGATAATCGGTGTTACATTTGGCATTTCGTGAACGGAAGGAATCTTATATTCCAAAAGATTTGGATTCTGAAGGTGTCCGGTTCGGCCGTAGACCATCTTTTCAGACAATACTTGACCAAGCCCCATGTGGCAGGAGCCAATGATTTGACCCTCAACTGCAAGAGGGTTGAGAGCCTTCCCACAATCGTGTGCTGCCCAAACATCTGTGCAAGAGATGAGACCCGTTTCAACATCTACATCAACTTCAGCAACGTATGCAGAGAAAGAATAAGCAGGGGCTAGACCAGCAGCAGCACCTTTGTGAACACCGCCCATAGGAGGTGAACGATACGCACCACTTGCAATTAGCGAACCTTTGTCTTCCTGGGCTTTATGGAGCGCTTCGAGATATGAGACACCTACAGCAGGGTCATGTTTGTAGTAGATTCTGCGGTCATTGAGAACCAAAACGTCTGGGTGGTAGCCAATCATTTCCCAAGCAGCATTAAGCAACTTTTCCCGAATATCAAGTGCAGCTCGTATGGCAGCATTAGCATTCATGAATGTAACTCTACTCGAATATGAACCCAAATCTACTGGGCTTGTATCGCTCTCATGAGAGCGCACGTGAATCATTTCAATCGGTAATGCCAAGACTTCAGAGACAACTTGAGCAACTGCAGTCGTGGAACCCTGTCCAATATCTGCAGCACCTGTATGAACAGTTACGCCCCCATCCATGTCAATTTGCATGTGAACAGTTGCATGAGGGAATCGGTTTGGATCCCAATGGATAGGTAATCCCGAACCTGAGATGAAGAATCCACATCCAATTCCGATCCCTTTTCCAAGCGGCATTTGTCTGAATTTCTGATCCCAATTTGAACCTTCACGTACTCGCTCAAGGGCTTCTCTCATCCCGTTGGATGTAATCCTGAAGCCAGAAATTGTTCGGCTGTGAGGTGGCAAAAGGTTTGCAAGACGCAAATCAATCGGGTCAACTTCAAGTTGCTCGGACATTTCATCAAGTCCTACTTCGACTGCGCATCTTGTGTTCACTGCACCGTGGCCACGCATTGCACCACTGGCTGGTTTGTTGGTCCAAACTCGTGCACCTGTGTAATGAAAGGAACCCAGTTCGTAGGGAGCAGTCGCAAGGACGCCGTTGTAGTAAGAGGTAACGTGTCCGAAGGATGCAAAGCCTCCTCCGTCAATAAGGGCGTCAATATCAAACCCAGAAATTCTTGCATCTTCATCAGCAGTCATCTTCACTTCAATGTGGCTCGGGTGACGGCCACGGTTAATCCAGTAAACTTCCTCTCTGCTGAAATTGATGCGAACTGGACGACCTGCCTTGCGGGCTAGAATCGCAGCGCACATCTCGTGAGGGAATGGATCTGATTTTCCACCGAATCCACCGCCAACAAAGGTTCGGATAACGTTGATTTGGTGCATTGGAACTTCGAGCACAGTCGATAAGGCACGATGAGCGTAATGCGGAACTTGTTGAGGAGTGTAGAGTTGCAACCGTCCGTTTGGATCCCAATGGGCAACGACAGCGTGAGGTTCAGTAAACCCGTGATGGACGCCTTCCATTCGCCATTTTCCGTGTGAAGAGGCTGATGGTTCTTCAACCAAGGAACGATCTCCAAATTCCTGGAATACACGCTTCTGAACGTTTGTCTTTCCGACATGGTACTTGCCACGCCAATGAATTGGTTCATCTTGGTCTTCCAATCCTTTCTTTGGATCGAAAACTGGTTCAAGAACTTCCCATTCGATTTCGAAGAGGTTCAATGCTTCCATTGCTGTTGCTTCATCGACTGCAGCAACGCATGCTACTAAGTCTCCAACGTGTCGTACTTTCTCGACAGCCATTGCGTGTTCGTCTTTTGTAACTGGCAGAACTCCAAATGTGTTCGGAGCATCTTGGCCTGTTGCAACAGCAAGAACGCCAGGCAGTGCTTCAACCTTGGATGTATCAATAGATTTGATCTTAGCATAATGATGAGGGGAACGGAGAATTTTTCCAATGATTTCGTTTTGTAAGCGCACATCGTCTCCGTACCATGCTTGTCCCGTAACTTTAGCATGTGAATCAACCAAAGCTCGAGGTTTACCGACAGAAGTTCCAGTTCGATATCTGTCGTGGATGTGAGAGCCCGCAGGTTGCGGCTCCTTTCCACCGACTGATTCTGGTATCCAATCAAGATCACGAGGCGCCATGTTTGGATTGGAACCACCCGAGCCAGGAGGAGGGAATTTTTGTTTCCCAGCTACACGCTTTCCATCCTTTCGGGTGGTTCCACGTGCCGCACCTGGTTGTTGTTTGTATCCGCCTGACATGAAATCATCTCGCATGGCCCGGAGGCATCGATGGCTCTTCTGGCCCTTCAGGATGAGGATTAGGATGAGGGTCGCTAGCAGGTGCTGGAGCAGGAGCGTCACCACGCTTAATTTCAGCAGCAGCCTCTATTGAATCGATGATTTGCTGATATCCCGTACACCTGCACAGATTCCCATCGATTGCGCAAGAGATCTCTTCTCGAGAGGGTTTTGGATTTGAATCGAGTAATGCTTCTGCTGCCATCAGGAACCCAGGCGTACAGAAACCACATTGAGAACCTCCGTGCGTTGCAAAGCAGGTTTGAATTGGCGCTAAATGAGCTCCTTCTGCGAGTCCTTCTACAGTGGTAATATCATCACCTTCAACTTGACCTGCAAGGCAGAGACAAGAAAGGCGAGGCTCTCCATTGACAAGAACTGTACAACAGCCACAGGTTCCAAGATCGCATCCACGCTTAACCCCGAGCATTCCTACTTCGTCACGTAAAACGTCGAGTAGAATGGCGTTTGAGGGTGCGAGTGCTTGTACGGCATATCCATTGACATTCGCTGACCACACCTTCTTGGGTGTTGTTGGTATCATTGATACGTGTGCTTCTCCAACCATATGACTCGCCCATCCTTACCTAATCAAATCCGCATATCAACATAGGGTTTGTTATTACTGCTCATCAGCCTCATCTTCGTCTTCTCGAGATGATGCCGCAATTCCAAGGATAATAATCGCCATCGTCCCAATCACACCAACTGCTGGAAGACCTTCACTATCAGGGTCTGCAGGCTTCTCAGTGTTTGCATCCATGATCATAATGTCCGCAGTAGCAAGAGGAGTTGAGGAAGACTGGCCTCCTGATTCATTGTATTGAATCCCACGTAGGGAAATGGTATGATTGCCGAGTACATCTGTGCCAGGAAGGTGTTCTAATTGATGAACTATGTCGATGAGGAAAAGTTCACCCGAAGGGCTTCCGTGGTCGAATCCGTGGATATTTGACCAATCATCGCGAAGATGATTACTCCTCCATTGGACTGTTTCAAGATCTCCTACGACATCAAACGAAACGGAATCGCCACTGTCGAGATGGATTCTATTATGCTCGCCAGCCATTGTTGAGACAACAATAGAGATTGATGTATCAAACTCATAATCTTCCTGTGCTGCTTCAAGAACTGCATCGAGGGCACGTACTTCCCCATGGCCATACACATTGT
>JABIYX010000078.1 GCA_018666575.1 Methanobacteriota archaeon | reverse complement strand
TTCCTATTGAGTCGCGCACATCGCAGAATCCTCTTCGATCGTATCTCAGAGGTTCAAGTTGAGCGTACACCATCAGGTACGATAATGGGATATGCGACAGTGACCATTCTCACCGATTCTGGAGTTGGAATCGTAGAAGAATCAGTCGGTGGAAGCGTCGGGATTTCTCCGAATGTTTCCTCAAACGACAACGATGGTAATGTCGAAAAAGCTGGAAAGAGCATCATACGCTCCTTCTTCGCTCTTTTGTTCTATCAACGAACAGTTCGAACAGTTCGCCCAGATCCCAAACACTGCTTCTACAAAATACGTGGTTGGGAAGATACCAAAACGCTGCTTAACGAGATGCACAAAAAGCACAGCCAGTCGACAAAACTTGACAATCTTGCTGATATTTTAACACAACAAGAAGGACAGGATTGAACCGTTGTGTTCAAAAGCCAATGGTTTGTCCATTGAATCGGAGAGAGAAATATGAGTGATGACATAATGGCAGAGGCAATTGAATTGTTCCGTTCAGGTGATTTGAAAGGAGCAGTTGACAACCTTGATTCAAAACTACGATCAAACAAGGATAATGCTAACTTGCATCACACCTTTGCAGAATTTGCAAACATGCTCAACATGGAAGCGCAAGAAGATGTTGTTCCTGGTGGCAAAATTATGATGTCGTACAAGAAAGCCATGCAACTCGATGAAGAAAACGTCGAATACATCGCTGACTTTGCATCGTTTGCTCTCGAATGCCGACGTGTACCTGTTGCTGTAAAAGAATTCCAGCGCTATGCTAAGAAACTCGAAATTGAAGACATTCCTGTCGACGATGCACTCTATCAAGCAAGTCGTAATCTCGTAGATGCGATTGAAGTTATGGATCCATCACGAAAGGCACCAACCATTCAACCTTGGCTCAAGCAAGCCCTCATTTGGGCTGTTGGTGGGCTCGGATTTACTCCTGAGGAAGCAATTGAAGTCCTTGGAAGCGATGACTGAGGCGAACTCAATGTCCGATGCAGAAACTCGTCTGCATTTTCGAATTGGTTATCTTGGTGACTCCTATCACGGGAGCCAAATCCAACCTGATGTGATTACAGTCCAAGGTGAACTAGTCAGAGCTTTCCAGTCACTTGGTTGGATTTCAAAAACTGAAGAAGAGCACAATCTTGTTCTTTCAAGTCGAACAGATGCGGGCGTTCATGTGAGGCTCAATGGCGGAACTGTTCGCATTCCAACTTCGTTATGGGAAAGCATAACTCCACGGAAATTCATTCGAGCAGTTGATGATCTACTTCCACAAGATATTGCTTTCCTTGATGTTCGTGAAGTTGGATTTGATTGGAATCCACGAATTGCTTTACATCGAACTTATCGCTACAGGCTTGAAGGTATTGAATTCTGGAATGATCCTGGAGATGTGCTCTCTGATTGGCTTTCTTTGTTTGAAGGAACCTATGATGCTACGAATTTTGCTCGACTCGAACCGGGGAAGAATCCAATACGAACAATACTTTCGTGCAAACCTTGGATTGTTGATGGTAGAACTGTAGGGTTTGAGATAATTGGTGAAGCATTCCTTTGGAATCAAGTGCGACGAACTGCAATGGCAATCCATCAGATGGCACTCGGAGAACTTACTCCTGAACAGGTAAAATCAGCAATCGAACATCCTGAAATCAGTGTGGATTTTGGTGTTGCTCCTCCAGAATGGCTCATCCTTTGGGGAGTGGAATGGGAGGATTCTCCAATTCCTGATTCGATGTCAGAATTCCATCACTTTTCATCACCACCTCGACCAAGCCGTATTGCAGAACGAACGATGAGAAAACGCTGGAGACAGGCTGCAAAAACAGAAATGAAAACTCTCTTACACCTTGAATGGATGGAAATAGGACGTTTACCATTGGCTTTTCATTCAAATTAGACTGACAAATTTCTTTGTCACAAGAGATTTGTTTAATTGGATGGTAAACAACGAGTCAACATGGGCGAAGCGTGCCAACAGGCCCTAATTCGCAAGGGGTTTTTCGCCCTCCTCTTGTCCTTGCTTTTCATTTTACCAGGTTGTCTCGATGGGGATGATTCGAACGATATTGGGAACAACTCTTCTTCTTCTGGTGAAATCACGCTCGATATTTGGCACACATTTGCTGCAGAGAGTAAGGAAGAAGAAGTGTTTACGAATGCTGTCAAAGCCTTTGAGACAAATAATCCAAACGTTTCCGTAGACATTACTATGGTTCCATTTGGGAATGCGGATCAACTGTTTATGACAGCCGCTCAAGGCGGTCAAGCTCCTGACTTGATGCGATTATCCAGTGATCAACTTGGGGCTATCGGCGAGATTCGTGTTGATAGTCTCCCACTTTTGGAAGATTTACGCCCTCATCTTACTCCACAAGACAGATCGAACTTCGAAGAGCGTGCACTTGAAGCAATGCGCTATGGCGATGCTCTGTATGGAGTTCCAGCAAGTCAAGATTGTCTTTCTTTGATTTACAACAAGGCTCTGTTTGATGCTCAGGGTATAAGTTATCCAGATGAATCTTGGACACATGATGATTTGCTAAATGCAGCCCAGCAATTGACGTACCAAGATGTTCAAGGATTAGCCCTTCCAGTCAAATCGGCATATTGGTGGTTCCCAATTCAGGAAGGTTTTGGAGGTTCGCTGTTCAATGAATCTGGTACACCCACACTCGATTCAAATGGTTCTGCGGAAGCGATGGAATGGATGCTCGATTTAGAATTAGAACATGAAGTTTTAGCAACCGGCACTCAAATTGAAGGAATGAAGAACCAATTTATTTCATCAAAGGCTGCAATGATTATCGATGGTCCTTGGAATTGGGCCACCTACGAAGCCAGTCGACTCAGCATAGGCCAAACGATTCTTCCCATTGTTGACGATTCAGGCGAGCGCATGTCTCCCCTTGTAACATACAAAGGCTGGTCTGTGAGTAAGCAAAGCGAACACAAAATTGCTGCTTCTGAATTAGCTCTATGGCTGTCGTCAGCCTCTGTACAGAAGGATTTTGCACTCGAGACATACACCATGCCGACGCATTCTGAACTCGAAAATGATCAGGACATTCTTGACGATGCTGTCATTCGAGGATTCCTTGAACAAACCAAACTTGGAACACCAGCTCCAACCACAAGGGCGATGTCTCTGGTTTATGATCCACTTTCAACAGCCTTTGAACAAGCATACAGTGGGATTTCAACAACAGAAGATGCTCTCACTAACGCTAACGAAGAACTCATCTCTCAAATGGATGGTTTGCAACAAGCCGCTCCATTGGAGCCCAACACTGGATATCGTACAATCCAGCTTGAATTTCAATTAAATCAAAGTGTGTCGAATTACAGTATTTATGTCGATGATGTATTGCATACGCAATTCATCGTTAGTGATGTTCTTGGGTCTTCAAATTCAGGATACGATTCTTGTACATCAAATGGTGAAGAATTAAATCAATCCGGGCAAATACGCATTATCTCGGTCCAGGATACGAATTTGAATTGCACCCTCACTGGTATGATTCCAAACGTTGAACACATCATCGATGTGTATGCTGATGATGAATTGTATTATTCGACCATCGGCAGTACTTCTGTTTCTGATCAACGACCAAGTGCAGGAGATACATCTCCAGTCATGTTTGCACTCGGCGCAATTGTTCTTTCACTGATTGCTTTACTCAGTTATGGTCGATGGAGAGATCAACGCTTGAATCGAACGAATTCACGTTTAGCTCATGCCTACATTGCCCCTGCATTACTTGCACTCGCAGTTCTGACATTCTATCCTGTCATCTATGGTTTCTGGCTGTCCTTTACAGATGCGGACCAAACCCACTTGGGGGATCAATCCTTCATTGGACTATCAAATTTCTGGGATGTCATCACGGCATCTGGCTTCATTCGTGTTACTATTTTCACTATCGTGTGGACAGTGGTGAACGTTACCGCTCATATTGGAATTGGACTGTTCCTTGCACTTCTTCTTCAGCGAACCTCGATTCGTGGGAAAACGGCTTACAGAACACTACTTCTTTTGCCTTGGGCAGTACCGTCCTACATCTCAGTACTGGTTTGGAGAGGCATGTTCCAACCAGATGGGTTCATCAATGATTTACTTGGAACCAATATTGATTTCTTGTCCGATCCTACAGGCGCTCAAGTCGTTGTTATTCTGGTTAATATATGGCTTGGCGTTCCGTTTATGATGATGTCCATCAGTGGTGCTCTTCAAGCACTTCCTAAGGACATGTATGAAGCGGCTGAACTTGATGGAGTGACCGGTTGGGATGCCTTTCGACATCTTACGCTGCCAAATCTAAGAAGTGCGTTAGTCCCACTCACATTACTTGGATTCATTTGGACGTTCAATATGTTCAATGTGATTTATCTGATGACGGATGGAGGGCCTAATCTGTACTTTGGAGAGCCTGGGCAAACGGATATTCTCATCACGTATGTCTACGACGTGGCCTTTAGGGAAGGTGCTTACGGAGTTGCTGCTGCCTGGTCTGTGATCATATTCCTCATGCTTCTTGCCTTCTCTTGGACGTACATGAAACAAACAAATGCAACGGAGGGTTCTTCATGACTGAATCCCAACTTATGCGTGACTGGTATGTTCCAGTGGAAGTGCTCACGTTACGAACATGGCTTGTTGTAGCATTCATTGTCAATCTCCTTCTGCTCACAGTTGAAGTGCTTCGGGACGATTCGCTTTCTCTTATCCTTGGACTCCTCGTGTGTGCTCTTTTCGCAGCATTACGAGCAAGTCTTCCACAAGTTCATGAACTCGGTAAACGAAATATGTCTCTTGCTTTGAGTTCCCTTATCATTGGAATCGGATTGTTCAGATTGAGTTCATCATCCCTTTCAATTTTTGATATCTGGATGCATGCATGGACGATAGTCCCCTCGAGTCTGTCATTATGGTGGCTTTCGAATCGGGCAGTTACTGTCTGGACCTCAAGCAAATTGTCCACCTCTGCTATCGAATTTGGATTGCTTCGTAATTTTGAAACAATTAACAAGCACGAGAAAATATCGACACATCTGATATTGCTTCACTTTGTTCTCATTACGATTATTCCTCTGTTATGGATCATCGATATCGCATTCTCTCCGGGGAATGCATTGGGTGGTGAAATTGGAGACTCCTTCTCAACTGAACACTTTTCTAAGATATTGAATGGCGATTCCTTTTGGATCTGGTTTGTTAATTCACTTATCGTAAGCATAGGTACATCGTTGCTTGGCTTAACCATTGCAATACCGGCAGGTTATGCCTTTAGCCGGTACAAGTTTACTGGACGTGATGTTTCCATGTTTGCCTTTTTATTGGTCCAAATGTTCCCCGGTATCATCATCCTTGTTCCGTATTTCCTTGTCATGAAAACCCTTGGTCTCTTGAACACACATCTTGGCCTTATACTCGCTTATTGTGTGACGGCATTGCCTCTCTGTGTTTGGATGTTGAAAGGATTCTTCGATACAATTCCACGAGAACTTGAAGAGGCTGCAACCCTCGATGGATGCAATCAATTTCAAGTGTTCACCAAGGTTGTACTGCCCTTATCTACGCCAGCAATTGCAGTCACTGCTTTGTTCAGTTTCCTCGCCGCATGGAATGAATTCCTTCTTGCCTTAACATTCAACACTTCCAACGACATGTACACTCTTCCAGTCGGTCTGGCTTCTCTGATTTCTTCGACCGGTCAGGCTTGGGGTGACTTTGCAGCAGCAAGCATTCTGGTCAGTCTTCCTGTTGCGCTACTGTTCTTATTCTTCCAGAAGTTCCTCATCGATGGGCTATCTGCAGGTGGAGTCAAAGGGTGATACTATGGTTGAAGTGAATTTTAAGAACGTTACAAAAACATATGAAGATGGCTTTGAAGCTGTTAAGGGACTTGATTTAGACATCAATGATGGTGAATTTCTCGTCTTGTTAGGACCTTCAGGTTGCGGTAAATCCACGACTCTGAGAATGCTTGCAGGTTTGGAAGACATCACAGATGGAGATGTGATGATTGATAAATTGAAAGTGAATCATCTGCCACCGGGTGCTCGTGATCTTGGCATGGTGTTTCAATCGTACGCACTGTATCCACACATGACGATTCGAGATAACCTCTCTTTTGGACTTCGAATGGCAAAAGGAGAATTAAAACTCACCAAGGATGAGATTGAGAGTCGAATCGAAGAGATTGCAGAGGTACTGGAACTCTCCGATCATCTCGATAAAAAGCCCAAGGAATTGAGTGGGGGCCAACGTCAGAGAGTTGCCTTAGGCAGAGCTCTTGTGAGGCGTCCAAAGGTACTCCTCATGGATGAACCACTTTCCAATCTTGATGCTGAACTCCGCCATCAAATGCGAAAAGAAATACGAAGACTTCACGATACGTTTGGAACGACAACAATCTATGTTACTCATGATCAAATAGAAGCCATGACGTTAGCAGATCGAATCGCAATTCTCGATAAAGGCGTCTTACAGCAACATTGTGAGCCGCTTGAAGCCTACAACAATCCTGCCAATGAATTTGTCCGCTCTTTCCTTTGCAAGCATATTGATGATCTCGTCGATACAGCAAATGCACTGTTTAACAAACCAACATCAAATGAAGAAGAGTGAGGGGGTCTTGAATGCGCCAGTACGTTGTCTTGTTTCTGATACTCATGATTCCATTCATGCCGTTCGCTTCACAAGATGTTGAAGGCGATGTGGTTGCAACCTCCGAAACAGTCACCATTGAGTATTATGGCGACTCAGATGAGGTCTCTATTCTCGGAGAGTGGGATTGGGATAATGAAACCGAATTAATTGAAATCGATGGGGTCTGGACTGCAGAACTGGAATTGTCTGAAGGATTGTACTGTTACAAGTTCATTGTTGATGGGAACTATATTTTTGATCCATCAAACTCAGAACGAAGTTACTGTGGAGGAATCGAAAATTCACTTCTTCGCGTCAAGAACCACGAGCGCCCGCAATTTTCTGCGGAACTTCTCAATAATACTCTCCTCATTAATTTCATTCCTGGTTCACAAGGTGGACTGCCAGATGGCACGCCATCTGCAATAACTGGTGCCGATTGGGATTCAGCATTGTTCCAATGGACCTACGATGTTTCGCATCTTTCAGATGGAAAACATACGATTCATCTGGAATGTTCTGATGTTAATGGAAATCAAGCGTATGACCTGCTTGTGCCGTTTTGGATTGGTGAAGGTTCTTCCTTCGAATGGAATGATGCATTAATCTACATGGTTATGACTGATCGATTTGTTAATGGCAATACTTCCAATGATGGAACTACAACGTTAGCTGCTCACGGAGCGGATTGGCAAGGTGGTGACTTTGCTGGAGTAACAAACATGATTGAATCTGGTTATTTCTCTGATTTGGGTGTTAATGCTCTATGGCTTTCTCCTTTCAATACTGCAGCAACAGGAACTGGGAAAGCATCTGATGGTGTCCATGATGTCTCTGCTTTCCATGGATATTGGCCAATTGAAGCACGAGGAATTGAACCGCGTCTTGGTACGGATGCAGAACTCCAACATTTGGTCGAGATGGCTCATGAATCTGGAATTCGTGTTATGATGGATTTTGTTGTCAATCATGTTCACGAGGATCACACATACGTCCAAGACCATCCTGAATGGTTCAATGCTGGATGCCAATGTGGAACTGCGAACTGTGATTGGACGGAGCACCGACTCGATTGCCAATTTACATCATACATGCCAGATGTCAATTGGAAAAACAGAAATGCATCAGAACAATTTATTTCAGATGCTCTATGGTGGCTCGAAACATTTGATTTGGATGGTGCCAGAGTTGATGCTGTAAAGCATGTTGAAGACCTTGCTACTCGGAATCTTGTTGCTCAAATAAATCAACGATTTGAGACGGTCGGAACTGACTATTATCTCAAGGGAGAAACTGCAATGGGCTGGTCGGGACATTCGCTTGAAGCCAATCAAGAACAATATGGTGCGATTAATTCCTATATGGGTGCTGAAGGACTCGACGGACAAGCAGATTTCGTACTCTATCACGCAGTGGTAGATAGTGTGTTTGTTCAAGGGAGTGAAGATTATCAGCACCTTGATTATTGGACAAACAGAAGTCAAGACCAGTACACTCCCGGCTCAGTGATGGTGCCATATGTGGGCAGCCATGATGTTCCACGACTTACAAGTCGTGCAGATGCTGGAACAAGCGACGCGTATAATCAATGGCTCGAAGACGGACTACCAGGTCAACCAGGAGATTCTGATGCGTACAATGCCTCTCTACAAGCCTATGGATGGCTGCTTACAACACCTGGGGCGCCTTTACTCTACTACGGTGATGAATACGGCGAATATGGAGGGGCTGATCCCGATAATCGACACATGTACCGCAATTCTTCAATGTGGTCAACACTCGAAAATAATCTCTTCGAAACGATACAGGACATTGGTCAACTGCGATTAGAATCCGTTGCTCTCAGGCGTGGAGTCTATTCCACAGTTCATGCAGAGGCTGACCGATTGGTGTACGCTATGACACATGATGAACAAACGATGAATGTCGTTCTCAATCGAGGAGGGGAATGGGAATGGAATGGATTTGGCCAAGATGATGTTGTCCGATTTGGTGAGTCAGTTTATCAAAATTCAATTCTGACGATTCCTGCAAATTCAATAACAATCATTGAAATTTTTTCTTCATTGAACGAAACCGTCAATGAAACAGAACCCGTTCAAGGTTGTCTCGATAGCGTTGCGTTGAATTATGATCCTCTTGCAACAGTTGATGACAATTCGTGTGAATATGAATCAAATGCGAATGGAAATCAATCGAACAATACGGATACAAACACTTCAATTCCTGGTTGTTTAGATGAGATTGCGTTGAATTACAATCCAAATGCTACGTTATCTGACAGCTCGTGTGAGTTTGAATCTGATACGAATTCATCAACAACTGAAATTCTTGGCTGTTTGAATGTCGATGCATTGAATCATAATCCTGAAGCAACCATTGATGATGATTCTTGCGAATTTGAGCAGATAACACCCAGTGATGATGTTTCGAGTACTTCTGATTCCAACACGTTATTTGAGTACATCCGAATCATATTGATTCTGTTTGTCATTGGAGCAATCATCATCTACGTTCGGATGGGAAAGTCAGATTCTTAATTGAATTTATTGTAAAAGTGAAGATAATCCTCTATCATTCTTTGTCCAGTAAATCCCGCAGACGAAGCAATGCTTTCTCTCATGAGATTGGCCCATGTTTCATCCTTACGTTCCCAGGAAGGTAGGACATCGTTCTGTAGAGTCGAATAGATATTCGCTGCATCCCTCGGGTCATTTCGATCATCTTCGGCATTACCAATGGCCCATCCATTGATTCCATGCTTACAAGCTTCAGGCCACCACCCGTCAAGAATTGAACAATTTGGAACACCGTTCATTGCAGCCTTCATTCCTGATGTACCAGACGCCTCTAGAGGTCTGATGGGATTGTTTAACCAAATGTCAACACCGCTCGTCATTGCAAGTCCTGTATCCATGTTGTAGTTCTCGATGAATGCAACAGGTATTTCTTCTTCAACTGTCTTAGCAGAAGCAAAGATGTCTCGGATAAGTTGCTTTCCACCCTCATCTTTTGGATGTGCCTTTCCCGAAAATACGAATTGAATTTTTCCAGCACCAATCTCTCGTAACTTCTCAAGGTCATGGAAGACGAGGTTTGCACGTTTGTATGTCGCAAACCGTCGTGCGAACCCAATGGTGAGTCGATGCTCTTCAAATTCAACACCAGTCTCTTCTTTGACAAGTTTCCGAAGAAGTTTACGGTTTTCATTCCGTGCTTGCCTAAGCGCTTCGACTGGAATATTTCGAGCCTCATTTAATTGAGTTGGATTTGCTTTCCATTCAGGAAGATGTTCATCAAAAAGTTTGGTCATTGTGCTTGATGTCCATGTTGGATGATGTACTCCATTGGTAATTGGCCTGATCTTCATTTCAGAAAACATGGTTTCCGCAACCTCAGCATTGAGTATGGAAACAGCATTGACAGAAGTGCTTAATGCAACTGCTAAATGTGACATTGAGCATCTGTTTCCACCTTCTGAATCCCCTGCGTTTCGAACAAGCTCTTGCGCATCCTCTGGTAATTTCTCCCCCATGATTTCTCTAACAAGAGACCAATCGAAGCGATCATGTCCTGCTGGAACGGGTGTGTGTGTTGTGAAGAGACTGTTTTGAGCAAGTTCTTCCCTTGACCATCCTCTCGAAAGGAGTTCAAGCATAGCAAACGTACAATGCCCTTCGTTGAGATGAATTCCTTTGAGTTCAATTTGAAGATGATCGAAGAGTTGTATTCCGCCAACGCCAAGAAGATATTCTTGACGTATTCGAGTATCATCGTCTCCACCATACAATCGTTGCCCGATTTCTTGGTGATATTGCGAATTGTTTTCATGTGTTGTGTCGAGGAAGTAAACTGGGACCTTATGGCCTGTTTGTCCAACAATATTTGCACGCCAAACACGTGCATAAATGGTCTGATTATCAAGCGGAATCTCAATGGTAATGGCTGTCTCTTCAAGGAATTCACTTGGATCGAGTACAGGATAGGTCTCTGATTGAACCCCATCTGAATCGAGATGTTGTCTGCTGTATCCCTCCCTGTACAGAAGGGTCACGCCAATGAGGGGAATCTCCGCATCAGCCGCAGATTTGACATGGTCTCCTGCAAGAACTCCTAATCCTCCTGAATAGGTGTGCAAATCAGACCAAAGGCCTATTTCTGCTGTGAAATACCCTATTGCGCTCATGGTCTTCCGTTATCAACAGGGATTATGAGATATGCGGAAGTGATACTAGAGATTTATGTCACTCCAATCGAATTTCCAAATCCAGTTTCCTTCAATAGTACCCGGTGCATTCATTCTGCATGATGAATCAAAGTCGAGTATGTCTTGTAATGGGATTATTGACAATTCTGCATCAGTGGATTGAGCAAGACGAAGCATCGTTTGCAATGGTTTCTCATCATCAATCGCTAATTCAGAAAGGTTCGACTTGATTTCATCCGTTGCTTCGTTGTACCAACCTCTTGTGGTATCATTGTCATGTGTGCCAGTGTACACGACTTGATCAAAAGAAATATTTCGTGGATGATGTGGATTTGAATCCAACTCTCCTTCAAAGCCGAATTGTAAGACTGCCATTCCATGCAGGTTATGCCTTTTCCGAAGGTCGATAACCTCTTGAGGAATTATGCCTAAATCCTCTGCTATGATTTGGTTTGAACCAGAGCAACACTCGAGTAACGCTTCGATGAGACTGTCTTTTGGACCATCTTGCCAAAATCCGTTTCTTGCATGTTCATCTTCTTGAGGTATTGCCCAACTGGAATGAAATCCTCTAAAGTGATCAATTCGAACGCTATCGTAGAGTCGTAACATCCGCTGTATGCGTTGTTTCCACCACGTCCAATTCTCATTTTCATGAGCACTCCAATCATACAACACAGTACCCCATTTCTGACCATCTTCACTGAAATAATCTGGAGGAACTCCAGTGACGAATTCAGGGTGTCCATGTTCATCGAGGAGAAACAATTCACGATGTGCCCACACATCTGCTGAATCGTGAGAAACAAAGATTGGGCAGTCACCTATCAGTTGAATCGATTTAAATCGGGCATGGTTTCTCAATGCGTTCCAATTTGCCTGAAACTGTTCTTGTTGTTTTACAAACGGAGAGATATGCTTCTTCCAATGAGATAATGCCTCAGGATGTCTGTCTCGTAATTCTACAGGCCATTCATACCATGGCAATCCGTTTTGTGATTCTTTAATCGCAGAGTAAAGAGCCCAATCTTCAAGCCAATACGCTTCTTTATTCAAGTCGACATATTTCTCCAGATGACTAAGTTCTGGCCAACCAGCGAATGCGGAAGGAGATGCATAGGGGGAGCCGAACCGATCTGGCGGCGTAAGGGGAAGAATCTGCCATGCATCGAATCCTTGTGCTGATAACCAGTCGATAAATCGCAGACCACTGGCCATATCTCCTGTTGGAAGCGAGGTGATGTGACACAGTACACCTCGACGACTGGGCATATTGACAAATGAGCGACAAAGCCTTTCTATTTATCACTCCAGCGTTATCTCATGCGGGCTAAGGCAATTATGCTCTGTGCGGTTTTTATTGCATCTTCTTTCTGTTCATTTGTCAACGCAACGACTCCTGAAGATATCACCATTGACGGGGACGATACGGACTGGTCGAGTGATTCTTTGATGGAATCTGATTTGAATGGAATCAACGTTCATATGACTTGGAATTCATCCGATATCTCCATTGCTTGGAACGGCACTGACTGGAAATCAACCTTCGAAGGGGCTGACTTGTTTGTTTACTTCAATACATCAGAAGGCGGTTCTGTACTGAGTAAGGAATGGGGTTTCTCTCATACGCTTCCTTTCGAAGCAAACCATGGATTTGTTTTGGAAGATGATTCCTACTTCAGTCATATTGCTCATGATGGGAGTTCTTGGGTCGACCAACCAACCGTAGTGGACATCTTTGCTGGTTGGAGTGGTAATCAATTTACTGAATTCTCTTTGCCTTGGACTGCACTTGGGTCACCCACACAAGTTGATGTCATCATCTATGCGCAGTGGCAAGATGAAGGGAATGTATGGGCTTCGTTTCCGAGCGCAAATCCAGCATCGAATAACGGTGCTGAGTCCTTTACTCACGCTTGGCGAATCAGTGATGTGAATGAACCATCTATTCCCCAGGATCTGCCAGTAATTGAACCTGAATCAATCGGGAAAGTTGACGATGCGTTAAATTTAGCAATTATCTTCCATCAGCATCAACCCTACTACAAAAACAAGCTAACAGGAATGTATGAGATGCCTTGGGTTCGAGTTCATGGTATGACTGAATATGTGGACTCTCCAGGTATTCTCGCTCAAACTGGAACAAAAGTTACGTACAATCTTGTTCCATCTTTCATTGAACAATTGGTTGATTATCACCGTAATGAAACGCTTGATGTTCATACGGATATTGCCAAACGGTCTTGGTCAGAGGGCGGATATCCTAACGCTACACAATTGGAACTCCACACCATGCAATTCCAGTCGTTTTGGAACAGTGGTTGGATCTACAATGTGACTCAAGAGGATGCGAAACTTGGCTGGCTTTATCCTTCAAGTGCCCGTTACAAGGAAATTTACGATGACACACTGCACAATCTCAAGCCAGCAACAATCATGGATGATGATTTACTTCCTCCTGCTGATTTCCTTGACCTGCAAGTCTTGTGGTATCTCTACCAATTTTCTCCAGACTATGTCCTCGGTGACTACAATCAAAGCCATCGAGATCAGGGCCTCATCGATCTATTCATGCAGAATGGCGGTTATGATTTAGATGATTTAACCTACGTTCTTGATGCTCAACATGCACACATGGGGAACATACTCCCCATGTACAGTGAGTTGGCAAACAACGGTCAAGTTGAATTGACGACAACACCGTATTATCATCCAATTATGCCGCTTTTGATGATGGATGGATGGACCATGGAAGATGGGATCAGAGTCAACAAAGAAGCATGGCCTGATGACGTTCAAAACCACTTGATTACAGGAATGAATCTCTTTGAGGAAGAACTTGGTTTCAGACCAGTTGGTATGTGGCCAAGCGAACAAGCAGTATCGCCTCCAATGGTTGAACCTGTCAGTGATGTCGGTGTTGAATGGATGGTGACAGATGAAGAACTTCTGAAGCAATCTACCGATGTAAATGGAAATCTCATCAATGTGGAAAAGGCATCGAATCTCGCAACACCTTGGACAGTTACTGGAACTGATGGTGGAGAAGTTTCCGTGATTTTCCGAGATAGAGTCATCTCTGACCGTATTGCTTTCCAATACGGAACCATGACTCCAGAAGCAGCCGTATCTGATTTCATCGCATACATCGATAACATACGTCAACAACTTCTCGATGAAGGCGAAGATCCCTCTGAGCATCTACTTACAGTAGCCCTCGATGGTGAAAACTGGATGTTCATGTCAGAATTCCAACATCATGACAACGCAAGACCGTTCATGGCTGAATGGTACGGTCGTCTTGCAGACCACCCCACGATTGTGACTACAACTCCATCCGAATTCCTCGAAAAGGACACATCCTTGCCTGAAATTCAAACCATTGGAACCGGTTCCTGGATTGACGGAACACTCAGGACTTGGGCAGGAGAAGAAGAGGAAAGCCTTGGTTGGCAACGATTGATAGAAGCACGACAAGAGTTGGTCGCATTTGAAGAATTAAATCCGAATCATCCAGGACTAACAGCAGCTTGGGAATCGCTCTATATTGCTGAAGGAAGCGATTGGTATTGGTGGTATGGACTTGACCAAGACAGTGGATACGACGAGAATTGGGATGTTCTGTTCAAAGTACATCTCTCTAATATCTATCGAGCAGTCAATCTTGAACTGCCACCATACTTGCAAGATTTATGGACTAACCCGGCAGTACCTACAGCAGCCGCTACTGGAATTATCGAACCAATGATTGACGGAATTGCATTGCCTGGTGAATGGGATGGTTCCGCCCAATACAGTGCTCCAGTTTCAGGAGACACGTTTGATATTGAACAATTTTACATTGGATACGACGCTTCGAATGTCTTTGTTCGTATTGATGCTGATACTCCAGATGATCTTGAAAACCAATCATCGAATGGAGATGAACCCGATCTTGCAATTTACTTTATGCAACCGAATGCGGTGAATTTCAATGAAGCAGAAACCAACTTCCGAACGTATTACGGTAATCAAATTCTTGGGTTCCCATCCAAATACATGGTTGCATTTGATTTTGATACCCTGCGTGATGATGGTCGAGCAAAATGGAATCTCTTCACTGCAAAAGGAAAGACTGGAGACCAAGAGCAATGGGTTCTCAGTGGTAGTTCATCCTTAGGAGACTGTGCAGTTGATGATGTCTATGAATTCATGATTCCGTGGTCTGAAATTGGACTCTCTCCACGCTATTCAACTCGAGTCAAGGTTGTCTCATCGTGGGCTGAATCTCTTGCATACGGTGACGGTATTGACATGGAAATTGCTCCGCCGGCTCCTGCTGAACTTGTGTTACCTGATCTTGAAGAGTGGGTGACATTGCTTGTATTGAATGATACAATAGGCGACGAAACCGGAGATGGAGACTACACCTATCCGTTGGCAAGTGATTTCACAACTCCAAACAATGGAGGCCTTTGGGATGCTCAACAATTAACGATTCGTCAAAGTGCTTGGAATGCACAATTCATCCTTGAAGTTGGTGAAATGACCGACATTTGGGGACTCTCGAATGGATTCAGCCATCAAATCGTGCAAATCTATGTCGATCAAGGAAATACATCCTATGGTTCAACAGATATGCTCGATGGGGCGAATGCTGAGATTCATCCTGATTGGGCTTGGGAGGTTGCCATTAGTGGGACAGGAGAACCGGGTGCAGTCATGGCTGTTCAATCGATGACTGGAAGCACATCTTCCCGAGGAGTTGATGTTACAGGTGATATCACTTCGAAAACCATTACGTTTACTGTTAGCAAAGATGTGATTGGGGATGATATCCCGAACTATCGTTACATCGTTGTTGTAGGTAGCCAAGATGGATTCGGTACTGGGAAATGGAGAGATGTCGATGCAACTGCAAGCACATGGACGCTTGGCGGTGGATCAAACCCTGCTCTTGATGATGGCATTGATTACGATCCGAATGTTTTGGACATCGTTCTCGACGGTGCTGGTCAGGAAACAATGCTCTCGTCCTATGATGTCGATGGGCATGTCTATGCCCAATTAACTGGTTTTGAAATGCCAGAGGTGCCTCAACAAATCTTCGGAGCATCTGTCGACACAGTGACTGCTAACACAGCAGTACTCACATGGTCAACGACTGTTGCAGATGCGACCTCAATTCAATTCACGACCTCTGAAGTTGAACCAGTTGATAGTACGGACCCAACTCAGTGGACAGTATTCGCAACAGATCATGCAATCACGCTAACGGGTCTTGAAGTCAATACTTCGTATTGGGCGTATATCCGTGCCAATGGGACGGCTGATGTTCTGGTAACTTTTACCACAAGTAACATTGTTGACCTCACACCTCCAGAGTTACTGAATTTAGAAGTTGAAGTACTTGAAGACGGAAAAGCAAGAATCAGTTGGTATACTTCAGAAAGTTCGACAGAAGAAGTCTATCTGGATGACGTACTTGTCTTTTCAAACGAGTTCGCAACCAAAAAGAACCATGAATTTGTATCCGAGATTCTTGCTAATGATGATTGGACTCTTCTTGTCAAGAGTTCAGATGCTTCTGGTAACATGAATTCCAGTACGCTATCGTTTACTGTTGACGTGTCGACGACGATTGATCCCAGTGAGCCAACTGATGATGCTGAGGATCCTTTGGATACTGATGATGAAAGTAAATCTTCTCTCAGTTCCTCAGCTATTATGCAAATTGGAGTTCTCGTCGTTGTCCTTCTCATCCTCATTGCATTCATACGAGTGCGTAAAGGCGAGTCTGGCGATGATGAATGGTCATAATCACATTTCTTGTGTGCTTGGTCTAAGAATCCACTCGCCCAAGTATGCTGCGATAAGCCCCATTGCAACCTGTGCTAAGCCTCTGAGAATATGCGCCCATAGTGGGAACGTACTTCCATTCAATTCAATATCATAAATCCACATATTCAGATTAGCCCAATACAATACTACGAGGAGACCAAGGGTCGCTCTTGCTGCAAGGACTCGGGTTTTTGGTATGATTAATCCAATCCCGCAGAGCACTTCTGGTATTCCACTAACAATGACCCAGAATACATCAGTACCTGGCAAAATGTCCGGTACAATCGCTGTGAACCATTCTGGATCAATGAAATGAAGGATTCCAACATATGTGAAGAAAACACCCAGTCCGATTCCTAGAACATCACGATGATAAGACCACAAGGTCTTCATCGCTTCACCACGATTGTCAATATGTCCCCGTCTTTCAGGAGATGGTCTAAACCTACACGCTGCCAATCAAATTTAGCAGATGGCCCCTTGATACGAGCAAATCGAAACTTCCTTACGAAGTCTCGATGGAGTTTATTACAAATCGTTTGAACAGTCGAATCATCCTTAACGATAAGAGGTTCTTCCATGTCAGCATCCTGTCCTTGTGGCTTGAGAAACACCCGCATGAATCCAAGGTTGTCATAGATGAAATCCTTCAATTCAGTAAGGCCAATCTCCTTGAATGCTGAAATTTCCATAATAGGCCAATCCGATGGGAGACCGATTTTTGATCGAGCGATATCCTCAGGTGTAGCGATATCAATTTTATTGATTGCAATAACTGCTTTTTCGTAAATGATATTACCAGCCAAACAATCAACAATCTGTTCAGCAGTCGTATCTTGTCGAAGGGTAACGATTGCAGATGTGAATCCAAACGATCGAATGATATCTCCCATCTCTTCATTTGTCAGGTGAGTCTGTTCAACAGTCGTACGTACATCGATTCCACCTTTGTCTGTTCGCTTGATGAAGACAGGTGGTCGCTGTTCATTGAGGCGTAATCCCGAATTGTGCAACTCTCGATGGAGTACTTTGAAGTGGCCATCTTGGAATGGGTCGACAATGTAGAGAACCATATCTGATGAGCGAATGACATTGAGGATTTCTTTCCCTCTACCTTTCCCTTCTGCAGCTCCTTTGATCAAACCAGGAAGGTCAAGAATCTGTATTTTAGCCCCTCTGTGTTCCATAACTCCAGGAATACATGTCAGAGTAGTGAATGCATAACCTCCTACTTCAGAGTGGGCGTCAGTGACCTTCGAAATGAGTGTGGATTTACCAACAGAGGGGAAGCCAACAAGAGATACAGTCGCATCACCAGACTTTCGGATCTCGAATCCTTTCGCTCCACCACTCGCTTTTGAGTGTGCTGTAGCCTTTTCTTCCTTGAGTTTTAATTGAGCGATTTTCGCTTTCAATTTTCCAATATGGGCGTTTGTTGCCTTGTTTTTTTGGGTCTTATCGATCTCGGCGCGAATCAAATCGATTTGCTCCTTAATCGTCGCCATCGTAACGCCTCATTCGCAATGGCAAGACCGCTGTTCTTCAATGCTCTTGCTCATGAGGCTCAATTTATTGAAAAGTTGAAGTCTGTGGAGAAGCCGAATGCCTCAAAGAAGAGTTGTGTCTGGTTTGAAACATGGGGCTTGAAATCATCGTTCTTCTAGTCGATGTTTCTCGTCTCAAATTGACGTTGGATTTGGCATGGAATACGCTTTATGATGGTCTTGAAAAACGGACATTACGCAACACTCGTCCTGTACAAGATTCACGTTTGAAGGTTCTTTTTGACATTGATGCAGAAGCAGAATTACTTGATTGGATGGATGCTCAACCTTGGGGTAAGGATGAGGACAAGTCTTTTCTCAAACTTCTTGATGAATCTACGGATGGTGAAAATGGCCTTCTTCTTGCAATGAAATGGGCAAGTCCAGGTGCTTGGGAAGTATGGGAGGGCAGAGCCTACCTGTATCTTGATGTTGCATTAAACACAATCATCGACGGAGAAGATATTCTCTATGGAGGTCCGACATGGGATAAGGTCCGAAAAGAATTGTCGGGTCTTCCCGAATCAGAATATGCAGAGAAGGTCTGTATGGATTGGATGGAGGGAAGAAAAGCCTTAGGCGAAACTCTTGATGAATCCGAAGATGCTCGAATTGTTCCAACATATGAAGCCCATGATCGGGCTGCTAAGACCCTTGTCTACACGATGAATCGTTGGAATTCAGAATCAGATATAGTTGCAATTATTGGCCGTGACCACCTTGAAGCACGAAAGTGGGGGACTGGGTCATGGAATGTTTCCACAGTTTTGGTTCACGGTCTTCCA
>JABIYX010000149.1 GCA_018666575.1 Methanobacteriota archaeon | reverse complement strand
ATTCGAAGATTTCAAGGCTCGAATGACCGATGATTTTTATGCGGACTCAGATGAAGCCATCGAAGCAGGCGACCACCAAGCCGAAATCAGAACCGAAAATCGTGTCTTTACTGATGAGGAGGATGAACTCCAAAACGTCAAGGCCATGATTTCAAGTGAATCTGGACTTGCTGATCCATCTGCTGTCGAGGAAGAAGAGTATGAAGACGAAGATGATGAAAATTACTCTGTCGACGAAAACGGAACTGAGTGGTTCGAAGATGACGATGGCTATTGGTGGTATCGCGAAGAAGGCCAAGAAGAGTGGCAACCTTACGAAGAAGACGAAGACTGATCAAGCAGGTATCGGTTGTTGTTCCCACCATGCTGGGGCAAGGAACCAAGCATCATCATTGACGGGTCTGTCGATTAATGGAAGGCCAATCATGCCTCCATCAACAGATAATCCCCCAAGAGGATTTGCTGCACAAGGGCCTGGAAGGTAATCTTCTCCAGTTTCCGTAAGTTCAATTCGTATTGAATGACCAGCAGGGACGATAACATCCATTGGATTGAATTCCATCAACATCGTATATCCTGAAAATGGTGCAGCTGGCTTTGCTTCAAATCCACCATCTCGATAGCGGATGTCCATGGTTGCATGACCAAGGCGTAGATCGTTTGTATCGTCGTACATGGTGGCGAAAATTTGACCTCCATTACAGGCTTGAGTTGTTACATCGAGGTGCAATGTTGGGAGCCCTGACATGTGCAAAGCGTCCTCATATGGTGGACTTGTGAGTGTGACTGAACCACCCAATCCATTGACAACTCCGTCGCCCGACCATTCAGATCCAATTTCTTGCATGAGCCATGTCATGTCTTCTGGAGGCCATGTTTCTTCAACGTGCCATTGGCCATCGTTTGTTTGAATTTGGACCATAGGCTCAGGTTCATCTCCAATGTCTTTCAGATAATATTGGAACCATCCAAATAATTCAACCGCCCAATCCATACGACTCATGTTTGGATAGGCTTCTCCACCATATCCTGTTCCAAGTTCACTGTGTCGATCGGGTTGGTCTGGGTAATTATGTGCCCATTGCCCTGCAATCGCCCGAGCATTGATTCCTGCATCTCGCATCAACTGATAGGTTGGGAATGCATGATACGGATCGACATTCCAGTCTTGTAAGCCCCATACCAAGTAGACGCTCCCACGATAGTTTTCAAGAACATCTGGTAAATGTCGGCGTTCATCCCAATAATCGCTCCAATCTCCTCCGCCGAATTCAGCCCACGCATAGGTTGTCCAAGGGTTAAGAGGACCTGCTAAGTCATCAGAACAGACACGTAGATCATCAGTGGTCAAATCGGTCGTTGCTGCTTGATAGGCAGCATCGTAGCCCATTGCTCGAGCTTCTGATGAGCCGTTTCGATAGAACATTTCCTGTACGCCAATTGATCCAGAAATAGGTACGATGGTTTTCAAGTGTTCAGATGGCTGTTGAGCCGCTTCCCAGTTGGTCGTCCCTGCGTAGGATTTCCCCATTAGGCCAACGTTTCCATTCGACCAGTTTTGGACTCCAAGCCAGTCTACAACCGCTTGGATTCCAGTTTGTTCCCCAAGCCCTTTGACATCCTGGCAGTGAGTGGATTGTCCAGTTCCAAAAGTGCTTGCTTGAGCCAGAGCATATCCGTGGGGGACAAACGTGTCATAGACCCACTTGCCTACGCCGCCGTCTGGGATTGTGTTTGGATTTGAATCCGCACCAACTCCAGGCATCCCTTCTCCACCAAAGTCATAGTAAGGATGAATCGTCATAATGACTGGAACCTTTGTGCCCTCTGGGACATCCGGAAGCCAAATAGCAACGTGCATTTTTGCTTCTTCAGGGAATCCAGCATCTTGTTCAGAAGCTGGTAAATCGACTGATACGAAATGTTCTGTGTAAGGAAGTATATCGTATGTTCCATTTTCAGGCAACTGTGCTCGCATGGTATCCATTGGGAGTTCCATCGTGTGGCGTTGGTCAAGAGGAGTTTCCCACCACTCGTATGAAGATTGGCTCTCCGAATCTGATGTGAGCATTTCACCAAAGGTCATTGCAAAAATGAGGAATGCTACACAAAGTGCAATTGTTGCACCAAGAGTGATGTTTAACTCAATTTTACTGCGAGCAGGATCTGACTTTCCTTCAAAAATTATTTCATAAGGAATTTCTGGCGTTGGAGGAACTTCGAAGACTTCCGCCTCAAGGATGTCCTCTGCCATGTATGATGCTATCGGTCGACCTTGAAGAGGATGGCGATGCTTTGACTTTACTCGAGAGAACCTATTCATTTGTTCAACAATCTAAACGTAAGCGGTACTTCTTGTTTCCAAACATATTGTGCCTGTTTGTTCAGTCCAAGTTTCTCAAAGGCTTTGGCATTGCTGTGTACACCATCAATCCCTTTCATGACAGCCCGTGGAGCAAGGGTTGCAATACGAATAAATCCTTTTTCCCACAAGGCGAGTGCAGTAATTGCATCTTGGCCGGTTGGAACCGTTCGTTTTAGTCGCTTTCCAAATGGAGCAGGGTGTTCATAATCAATAGGGAGGAGCGTTGGGTCTTCTCTGATCGTTCTAATATTGGAGTATCGAGGTTTCATAAACTTCTTGCGAATCGCTCTCCAGTCCTTATTTGCGTAGGATACGCCTTGCAAATACTGGGCTTCATATGCGTAAATCGTGTCCTTAATTTCATTCCAAACTTCGACATCAATACAATACGAGTAAAAATGCTCGTGGGTTGGTTCAACGATATCGATATCAGTTTCCGTGATTTCTTGATGTGGGAGATTCCATACCTGGACCATGCCAACATCATTGTATGATTTCGCCCAATCCGCTAATGATAGTGTTGTTTTGATGAAGTTCGGCCCGGGTATGAGGTCGTCTTCAATCAGGATAACGCGTTCATATCCGTGAACATCGAAGAGGTCGCGTCTTGCGCCAATGAGGTTTCTCCCCACTCCATAATTCTCTTCTCGAAGAATAACAGTAGTGTAGGGGACATCAGAATCTTGAATGATCTTTTGGATTGCTTGCTGATCTGATTTTGGCCCTCCATCGATGTAATGATACACATCAATCCCATCTAAGTCATCGAGGTTTTCTTTGAGTCCGCTAAGGAGTTGTTGCATCAAATCAGGTCGATTAAAACTGACAGTGAATAAAGCCGTCTTCATTTTTTCTTCCTCCTCAAGAATTTCTCTTTGTAAAAATACAACTTTTCCTTAAATGAATTTGGCGGATGCTTTACTTCTATTGGGAGCATTACAATGTCATTGTAATCCATTTGCCGAAACGCTTCGCAAATCACTGTAGTATCGCAATCAATTTCATTTGTTCTTGGATTGATTCCTGCAAATCTTGCACCCTCAACAAAGGGTTTGGAATTGTACACGCATACGCCATTGAATGTTGACCATACAGGTGTTTCTTTCCGTGGGATTCCATGATTCCACCACGTTTCTTCCGAAGTTTTTCTTGTCGCCCAAGCGTCGTAGAAATCGCCCATTGCATTGGTTGTGAATCCAGACACAAGGTCGCCTGAATGATGCAACAGTGTTGTGACATCAGACGGATTATAAATCACATCAGTTTCTATAAATACAATCTTGTCGAAGTTGTTCAAATCCGATGCTTGTTCGAGACAATTATTTCGTGCAGCAGCGATGTTTTTCACTCTCGCTCCTTCTTTACCGATCAAATGTTCAGTTCCGAGTTTGGTTGAAGTGAACGTCGTTTTGCAACGCTGAGATAATTCTGCAGCATATCGTTCAAGAATTCGATCTGTTCCATCAGTTGAATCATTTTCATAAATTGACAGTTCTACTGAATCGTTCTCTAAGAGGTTGTCAAGGAGCGTGTTGAGTTGCCTGTTCCACTTCTTCAATCGCTTTGCGTTGTTGCGAGATATTGTGCAGATGAGGATTCTCAAAAATTATCACCTTACCTTTATTGACACCAAAGTGATTGATTTTCCCTATGGACATTCCTATTTAAGCCCGAGGTACTAGCACGACTCATGGCCAATGTTCTCGTGACAGGCGGCTCAGGGATGTTGGGGCGTCACCTCGTTCCACTTCTTGAAAAGTCAGGCCACATTGTCTATTCTCCAAACCGTGAAGAGTTGGATTTAACAGATTCAAAATCGACGTTAAATTACTTGAAGACAATCGAAATTGATGCAGTTATTCACTGTGCAGCTTACGTCTCTGGAATCGCTTCCAATACCACAACAAAACACCATTCATTTGACAGTAACGTCATGATGGGTTTGAACCTCATTCGTGGTTGCGTCGAATGTGGAGTCAAGAATATGATCAATGTTGGAAGTGCGACAGCCTATCCAAATGATGCTCCCCAGCCACTAAGGGAAGAATCGCTTGGAGATGGAGCATTTGAAGAGTTCATCGAAGGGTATGCCTTGTCGAAATACGTTGTTTACAGAGCATGTGTAATGGCCAATGAGCAACATGGAGTGTCATTCAAGACCGTTCATCCATGCAATTTGTTTGGACCATATGACAATTTTTCACTTGAAACAGGCCACATGTTGCCCGCAATTCTTCATCGAATGCACAAGGCCAAGGGCAATGGGAATGCCGCAATCGTAATCTGGGGCGATGGTACTGCGAAGAGAGAATTCCTTTATGCACCTGACTTGGCAGATTTCCTCAATACTGCATTAACACAATTCTCTCAGTTACCAGAGGTAATGAATGTCGGTTCTGGTGTTGAAGTTAGTGTAAATGAAATGCATCAACACATGGCCAAAGTGATTGGGTATAATGGCGAATTACAACATGACTTATCTCGCCCAGTTGGACGAAAACGTCGTCATTTGGAACTCTCAAAACAAAAGGAATTGGGGTGGTCGCCCAAAACGCAATTTGAAGAAGCATTGGTGTTCACCTATGAATATCTCAGGGGGACATTGGAGTGAGTTTACCATTAGCAACCAGTACTTGGGACGATGAAGAATACGATGCTATCCAAAGAGTCATCAAAAGCGATCGTTTCAGTATGGGTCCAGAAGTCGAACAATTCGAGAAAGAATTCGCATCATTTTTTGGCTCTAAATATGCCATCATGTCTAACTCCGGTTCTTCGGCCAATCTCCTTGCAGTCGCAGGGATGATTTATGCGAAAGGAATTGATTTGAAGCCAGGGGATGAGGTTCTTGTCCCAGCCGTTTCGTGGTCAACGACATATTTCCCAGTCCATCAATATGGACTTACAATGCGCTTCGTGGATATTAACGAAGAGACACTCAACATCGATTTAGATGCAGTCGAGGAAGCCATCACTGAGAAAACGAAACTCATATTTGCAGTAAATCTTCTTGGAAATTCAGTCGACTATCACCGTTTGTTAGAGATTGCAGATAAGAATAACTTGCATGTTATCGAAGATAATTGTGAGTCTCTTGGAGCCACAATTTCGGGTAAGCAAGCAGGAACGTTCGGTCTCGCAGGTACATTCAGTTGCTTCTTCAGCCATCACATCTCAACAATGGAAGGCGGAATTACCGTCACAGATGACGAAGAATTGTATCACGTCATGCTTTCTCTTCGTGCTCATGGTTGGACGCGGAACCTTCCTCAGGAGAATCATGTTATTGAGAAATCAAATGATCCATTCATGGAATCATTCCGCTTCGTACTACCGGGCTATAATCTACGTCCTTTGGAAATGTCAGGAGCAATTGGTCAAGCACAACTTCGAAAAGTCGATGATATCATTGCAGGAAGAAGAAGAAATGCAGT
>JABIYX010000148.1 GCA_018666575.1 Methanobacteriota archaeon | reverse complement strand
TTTATTCATGGATTATTAAACGAAATATCGACATCTGCAGACCAAGATGAGGATACATTGCGTCGTTTAAATTCAGAAATTGTTGGCCTATGGAAGTTCAATTTAGAGCAACCAGATGACGCTAATGCAGTGCTCTTGTGGTACGTATTGAAATCGATCGAAGATTGGATTCCCAGTGAGCAATTTGAATGTGGTTGGTCGGAGCAAGTAAAATCCCATGATGTTTATGTGGAACAATTCGACTCAAATGACCCAGATTGTTGGGAATATATCCCCGATTTAGGATACAGAAATCCCCGAGTTTATTTCCCAAACATGTCCAAAAATGTCAATGCTGGATGGAGGGAAATTTTTGAGACCCACATCATATGCATGAACTCCAGTGAATACCAGGAAAACACACATCTCCGAATTTTACTGAGAAGCGATCAAGATATCCCTCATAACAGAATTATTGAAATTATGCCTTCAGAACTTACTGAGGTTGATATTGCAACTCTCGAATTAAACCATCTTGAACAAGTGTTTCTCGATGAAGGAGAACATACAAAACTCCGATTCACAACCAACCAGTTGACTTGGATTCTCTCAAATTGGATTCGTAAGAATGGCCGTAATTCAGCATATCATTTGGTGCATGTCCCAGAACATCCAGCAGTAAAGATACAAGAGCGCTTAGAAAACTCCCCACCTCCTCCTGAAAGTGAATTATTACGTGAATATATTCACAAGTATTGGAAGACAGCTTGGAAGAAGCATATCTACTCCCATCCTCTTGAACCACGTCCTCCAATTCCCGAAAAGTATCCAATTGGCTCTAAACTTCATCCGATATTCCATATTCGTAAATTCGATGATGGACGCCCTTCGACAGGATTGTTTGTAGGAATGATCCTCACATATACACATGATTTCCCTCAATCAGTCTTGTTGGAAGCGAATGATTTCATCGAATATGATGAGGAAACAAAAGAATATTTGGATACGCTTACCATGCCCGAAAGATTCCCTTATGCAGGCTATGCGTCAATTTTAATCGGTCAAAAAGATGTCATTGTGCTTTACAATAGGAAAATTGCATGGACTTTTTCAGAAATTGAAACGAAAGGCTGGGAATCTTTCGTGAATGAGTCTTCGAATGATCATCGATTTATTCTCGACCTTGATATATGTTCATTTGGTGTGGAGGGATTTGATGTTCCTGATAATTACCAGAAAAAATCATAAACAATTGCTTTTTAAGAATAGCATGAGCAATGACAAGGATAGATATCCTGAATTTTTTCCAGAATTAGGAAAGACTGTAGAGAGAATATTCAACGTTTCTTTAGTAAAAACAAATCAAAGGATACTAGATGAATGTAAGTCACACATTGTGACAAACCCGCCAGCAAAGAACTCGAAACCATACGAACTACTTCTATTGAATAATTCAACCAATTCTCCAGTTTCTGAAAAGGTAGATCTGATTTACATTCGCCAACAGGATGCTCAATGGCATGATATTTTTCTTTACCTCAGAGGGTTTCCAACTTTACTAATGCTACAATCTTCCGAAGAAAATTCTAACGCGCAACTTAAAGTGATTTCAAAAAGTAAACAACCGGATTTTGACGATGGTGGAATCCCTCAGTGGCTTAGCACAATCGGTATTCAGTAGTGCTCTTACCATGCAAATCAACTTTCCTTACGTACATTATTCAATAAAAACCCAACTTTTGTGGATAAGAAATTGTTATTGACAGTCGTAGCACTTTCTGTCTTTTGCCTTTTCTTTGACTACAATTCTAACGCCGATGATTCCTCCAATCGCCTTCATCACAAGAGGACTGAGCCGATGATGTCGAGCATTTGTTCGTTCTCCTGAATGGAGCGAATCGCAAACCTCACGGCGTTGTTTGGTAGAGAAACGCCCATGTTTTGTGCATCCCGTACGAACAACCCCTTGGATTTGCAAGCTTCAACGAACTGAATCGAAGAATAGCCCGATTCGGGGGGCAGGTAGGTGAGAAGGTAATTGGCAACACCTGAGAACACACGGAAGCCGAGCGTCTCGAGCGAGTCCTGCATGTATGTCCTCTGTTCGTGAATCAGTTCGTATTGTCTGGAATAGTATGCTTCGTTTCGAAGGGCGGCAACCGCTGCAAGTTGTCCAGGAAGACTCACAGCCCAAGGTGGGATGTATTTCCGGAGTATTTGCATCTTCTGGCTCACAGCATACGCCACTCTCAATCCAGAAAGGGCGTAGCACTTGCTCATGCTTTTGCAAACGATCAATTCAGGCAAGGTGCTACACAACGGTTCCAAGGAGGTGGCATTGGGAAGGTAATTGATGTAGGTCTCATCAATCCAAATCATTTTACAACTTGATGATGCATTGCTCGAATGAGCAATCTTCCCCACAATCTCTTCCATGGATTCGCAATAGACGCCAGTTGGGCTGTTCGGGTTAACAAAAATAACTGCATCATGCTCACATGCTTGTGAAATCAACTCATCCGCATCGATGGAAAAATCGTTCGCATCTTCAAGCACAAAGTAGGTTATGTGGCAACCGATCACGTGCAGTAGGATATGGCTGTACTCCCCATACATTGGAGACAACAAGAGGACGCGAGAACGGTCATTCAACAACTGTGGAAGCAGGGAAAACATGAGCGAGGACGAGCCCGATGAGACGGCTACATGACGACTTGGAAGGTTTCTGACTTCAGCGATGGTCTCGATGAGTTCCTCGCATTGTGTGGGAGGTGATTCTTGACAGCAGCGTTCGAGTTGACTACTAATGACCTCCAAGGCCTCAGGGCAAGGTGGAAAGGGACTGTCCAGCACGTCGGCTACAATGAGGGCATCTCGAACATCAAAATCAAATTTGGAAGTCTCCCATGATTGGCCCCCGTGGTAGCAAGCATCGTCCTCATTTTCTTCATCGATGTCTGCTTGAACCTTCTCTGCAAACATCCCCAAAACAGTGCTGACGCTCATATGCATAGGGAAGTAGACCGTTTCGCCGTGTTTCACACCGTCGTCACGAAACACCTTCATGCCATTGTTTTCATACAACTTCAGCACATTTGTGTGCCCCATAGAAACGATGTCGGTGCCTCCACGTTCAACGATAAATTCCAGAGCATGACGCATCAAACGAAAGGCGAGGTTCAATCCACGGTAGACCGAGGAAATGGTCAGCCCTCTCACCTCAAAGGTTGATTTCCTAGGGTCCTCACACATCGCAAAGACCGTTCGTTCAAGCACCTCATCAGAGAAGTAGGTCGTCAATCGGAAAGGTTGACTTCCGGGTGGGTTGAGGCTGATGTAACCAACGAGGTTTTCACCGTCAACACAGGCAATGAAATGACGACCAGGGTCTTCGATTTTCCCCTCATCGTTCTGGTCGTACTGCCTTAACTCATCGGCATAAACATCGTGTCGAATTGATGATATCTGGTCCCAAATTTCATTGATTCGCTTATCATTTGGCAGCGGATAATCAAAACGCACGAACTCAGTCATAGTCCTACCAAGGCGATGTTGATTTTGAATGATTCCCCGATGATGACCGGCGATGGTGCTGAACGGTTTGGCTCATTCAAGGATACTGGATATGCTCGTGAAGGGATACTATCTGGAAACTTCTATTGTATAATCAGCCATGCCAACAATACTGAAATTACCATCAGCATTACGATCAACCACAATTGTCAACAGATATTCATTCATTAGAGGGGTCGTATTTGGACCTGCAACCCACGTCATGATGCTATATTCTGTCGATTCAATAAAGAGTCCATCATAACCCCAGCCTGTGGAGTTGTAAATTCTATCTTGCAATAATGCAGTTCCAGCCATTGGGGATGCAACTTCCCACATAAGACCACCATTTTTTGGATCGAAACTCCAATTGAAGGTGGAATTAGAATCTGGGAAATACGATTGCACAAGGCTCCAATGGCTTTGTGCTAAATCCATTCTTGAGGCATTATCAAATTCAATCGATCCTAATGCATTGGTGAAGTTTTCGAAGAAAGCTTCCGTTAAATTTTCTTTTTGGTAAGTGATGTTACTGTTGATTGCGTGAACTTCATCAGCAAGCATGTCGTGCCAAACAGAATAATTTTTGTCAATCATTGCTTGAGTGAAATTTTGGAAAAAGTCTACCGGTCTTTCCTCATTTCGCATCTCTTGCTCAAGTGCAGCATCAAGATCAGAGCCAGGTTGGTTATCTTGTAGCCAATCCCAATCGGATTTAACATATCCTACACAGCCATGACTAATCGGCATCTCTGAGGAACCGAGATAGAAATTAATCCGATCAAAGTAACAACTTTGAGCAATAACTTCCCAACCATCACTAGTGGTTAAATCTCGATCTAATGACGCTAATTCAGTAAGGTTTTCATCGGCATATAGTTGAACATAAGCAATACCACAAAGTTCAAGCCCTCTGTTAGAAATTCCATTGCTGTAAATATTTCCCCAAGAACGTTCCTCATACAATTCCTTGACAAAGTAGGATTTGTGATAAGATTGATTTTGGCTATTGTAGTAAATCGTAAATTCATTGCCCTCTGCAAAGTGCCCTACATTGCCTTTAACAGTATAATTAAGACCAATCAAACTTCCATTGTTTACATTCATGATGCTACTCGCATTTGAACAAGCATCCAAAGCTAAATTTTGAGGCAATTCGATCCCTCCTCGAATCGTTGAGGTCCGATCAAGGTGTTCTGTCAAAACGTAGTTACACATCGGGTGTGCATGCTCATAACTTCCATTCTCTAAGCGAATAGAATCCGTTGTGCACACCCGGCCAATCTCGCCTTTGAGGTCATATTGTACATCAGGATTCTCAATTAGACAAACAACGTCGTCTTTGTTTACTCTTAGTTGTGGTTGGTCATTATCTGGATTGGTAAATACGTAGACGATTGTATGAGTGTCGAGTACGGGTGCTGATTGGGGATTTAAATCATAGATCTGTCCATTCGCAAGAACTTGTGTAGCATTTTCAAGATAAATCGAATCAGCATTTTTGAGGTACAATACACCGGAACGTGGATATCCATCTAGGAAACTTTCAAACTCATATTCGACATAACTGATTGTTACTCCATGCGCAATTAAATCCAATTCATTGCAAGCATTCTCTGTTTGTTCCAGACCATCTGAATCAAGGCACCCAGCAAGCGATACCGACATCATGATCATGGCCAGAAGCAAGGCATGTGCTTTGTTCATGACCTTATGGAAGAACCGGAGACAAATAGCCCTTGGCCCATAACAAAAAAAGATTCCACCAAATGACATAATCTATAGAAGAGTGCTCGTACCGGGAAACTATCTGCAAATACCATGGTATCAGGTATTATTCGCACACGTATTTCCGTTGTGATCAGAGTAGGTTCCATCAGGACAAATTGTGTTCGACCATCTCACATTGGTTAAGTTCGCTGCAACCAGTGTAGCGTCTGTCAGATCAGCAAAGGCCAAATTGGCGCTGGTCAAATCTGCCCCTGTTAAATCCGCATTTTTGAGTTCGCTACCGACAAACGATGCATCGATCAAAATGGCGTTCGTCAAATTGGCATGATTCACGATGGCACGGGAGATATCCGCATCCGTGAGGTTAGCATTGCTAAGAGCAGAATATTTCAAGTTGGCATAACCGAGATATGAATTGGATAAATCAGTACCAATCAAGGTTGCATTCTCCATGTTCACTCCTCGCAGGTTGAGGCCACTGAGGTTTGCACCAGACAGATCAGCAAACGCTAAGTTTGCATTTGGGCCAACGAGATGGTGTGCTATACAGGACCACTCAGAAGGAAGGTGTGTTGGGCAAGTTACCAAATTCACACCTCGAACTACGAGATTGTCAGCATTTGTGAAATCTACACCTGTGAGGTCTGCATTACTCAAGTCTGCGTGCCAAATGTGTGCCTGAAGGAAGAAAGTATTGGTCAAATCGGTATACCTGAGGTTGGCATCCACAAGTCTCGCACCCGAAAAGTTAGCGCCAATGAGGGTGGCACCGGTCAACTTCGCATTGGTCAAGTTGGTTCGATAGAGGTTGGCATTCTCCATGTCTGCATCGATGAAGAGAGAGGAAATAAGCTCTGATTTTGTTAAATCAGCGAAACTGAGATTGGCACCGCTAAAGTCAACATTCCTCAAGTCGGTACTGTAGGCATTATGACTGCTTAGATCAGCGTAACTTAAGTCTGCAGCAGTCAAATCAGCACCATACAGATTGGCTCCTCTCAGATCAGCGCCACTCAGGTTGACACCAGTGAGATCAGCATATTGTAGATCTGCATAGGGTCCAACGAGGTGATTTTCCACACATTGCCAGTCAACAGGCAACGATTCTGGACATCCACGCAAGTTGATTGCATGGACATAAGTAAGGGTCACATCACTTAGTTCAACACCCGTCAGATCAGCACCTGTCAAATCAGCAAAGGCCAAGTTCGCTCCAGAAAGGTTCGCCCCACTCAAGTTAGTTCCAATGAGGTTTGCTCCGCTCAAGTCCGAACCTACGAGTTCAGCATCAACAAGAAAGGAACCAGAGAGATTTACACCACTGAGGCGAGCACGATTCTCATCCGCAATTCGTTGCCATTCAACGACTAAACTTTGTTGGAATTCGATCGAAGATTGAAGATTGAGCAGTGTCTCGTTCGTATCCTCAAGCATAGAATGAAGTTCATCAACCGTTATGTTTGTGTCTTGCAGCATATCGAGAAGTAAGTCCCTGTATGCCTCTGCATCGGCGAGTGATGATTGGTACATGAAGACATTAGCATCTGCTGCTGAAATCAACGCATAGAGCGACAAAATTACAGATTCCATTTGTTCTATTTCCGCCAGTTTTTCATCGACCAATGAGGATTCAAGTTCAAGGTCCATTTGTGATTGTTCAAATGCCAACCGCAATTCTTCGAGTTGTGTTTGAAGTTCTGCGTTTTCCGAATTTTGAA
>JABIYX010000147.1 GCA_018666575.1 Methanobacteriota archaeon | reverse complement strand
TGCCTTGGGATCATCGAGGATTAAATCTTGAAGAATGATGCCCCAGAGAATGACAAGTATTGGCATACCCAATCCCGAGAGAAGTTTTGCATCTCCAGAAAAAGCATCCTTCAGCGTAGGCCAAGCCAACCATACCGCTCCGGTAAGGCACATTAAGGCACAAATCGTACTCAGGCGCTCGATTCGCTGGATGCGAAGGAGACGTTCAGCCTTGATGGCATCCTCTACATCTCCCCAGAGCATAATTCAACGGAGATATGTTTTCGTCATGAAACCACCGACGGTTTGCATCCAAATCTGCAACAATGTTCATGGGTATGCTTGGATGGTTGGGATAGAAGGGGACTTGAAATGAAAGGGCTCATCACGATGGACGATTTAACCAATGAAGACATTCTCAGCATCCTCGATGATGCTTCACGCTTGCTTCCAGTAGCACGAGGGGAGACCTATCTCCCACTCCTTGAAGGCAAGATTCTGGGGAACCTTTTCTTCGAGCCAAGTACCCGTACGCGAATGTCATTCGAGACCGCAATGAAGCGTTTGGGTGGCGACGTTGTCAACCTTGGAGATGTGAAAACCTCGTCTGTAGTCAAGGGTGAAACACTGTTTGACACCATTCAGATGGTCGATGGCTACACAGACATCATCGCAATGCGCCATCCTCGACAAGGTGCTGCCCGTTACGCCCAGGATGCTGCTCGCGTACCAATCCTAAACGGCGGAGATGGTGCTGGACATCATCCAACACAAACCATGCTCGATCTGTTTACAATCTTGCAATCACATGACACGCTTGAGGGATTATCTGTTATCCTCGCAGGAGACTTGCGATATGGGCGTACTGTCCACAGCCTCTCTCATGCATTGGTTCGATTTGGTTGCAAACTTATTCTCGCATCACCTGAACTTCTACGTATGCCTACTGAGATTATCGAAGACTTGCGAGAGCATGGTGCTGATGTTACTGAAACTGAAGACTTACTTGGCAACATTAACGATGCAGACGTCGTCTACATGACACGTATTCAGAAGGAACGCTTTGCAGATGAAGATGAATACATCAAGGTTGCAGGCGCATACAAACTTCACGCACGGGATGTTGCCAATGTGAAGGCTGAGATGATCATCATGCATCCACTCCCACGTGTCGATGAGATTCATCCAAGCGTTGATTCAACCCGACATGCACGATACTTTGAACAAGCCTTCAACGGCGTTGTCGCTCGAATGGCCCTTCTTTGCCGATTGTTGAACATCGAAGTACCTGCTGAAATTCACGGAGGTGAGGCTTGATGGCTGATGAACATAACATGAGAAGAGTTACTGCAATCCGTAATGGAACCGTTATTGATCACATCCCTTCTGGTCAATCGTTAAAAGTTCTCGAACTCCTCAACATCGCTCGAGACACTTCAGTCCCTGTGTCCTTAGTCATGAACGTACCATCGAAGAAGATGGGTTCAAAGGATATTGTCAAAGTTGAAGACCGTGAATTAACACAAACTGAATTGGATCGCCTTGCTCTGGTTGCTCCTGATTCCAGTATTGCGATTATTCGGGCATATACTGTAGCTGAGAAACTTGAAGTTAATCTCGGTAAAGAAGTACGAAATGTTGTTCAATGCACATTCTCAAACTGCATCACGCAAAATCTACGGGAACCACTTCCACATCGACTGCGAGTCACAAACACAGATCCTCTTACGCTTCGTTGCCACTATTGCCAACGACCACAAGACTTGGATGAATTGATTCACAACTTACTCTAAATCTAGGTCGAGTAAGTCTCGCATATCGCATGCTTTGCATGTTGCCCCTGATGTAGGAGAACCGCAGCGTTCACACTTCATTGGTTGGGCACGAGCTTGAGCAGGTTCTTGCTTTGCAACCATCTTGATGTTGTCTGCCATTCGGACAAGGCTATGTCTTGTTCCAGGAACATCCTGTTCCATTTGTGCAACGAGATCTCTGTACCTCCATCGAAGGGCTCCCTGAGCGTATGGGCACTCCTCATGATGCATTGGAAGTTGTTTATGCATTGCAAGCAGATGGATTTCTTGCTCTGGAATCCAGCGTAGTGGAACAATTCTTGGAGGCAATCCATCGACTGGAGAATCTGTGTGAGGGGCAAGACGGAGCGTTCTGTCAATGTCTCCATTGGCCATATTCATCAAGACTGTTTGAGCCATATCATCGAGATTATGCCCTAGAGCCATAACATCAGCATTCACTTGTTCTGCAAGTGCGTTAATGCCTTGTCTTCGAAACACACCGCAGTATGAACAAGGCATTGTCGAAGCCCCTGCACTTTTCTCAGAAACCATTGGCAAGCGGCGAACGACTTCATCCATTTGATGGAATTCAAGAGATTCGTATGAAGTGGTGATGAATTCAACACCTAGATCCCTACAAAGATCGATTGCACATTGCATCGATGGGGGGCGATATCCTTCGATTCCTTCATCAACACAGCCTGCTACAATTCGAACGTCACGTCGCTTGCCGACAAGATCAACAAGCATTGTAAGCAACACAGCAGAGTCCTTACCGCCTGATATGGCAACGAATATGGTCGTATCTTTTGATTTGTCGAGAACAAGTTGCTTACGCAATTCTCTTCCAACCTTTTTGCGAATAGATTGTTCAAGATGAGACCCGCACAATACACGCCCAGAGTAGGCCTGCTCCACAACAGCATCCTTTCCACAGACATCACAGGCTGGAGCCTGGAAAAGTGCCTGCGTGGGTTCCGCCATGGTAATTCGTCTCAATTCCACCATTAAACGCCTCCGATGGATGTGGTGATGGAATAAAAAATTCAATTGAAAATTTTAAAATTCAATTGCAATTTTTAATATTAATTGGGAAAATTTCCTTCCATGAAGCGCGGTAAATCATGGTCATTTGGTTATCCGCGCCTTCACGAATCTCAAAATACAGTTGGAATTTTCAAACAGGTCGACAAATCCCCCTACGGGGGAAGAGTTTCGGGAAAGTTCTTGAATGGTACGCTGTTGTCAAGAGGTTTGAGCAACCATGCTGAACAGTGTTTTTTCTGGTCTTTGTGAAATCAAAGACGCACGTCATGTTCGGCTTTTCGATCAGTTCGGAAATGAACATTCCACGACAAAACGTTGGCCAGAATCTCTGAAAGAGCAGCGTGTTGAATGGTCTAAATGCGCCTCAGTCGCTTCTTCCTTAGGAATTGGTGAACTGCACGAAGTATGGATTGAATCACGACGACTTACCGTCATTGACCAGATTGATGCAGGGGTATTTGCTGCTATTTCTGGCAAAAACGGTTCGAAAGGTATGTGGCGTTACCAACTTACACGTCAACGACAGCGCATAAATGCAACAAAAACACAGGTGATTTGATGTTTGATTTACCACACAGCGAGCAAATAGATGAAGAATTAAACGTATCTCCAGGTACAATTCAACCGTTTGAAAACGGATATATTACCACATGGGTCGGCAGAAGAAAAACACCCTATGGCCATCGACTTGTTCGAGCGGGCAGGATTGTTGGTTGGCTTTGTGAAGGCGACAGTGCTACGAAACTCCTTGGAGGAGGCGATGCACGAAAGGCTTTGGAAGCTGCTGAAGAAGGTACGCACAGACTCGTGGGTTACGCTTGTTCACTCAGAGGCCTTGGGTCGTTGGCGACACTCATTCCTGAAGCCTTTGAATTTCAAGCAGATGCCCAAGGTCTTTCTGCAGGATCATCACTCACAGACCGGCTCTTCGCCCGAAACATTTCTGCCGTTCTTTCCACACTTGAAGGATACGATCACGTCCAAGGAGCACTTGCAGCAGATCAAGGAATTCTTATCGATAGTGCAGGAACACTCCCAGGCAAATCTGAGGAACTGGCCTCGAGTATCTCATCACTCGCTGATTCGATGGCATCACATCAATCACAATTAGGTGGAACTGAACAAGGATATGCTACGCTGAAGATGGGTGATGCGTCAGTATTGCTTGCTTCGAGTAGTACCATTGTTATTGCAATATGGACTGAGCTCGACACGAATCATGCTCGCCTTTTGACTGATCTTACCGCTCAACTCGATGGGGAAATCGGCACCTATGCTGAAGGAGCAGCCACCCTCCCTGATGGATTCATCCTCAGAGAAGGAAAAGGTGGCTCAGATGCAGTCATGTCTATGCTCAGTGCCGCTTTGGAAGAACAAGTGACTGGACATCTCAAAGCAGGCGCAAGTAACAAAGCAGTATCACTTGCATTGGTTAAGGGAATTCCAGTAGCAATGGCGGCAAATGGACAATCCTTTGATGAGGCCATGATGGGATTAACGGAAAGTAAGCGTATTGTGAAACTCCATCGCCTTGCTTCAGGAACAACGGTTTCATCTTCAACAGGCGATGTTGAATCCTTCTCACTGGAGAGTTTTGTTGAGGCTTTATCATCCGTCCGAACTCGATCTGAAAAGCGAAAGGAAACCATGATGCATCGACTCATGACAATGTATGGATTTGAAATCGGACTTGACCTTGTTCGCCAGCATCGAAGTAAGGTCTCAATTCGAATCGATGGAGCGGATTCGAGTAAGGGCTTACCGGCTGCATCTCCTGTAGCAGGTGTTGATGCCGGATTAAGACGACGACTTGAGGAAGCAGAACTTCGTTCAGACTCCCTTTTGCGGACGAATGCTGGATTAACAACGCAATTACAGGATTCTGAGAAACAGAGAACTGAGGCTCTCATTCGCTTGGGAGAGATCAAAGAATCTTCTGGGGATCAATCATTAACCATTCAGTCAAAAAACGATGAACTCAATCGAGTTCAAGTCACTGTCTCTGAATCAAGAACTCGAATGGAACAAGCGGAAGAACGTGCAGACCGATTACTACGACGTGTGAGTGAGCTTGAGCATCAACTGAGTGAACGTGCTGGTGAACTCGCCAAGGCACTTGGAAATGCAACAAGCAGTGAAGCACTTCGAAATGAGTTGGAAGAGCTCTCCTCAAGTGAAGCCTCTACTCGTGCTGAACTTGAATCAAATGCACAGAAGTTGTCATCTGTTCGTGATCAAATCGATACAGAGGAACGAAGACTACGAGCCCTTGAAGAACAAATATCTTCGATGCGAGAACGTCAATCGAGTGCCCAAAGCAAATCGAATGTTTCTGAAGAAAAGGTTCGTGCTGCACAGGCCAAACTTGACCAAATCGAAGCAGAGACAATTGCAAGTCGACGAAGAGCAGAAGAAGAGCGTCACCGCCTTGCTGAGGATGAAGCACGACGTATGCAACTCCATTCTGAAATGCGTGAATTAATGACTGAACGACGGGACATCTTGACCGAATTAGGTAACCTCGGTGCTCGACGAGGTAATGCAGAGACTGAATTGTCTGGCCTCATTAGCCGAGCAGAAGCACTAACAGATGCTCATGAAGAAGCTGTTTCAGACATTGCTGAAGCAGAACGATTGAGAGCACGACTCTCAGAAGAACCGCTCGCTCAAGCATTGCTCAACGATGATTCAACGTTCAGAGGACTCGGTCCAGTCATCGAACGTTTAGAACAAGCACGAACTCTTGGATACTCAGTCATACTTCTCGATCGTGCAGTAGAACGAGCGTTACAAATTGTTCAATCTACAGTTGATCATATTGCTGCAACTCCACGAAATCTGCTCAGCAGTGAAGTGATGACCCTACTTGAACGGCAAGTTCCTCAGACAGCAGGAGCAGTGCGTGGGCTTGCTCGATGGTCAGTTCAACAACGTTTGGAAAATCAACTTGGTGAAACTGTAGGCCATCTCATCTTAGATTTGGAAGGTATTCTCGAGGATTATGATCGTTCGATTACTATGTTGAGACGGATGCGAAATGTTCTCGACCAATTAGGTCAACTCGGAGCACCTCCAGAAGAGATTGATGCTCTACGCATGAACTGTATGCGTCCTGAAGCACTGCCAAGCGTTGCCGTCGAAACACGACGATTGATTCGTATTGCCCTAGATGACATTTACTTAGAGGCCGACCAAAGGGATGCTGGCGAAGCAATTGCCCTTGAACAGACTGCAGGTGTTTTGGAAGAACTCCTCACACAAATTGACGCATCAGGATTAACAAAGGGAGTACCAAGAGGCTCTATGTGGGATTTCCAACGAGATGGATATCTTCCGTTTGAACGAACAGCAATACCTGTAGGTCAGAGAACTCCTGTCATGGATGAGATGATTCAACACATTCAGCCAACACTCATTGTTGATGAAAGTGTGTCACTCGATGCTGAGCCTGCACCAGAAATTGTCACTGAAAATGGATGGGAAGAGATGCCTGCGCCAGTTGATGTAGAAAGGCCTGCCGTTGAGGAAAGACAAGTTTCTGAAACTCGACGTCCGATTGAAGAGGACCGAGTAGACCTTGAAGCTGAGTTAGCACGCCTCGATGCTGAACGGAATATTCGTGGAGTGAGGACACCAGAAGTAAAGGTTGATCCACATCTTGCTGCATTGGAACATCAACTCTCAGAGTTAGATTTTTGAGGTGATGATATGACTGAAACATTTCTTGGAAGAAACGAAAAAGTTGGCTCAACATATCCTATTTGGCTAGATAGAAGCATCTTCATTCTTGCAATCATAGGATTCGTTTTCTTGAATCAATACATGTGGAATCAGATTGATTCAACCTGGCTTCAATGGACTGCATCCGTTGTTTTAGCCATATTCTTACTGATTATGACTGAAGTGAGTGGAAGAATAATCCAAATGCTTCGAGCAAATGCATGATCATATTTTCTTTTCTTCGACTGGGGCCTGGGTCTTGTTCCCTAGGGTTTCAATTAAACCCCAAACTCTCTGCCATGGGATGAAAAAGCGCAATAGTGCGATTATACTCAAGAAAAGAAGCGCGGATATGACTAAGCCATAAGTTAGCGTCAATTCGATGGATTCTGAAACTTGAGCAGCCCATTGGCTTCCTGTTGAAGAACTCACAATCTCGAGAAGGACACTGTGGAATCCAAGAGCAATCATCGTAACTAAACCAGTGATGGAGAGGAATCCTGCTGTGTGTCGTAGGTGTCCGTTGAGAACATTGTCCATTTGCTTAACATATTCAGGGTCTCTCTTGCATGATTCAGGAAGTCTGTATGCATATTCGAGATATCGAATAACGCCGAAACCAGACTCTTGGAATACCATAATCAATACAGCGATAAGAATCAGTGAGAGTTGTTCAGGCGTCACTAAATCAAATCCAAATATGCCGATTGTGGGATCGCTTACTTGTGTTTCAAGTGTCTTCAGATTAGCCCCCCAATCACCTAACTGTGTCTTGATGAGTGGGAACGTAAGGATTGCGTGTATACCGAGGAAGAGGAGTGTAAATCCAATCGCCCAACCAATTGAACGTCTTGACAAGCCCCAAATTCCACGTGTACCCATAATGACTGGTAAGAGATATACGAAAAGGATAACGAGTGACAAAATCATCAGCAAGGGCCATTCTAATGTCTTCAATTCACCTTCTGAAGGAGCCCTGAAGTCGAGTGAGAAAATCATCGACGGAACCCAGGTCAAGAGAAGTCGACCAACCAAAGAGACCATGAGAAGTATGATGAATCCAAGTTTGATCCTTTGTTGTAGTTTTGGCGATTGGAATGCCATTAGTGCCATAGAACCACCGAGAAGAAGTCCCAGGATTATTGGAACATAGAATCGTGCAAGACCTTGCCTTCCTTCACCAGTAATCCAGTCTCCAATTGGGACTTCGCCGACAAGCGATTCAAGCGTCTCGAAGACCATGGTGTGGTCAATACTGTTGACGACGTAGGTTGAAACAACCTCGAGATACATCCAGACGAGAGCAATTGTTGCTACGACTTGTAATGTGATAATTTGCCATTGCTTCCTCAGCATCTTGAGATGGAGTGTACGTGGACGACCACCAAGAAGGGAGACGTCGCTCTGAGGATCAACTTCACCTGCCATCTAGAATCCCCTCACTTGCATAATAGCCTGAGACAAATCCATGTCTGGCATCCAATCGATAACTTGTGCACCTGAACCCGCAAGGGTTGTCAAACGATTTTGACGCTCAAGTTTGAGAACTTCATAGGACATACGTGGAATACGAGAAACGAGACGCTCGAAATCAATACTCGATGGAGACAATACTGTGACTTCGTGTCCTCTTCCAACAAGGTCTCGTACAGCAGCAGGGACTGTACCGTCACCTTCACATGATGAGATAATGAAAACGGGGCTGCCTCGACTGAATCTTCCACTTAATGAATTCGTGACAGCTTGCAATGGCATACTCCCTTCAGGTTTCACTCCAGCAAGAGAACTGAGGATTTTGAAATACTGCTTGTCTCCTGTGTCTGGAGGAAGATAGGACAAGCCATCTCCGTAGATGCTTAATGCAACGCTGTCACGTCGCTTTAGGAAAAATGCTGCAAGGCTAGCTGCACTCACTGTTCCCATTTCAAGTGGATTCTTCAGCACAGTTCCAATTCGTGAAACATCTCTCGAATCGAGAAGAATGTACAGATCAGTAACAGCATCACGGCACTTTTCATTAACCATCAAATCGCCTGTTCGTGCAAATGCTTTCCAGTTGATGTTCTTGAATGGGTCACCAGGAACGTATTCTCTCAAAGAATAGAATTCTGAACCTTGCCCAGGGGTTCTCAGAGTTGTTGCTCCAGTGTACATCTTGGGTGTACGAGAACGCAAGAAGGCTTCCTCAACTTCTTTGATTTGAGGAAAGATGACAATGTCTGAATGGTGATCGACATACATATCTTCTACGCCGAGGTTGAATGTGTTTCGAACACGAAGGGAAACAGGTCCAATTGAGTAATGTCCACGAAGTGGACAGCGCAATACGTAGCGTATGCGGGCACTTTCGCCAGGTTTTAGGTTGAGGCGCATCTGATTAAGACCACTTCGAAGTTTCATTTCATGCGGAATGTTGTCGTACACATCGAGGAGTTGGGTACGTCGGTTGCTTCGGTTGGTGACAAGAAGTTCAACATACAGGTCATCGCCTTTGTACAAGTTATCAGCGGAAAGTGTGCGCTGTACTTCGATATCACCGTGGCCAGATACCCAGGAGTTAACCACAATGAATGTGATTAAAGCCAAACCAAGAATCATCATCTGATTGTTGGTAATCATCATACCGATCAGAATAAGTGCGATACCACCGGTAAAGGTGAACGCTGCCTTACGCGTCCACATAGTACTCACCTACGCCCCCAAGCTTTGATTCGCTTCACAAGTGCAACGGATTGTTCCAATGAATACTTTCCAGGTTCAATTGCAAATTTAGCAAGGACTGGGTCTTCGATTAGACCAACCAATTCCTTAGCGGGCATGGCATGGAATTCATCTCTTGTCAATCCATTCTGATTTCGAACCTTGGAAAGGAATACCTGCCGTATTTTCTCCGTTTTCGCATAGTACGTGTATCTGTTTGCATCTCCAAATCCGTAGTAAATGATGCTAAAGATGTGGCGCCATGGTTCTGGGTCTCGCTTTTTGAGAAGTACACCCTCAAATGTGATGAAGAGAACAACGAACAGAGCAAGCATTGCAAGCCCTTCTCCTGTAAAGTAGACGAGTAGGAAGTAAACAGTATTGTAGGAATCAGCCAAGAGAGCGTTCTGTGGGTGGCGGCTTTCGTCAAAGATGACCATTGCATTCTCAGCAGGTTCTCCTGTTTCACCGTCTTTTGTACTCATTAAGGATTCAGAAATGACATCGAGCGCCCACTTTCTATTATCGTTAGCAGGGACGGTTTTTTGCGGTGTTTTACCGTACTCTCCATTGTTGAACCCTTCGTAGTCATAAATCGCGTTAATCAGTGCACTGCCATCTGCAATGAAGAACACTCTACCGCCTTCATCTGGATCACAACTCGACGAAGCACATGCTTCGATTGAGAGATTAAATTGGCCCGAAAGGTCAGGTGTTTCACTCGTTTGTTCGTTACCAATCCACAGGTCTCCATCACCATTGACATCGACAGTTGCTTGATTGCTGGTAACGGCTCGAACGTTTACGTCATTGAGAGCACCCTTTACACCGGGTACGATTTCAAGTCCAGTCACGTTGTTGAGGAGCATGGTGTAAGTGGCATTGTATTCGATTCGGCCGAGTTCTCCTGAACTCTTGACCCAGTGATGTGAGCAAACCCCGGCATCAGCCAGAGTCATGGACTGACCATCAAGTTCAGTGCACGGATGTGGACCTGTGACATCAGACCAACGCTCATGTTCGTCAATTGTGGTCTCATCAAGTGTTGTTCCGTTCATTCCACAAGGGCTTTCTTGCATACACATCCAGATGTAATTGTAGTCAAGTTCTGCAACGTAATTACTGTCGTACAACTGATAGCCAGAATAGCGTACTCCGTAGGCTTCACCAATACTTCCAGCGTATCCAAAGTCTTCCAAAACGATTACAGTTCCGCCATTGTCAACGAATTCTACAATTGCATCGACTTCTGAAGGTGAATAACCATCTTCTGTTGCAATCGTAATGAATCCATCTTCATCGAATTGTGGGAAGGAGAGCGTATCGCGTTCAACTCCTGCAACGACGAACGTTGTGTTTCGAGGATCTTCAATGTCAGCTAACAACAGAGGACTGCTTACGAGAGATCGTGTTTCAATGCCCATATCGTTAATGTCCTCTCGGAAAGCAGACATATCATCCCAATCGTCGTCATACGCAGACAGTTGATTCGACTGACTGATATTGATAAAGTTCTGAAGAATTGTAAGCAAAAGGATACCAAGAACTGCCCAAAAAGCAACCTGAAGACCAATTCGCTTCAGATTTCTTGTCCGTTCCGCCGCCATTTCACTCACCTGCTAGAACACCGTTCAGACAAAGACGGGCTCGCATCGGTTTAGAAGGTTGTCCAAACGTGTTGCTAAAATGCTCATACATGCATCATCAAATTTTCAGCAAAATAACTTGCCCAAATGATGACACATCAGTTGAAGGAATGTACACATTTCCTTCCTTGGAAGGATAGGAAACACGACTGATGTCGAGATTATTTCCAAAGGCTATGACAAGGTCTGAAATCTCTCCATTGGAAATGTCTATCACAAAATCAACAAGGGTTCCAACTTCCTTGCCTTTTCGATCTTGGACGATACGTCCAAGCATTTCTTGACCGAAACTAGATTCCATATGCTTCGCCTTGTATTACCGACAGAGCAGGTAGGACTTGACCGTTTCCTTGCTCACATTGTTTCCATACCGAAGCCGTAATCACGGGTTCGCTTGATGTTGGAAAGTCCTGATGTCAAACGAGTTTCCATCTTTTGATAGTACTCGAGCATCTCAGGAGTTACAGTAGGACGGACACGAGTAACTGCTTCATCGAAGTGCTTCTTAGAGACCTTTTTCTTACCCTCTCGCATTGCAATAAGGGCTGCTTCTCGGCATACTGCTTCAATATCTGCACCAGTGAATCCTTCCATACTGGAAAGAATATCTTTGAGAGAGAATTTTGACAGTGGCATTCCTTGAGAGTGTATCTCAAAGATTGCTTCACGAGCCCCAGCGTCTGGAGGCGGTACGTGAAGAACACGCTCGAATCGTCCACTTCGCAGAAGTGCTGGATCAATCATCTCAGGTCTGTTGGTGGCGGCAACTATGATGACGCCATCAAGTGATTCAACACCGTCCATACTGGCGAGGAGTTGGTTAACAACTCTGTTCCCGACATCGCTGCCTTCACCGTTGGATGAACTTCTCATACTCGCAATGGACTCGAATTCATCAAGGAAGATGATTGAAGGAGAAGATTGCTTGGCCTTCTTGAAGATTTCACGGATTCCTCGCTCAGATTCTCCAACCCACTTGGAAATCATTTCTGGACCTTTTATCGAAATGAAATTTGCTTGAGCTTCGTTGGCGATAGCCTTGGCAAGAAGCGTCTTCCCGGTACCAGGCGCACCGAACAAAACAATTCCTCGAGGAGGTTTGATGTTGAAATGCTCAAAGATTTCAGGCTTTGTGAGTGGCCATTCGACGGATTCTTTCAAGCGTTCTTTGACCTCTTCAAGGCCACCTACTTCATCCCATTCAATTTTAGGGATTTCGACGTAAATCTCACGAAGGGCTGATGGCTCAATGTCTTTGATTGCATATCTGAAATCATCCATTCGAACTTCCATCTTTTCAAGGACTTCTGGAGGAATGGTTTCTTCTTCCAAGTCAATTTCTGGAAGATAACGTCGTAGCGCTTTCATTGCGGATTCTCGGACGAGAGCAGCAAGATCCGCTCCAACAAACCCGTATGTGTTGTCAAGAACCCAATTGATTTCAAAATCATCAGCAATCGGCATTTGTCGTGTGTGGACATCCATGATTTCTTGTCGCCCATCGCGGTCTGGGACACCAATCTCAATTTCTCGGTCGAATCGGCCCGGACGTCGCAGAGCCGGGTCAAGTGCGTCTCTGCGGTTGGTTGCGCCGATGACAACGACATTGTCACGGCCTTGCATTCCGTCCATTAGGGTGAGCATTTGAGCGACGACACGTCGTTCTACTTCTCCGCTGACATCTTCACGCTTAGGACAAATTGAATCGATTTCGTCGATGAATATAATCGCAGGCGAGTTTTCACTTGCTTCGTCAAAGATTTCTCTGAGTTGTTTCTCTGATTCACCGTAATACTTGGAGATGATTTCAGGACCATTAATCGACTTAAAGTGAGCGTTTACTTCAGTAGCAACAGCCTTTGCAATCATCGTTTTACCAGTCCCAGGTGGACCGTGAAGAAGAACTCCTTTTGGAGGGTCAATTCCGAGTCTTCGGAACAATTCAGGATGCTTCAGAGGAAGTTCAATCATTTCGCGAACTTTCTGCAATTGTTGGCCAATTCCACCAACGTCCTCGTAGGTGATTCCTTCAGATTGTCCGACGTCTTCATCGTCAATCGCTTCGTCTTTGATGATGATATCGGTATCGCTGGTGACTTTCACGATTCCTTTTGGAGTGGTTTGAACAACTGCAAATGGCAATGCTTCAGCAAACAATGTCATGCCTGGAATGAAGATTCTATCACCGGCCATAACTGGACGCTTAGAAAGGCCTCTGCGAGCAAAGCCTTCGATACCAGGGCCGAACTTCACCTTCTGCTTGTTTGCCATTACTGGGGAAAGTGTAAGTTTCGTACATTCCTTTGCCTCGGCTTTGATGACATCGACTCGATCGCCTAAACTTACACCAGCATTCTTTCTGATGATTCCGTCTATTCGGACAATGTCCATTTTTGCATCTTCTGGACGACTTCGCCAGTAGATAGCAGCTGTTGAGCGCTTTTCGCCACGGATTTCAACGATGTCACCAGGCTTGAGGTCAAGACCATGGTCTCCCGAAATTCGTGCTCTTCCGTGTCCTACATCGGATGGAATTGCCTTTGCTACCCTTAACGAAACTCCGTCATCATCGCCGCTCATGGGTTGTCTAAATCCTCAGGGTACTAAAACAGTTAGATGAAGAAATCCCCTTTTTATGTGCATGGAAATCAATCGTAGACTTCATGGAGGGAATAGAACTCGGACGGTCATGGTCCACGTACTCGAAGCAGGTCTCACCTACCTTGAAGCAAACAATCCAAACAACCGCCCCGCTGTTAAAGGGTTCAATATCATCAACGGTCAATTAACCGAAGCAAGTGATGGTTCGACCTTTGAATCGATTAACCCTGCAATCCTTGATGACAAGCTTGGAACTTTCCCTCTTTCAACTAAAGACGATGTCCATGCTGCTCTCGATGCTGCTCACGCTGCATTCCCATCATGGGCTGCAACTCCAGCCCCTACTCGAGGTCAAATCATCGGAAACATGGGAAGACTCCTCATGGAACACAAGGATGCAATTGTTGCATTGGAAACCAGAGAAATCGGAAAGACACTGAAAGAATCTGCGGGATCTGTCCAAGAAGCAATCGATACATGCCTTTTCTTCCAATCTGAAGGGAGAAGACTTTACGGTCAAACAGTCAACTCTGAACTGCCAGACAAGGAACTGTTCACCTACCGGCGACCCCTCGGTGTCTGTGGAATTATCAATGCTTGCAACTTCCCAGCTGCTGTTCCGTTCTGGAAGATGATTCCAGCCATTATGTGTGGAAACACCTGTGTTTGGAAGAGTCCACAGGATGCTCCTTTACTCTCGTTTGCTCTTGCTCGAATTATGCACGAATCTGGACTCCCTGATGGAGTCATCAATCTGGTTCATGGAAAAGGAAGCGGAGCAGGACAATACTTGGTTGACGCAGTTGACGAAGGTCGTGTCAACAAAATCTCCTTTACTGGCTCAACAGAAGTTGGCAAGATGATCGGTGAAGTTTGCGGACGAAACCTCGTCTCATGTTCTCTTGAACTTGGAGGAAAGAACCCTCTCGTAGTTATGCCAAGTTCAAACCTTGACAACGCTGTAGAAGGCGCTTATTGGGGAGCATTTGGAACTGCAGGACAACGTTGTACATCCCTTGGAAATCTCATTGTCCACAAAGATGTCTACGATGAATTCATGGCCAAATTCATGGCAAAAGTCGAAGAAACAAAGATTGGAGATTCACTTGCTCATGATGGTGTTCTTTACGGCCCAATGCTCTCTGAAAAGTATGCAAAGGACTTCCTTGCCGGTGTCGAAATGTGTCTTGAATCTGGTGCAAAACAAATATTTGGTAAAGGCCGAATTACCAGCGACAACAAGCCAACAAACTTCCTAGGAACTGCTGAAGATGGCGTATTCATGTGGCCTCACGTCTTTACAGAAGTCACTGAAGACATGAAGTGTTTCCACGAAGAGGTCTTTGGCCCAGCAGTCACTATTTGTAAAGCAAACGATTTCGATCACGCTCTGCACCTTGCCAACGCAAGCCCGTACGGACTCTCTTCTGCAATCTACACAAACGACCGATTGGAAGCATATCGATTCAAGACTGGAATCAAGGCAGGTATGACTGGAATTAACAATTCAACAACCGGTGCTGAGGCTCACCTTCCATTCGGTGGAGTCAAAGGCTCTGGAAATGGTACACGTGAATCTGGTATTTGGGTTATTGAAGCCTACTCCTACTGGCACGCTGTCAACGATGAACTCTCTGGAAAACTTCAATTGGCGCAAATGGATGTTGAAGAAGTCGAAATGGTTGAAGCTCAAGTCAACTGGAACGAATTGGTCTAATCGTTAGATTATGCCCTCATTTTGTTGCATAAATAACATGAGGCTAAAGGGCCAACCTCAAAGACCCCGAGTCCTTGGATAAAGCATTCCCAGTTACTGGGAGGACGTGAACTTCATGGGCGAAGGCATCAAACTTCCCGTTATCAACGGCTTGGGACGTACAGATAGAATAGACAAATGGTGGAGACAACCACTTGCAATGGGCATCGCATTAACTGCAGCTCTCATCTACACTGCATGGAGACTCGTCATCTTCCCTGACAGTATTTCTTACGATCTTGAAGGTTCGAAAGTGATGTCACCTATCTTCTCTCCAAATATTCTGGAATGGGAACTTTTTGGCCTCAATGAGTGGGATCATCCAGGATGGGTCAATGCGGCTATTCTTGTCCTATGGATTCCATTTGGTTTCCGAGGGACTTGCTACTACATGCGCCGTGTCTACTACAGAACGTTCTTCCAAAGTCCAACTGCTTGCTGGGTTGACGAACCTGACATCAATAAGAAAATAGGTTACGGAGGAGAGAAGCGCTTGTTTATTTTCAACAACCTTCACAGATATTTCCTCTACGCAGCAATCATCATCATCGCCATCAAGTGGTGGGATGTAACCCATACTCTACATTTCGAAGAAGGGTGGGGATTCTCGTTTGGTACATTCATTATGGCTACTGAAGCATTTTTGCTAACAATGTACGTCACATCCTGTCACGCACTTCGCCATCTTGCAGGTGGTAGCCTTGACCGCTGGGTCAGCGGAATCTCTGCATTCCGTGGTAAACTCTTCAAAAGAATTAGCGTATTCAACAGATCTCACGGCTTTTGGTTTTGGACCAGTCTTGGATTCGTATTCTTGGGCGACTTGTGGACGCTTGCGGTGGCTGAAGGGCACATCAATGACATGGCCTTTGTAATATTGGGGTGATTAAATGACTGAAGAATACTTGAAACACGAATACGATGTTGTTGTTATCGGTGCTGGAGGAGCAGGTCTACGCGCTGCAATTGAAGCAGCACGGAGCGGTGCTAAGACCGCAATTATCACAAAATCTCTTCTTGGAAAAGCCCACACTGTCATGGCCGAAGGGGGCTGTGCTGCTGCTTTGCAAAACGCTGACCCTCGTGATGGATGGAAGGTTCACTTCCACGATACGATGAAGGGAAGCAAGTGGCTTGCTGACTGGCGCATGGCTGAATACCACGCAAAGGAAGCTCCAGACAGAGTACGTGAACTCGAACAGTGGGGTGCAGTCTTTGATCGTACACCAAAGCAACTCATCAATCAACGAAACTTTGGTGGACATACATTCCCGAGACTCGCTCACGTTGGAGATTCAACTGGACTCGAAATCATTCGTACATTGCAAGAACGTGGGATTCACGAAGGTATTGATATCTTCATGGAATACACCGTTCGCCATCTTCTCAAGGAAGGAGACCGTGTTACTGGATGTGTTGCTTACACCCGTGTAGATGGCGAATTCCATGCTTTCTCAGCAAAGTCTGTCATTCTCGCCACAGGTGGAATCACTCGATGCTGGAGCGTTTGTTCTGGTTCATGGGAGTACACTGGGGACGGTCATGCTCTTGCTATGTGGGCAGGTGCAGAACTCCGTGATATGGAATTCATTCAATTCCACCCGACTGGAATGGTATGGCCCCCGTCTGTACGTGGAATCCTTGTTACAGAAGGTGTTCGTGGTGAAGGTGGACGCCTTACAAACAGTGAGGGGGAGCGTTTCATGTTCGATTACGTCCCTGAAATGTTCAAGGGTGATCACGCCGAAACCATCGAAGAATCTGATAAATGGGTTGAAGAAGTTGTTAGTGGAAAGTTAGCAACCGTTCGTCGACCTCCTGAACTCTTGACTCGAGACGTTGTTGCTAAGGCAATCAAGGCTGAAGTTGGTGCCGGAAGAGGATCTGAACATGGAGGGGCCTACCTCGATATTTCACACCGTGGCCCAGAAGCAATCAAGAAGAAATTGCCTTCAATGTATCACCAATTCATGGAATTGGCTGGTGTTGATATTACCAAAGACAAGATGGAAGTTGGCCCAACAGCACACTACGTCATGGGAGGAATCCTCGTCAATGCTGAAACTCAGGAATCAACTGTCCCTGGTTTGTACGCTTGTGGGGAAGCTGCAAGTGGACTGCACGGCGCTAATCGACTTGGTGGAAACTCATTGTCCGATTTGATTACATTCGGAAAGCGTGCTGGTGAATTCGCTTCGAAGCGTTCCAAAGACCTGGCTCAACCATCCATTGACGATGCACAAGTTCAAACAGCGATTGAAGAAATGATTCAACCGCTTAACAAGGAAGGGGGAGAAAACCCTGGAGTCATTTATGACGAAATGCGAGAAATGATGCAAAACAAAGTCGGAATCATTCGTACAAAGGATGAACTCGAAGAAGCACTTGTTGAACTTAATGACTTCAAGAAGCGAGCTCTCGCTTCCTTCCCAGGAACATCTCGGCGCTACAACTCCGGATGGCATCAGGCCCTCGACTTGATCAATATGGCTGACGTTTCCATTGCATGTGCTCTTGCTGCACTCACTCGTGAGGAAAGCAGAGGAGGACACACTCGAGAAGATATGCCAACACCAGAAGATGAATACTGGGGTAAGACTCTGAACATCATCTGGATGGAAGAAGGCGAGGTAAAGATTCGACAAGAACCCGTGGAAGAGATGAGAGATGATCTCAAAGACGCAATCAAGGAAGTAAAGACCATGATTGCAGAACGGGCTGAAGAACAAGCAGGAGGTGGCAAGTGATGTCATTGAAAGGAAAGAAGCAGGCATTCAAAGTAGCTCGTGGTGAAGACGGAGAAACAACGTTACAAGATTACGAAATTACGCTTGATGAAGGAATGGTCGTTCTGGATTGTATGCACCGTATTCAGCACGAAAAGGAACCTGATATGGCAGTTCGATGGAACTGTAAAGCAGGAAAGTGCGGCTCATGTTCTGCCGAAATCAACGGACGTCCTCGTTTAATGTGCATGACTCGTATGAGCGATGTCGTCGCAGAGACACCTAAAGGACAACCAATCGAAATCCGCCCAATGAAAGCATTTCCACACATCAAGGACCTTGTCACAGATGTTCAATGGAACTACGATATTGCTCAGAAGATTGCACCGATCAATGGTCCTGAAGAAATGAACTGGGAATTTAACCAAATGGAAGCAGACCGAGTACAGCATTTTCGTGAATGCATCGAGTGTTTCCTATGTGTCAACACATGCCACGTTCTAAGGGATCACGAGATGTTTGATGACTTTGCTGGACCAAGAAACCTCGTTCGACTTGCACAGTACGAAATGCACCCTCTCGATACAGAAGACCGTATTCCAGAAATCAAAAAGGAGTTCGGAATCGAATACTGTAACATCACACGATGTTGTACAGAGGTTTGCCCTGCCGGAATTCAAATCACTGATGATGCTATTATTCAGCTCAAAGAACGAGTCGTTGACCGTTACTACGACCCATTGCAGCGAATTTGGAGAACAATCACTCGAAAGAAGGTCAGATACTGATACTATTTCGTTTCAAAAAAAACCACTTTTGGCACCCGCAAAAACATAGCGTCATATACTCGCTTGGATGATGTATAGCGCATGGACAGAACACTATCAGACGTAAAAAGAGAGTTTTCAACCGCTAACACAGTCGGTTGCATTCTAGGCTTCTTGGGCCTTACAATCATTGCAGCAACGCAGTTAACAGCGCTCATGCCGTTACTGTTTGCACCATTGGTTTGTGGGACACTAGGATTCCTTCTATACAGATCTCAGATCAGCAACAAGCAAATTAACATCGTTGCAAAAACAAAGCCCAATGCAAGTCAAGCCTCAATGGTTTTGGGTAAGATATAATCCGATGAAGGATTCTTTGTTGCACGAGGCCAATCAACACATCTAACTCAAATGTTATTCATCAGGAATATGTAGGCCGAACATGGCCATAATCCAATGCCCTCATTGTGAGAAGGATATTGAATTAGACGCTGGCTCCGCTGGACTATTCGATTGCCCTTACTGTGAACAGCAGTTCTCATGGGGAAATGTGCCTCAGTCCCACACCACTAGATGGTTTGATTTATGGATCGGTTTACTTATTCCATCTTTGACTATTTTTCCAGGAGTACCAATCATGCTATTCATTTTTGAACCTCAAGGATTGGAAGTTTTGATTTATTTGATCGTAGGCATTATCTCAAATATCTCAACCACAATAATCCTTGGATTAATTGGATTACGAACGCAAAGATATCAATTAGCGCTAGGTGCGTTATCATCACCAATCATTAGTGCAATCACTTTCTATCTTTACGTAGACGCATTCTAATTTACCCTTCTTCTCGAATGATAACGAAGTGGCCCCTTTTATACGTTTCATCTGAATCGGCTTCTAAGAAGAACGAGGGCTACTAAGAAGCCATTCACGCCCAAAACCAAGTGAGGTAAGTAACTCAGATTCTGAGTGAGTGCGAGTAAAAAGATGAGTATGGATTGCATTCCATAGCCTAGCGAAGATGATACGGTTAATTCAAATCGTAATTTTGCCGAACCTTTTCCAGATAACTTGGAGACGAGGCTATCTTGCCAGCTGAAAAATACAACATATATCGTGTGAAAGATATTCACTGCCGTTTGGCTCTCCCAAGGTTGAGCAACAGGGCGAATACGCTCATCGATTCGACTTGTCGAATCTCCAGAACCGAGCATTCGCATCAGTATTGAAAAATGATTGAATAGTGAATATTGAAGCAACGTAGCAAGAATAATGATCGATGTTAAACCTATTTTCCAGTCTAAGACAACCCCGAAGGCGCACATTACTGCAATGAGTCCGATTGTATCAGCGACAGTATCCCAATATCTGCCCACATGTGAAGGCCTCTCTCGGATACGTGCAAGTTCACCATCAACTGCGTCGATGACGCCTTTAACGACAAGCAAGAGACAGCTTTCCAACAAGTAGCCTTCTAAGATCAACCAAGCACAAAACAGAGAGAGAAGAAAATGTATATTTGTGACTTGGATGACCGAAATTGGCTTCTTTTCAAGAAACTTTGCAGCAACACGTGCAATAGGACGGCCCCATTCAGAGAGATTGAAAACCTCAATAGTACCGTACTTTTTCTTGTTTTCTGGCATTATGTTCCCCATCACCAATCGCCTTGGGGGAGTTGAGAGTCGTACTGTTCGATCAGTCCAAAAGTGGAGAACATTAGTTTTCAATCATTTCTTCGATTTCTTTTGTTGCTAGAATCAATGTTGGAGCCCATAGACCGACAAATATGCCTAAGTTTTCATCTCCGGTTACAAAGTAGACATAGAGAGATCCTACTACTGACAACATACTTGCTACAAATCCAATTCGTGATATTTTTCCTTTCATTTATTTCACCTTAATCTCCTTTTTTTTTATCTTCACCTATAAACTGGTGTTTTAGAAATAAATTTTGGCAGTGATATGAAGAATTAACGAAGTCTCCAGCGACCAGATTCGATTCTGGAATTCTCATCAACTTCCATTGCATACAGGTATGTCCAGGCCCAATGCATTCCTTCGTTTGTTTGAATAGGAACAATCGTTCGTTCATACAGAGAATTCTTGCTCTCATATCCGTAGAACCCTTCAATAGAATCCATATCCCTCAAACAGGATTCAACATCATTCATTTTGACTAATTCTCCGTGAACAAGGCCTTCACCTGCCTTCATCCCAGGATAATATTCTAAATCATACAGAACTCCTTTCGTTGTACCCTCTGTTGTTGATTCTATGTACGGTGAAATCTCTCCATTTCGAACCTCACCGTTCATCAGCGTACCATACACAAACAAATGTTCGATGACTGGGAGCCCCCAATTGCCATCCATTGAATGATCCAAACCAGAGTCTGGAAGACTTCGACTGAGAAGTCCTTGTCTGATTAGTTGCTCATACTCAGCGCTTGGTTTCGTGTAATGAGGTTTGATTTTATCTTCACAAACAACGTAGGTCAAAGCTGTGCATAGTTCACCACTCTGCCTTACAACAAGGACTTCCTTGGGCTTGTAGTAACCCCCTTTGGTACCTTCTTTGATGTTCATCGTTTGCCAAGTATCCTCATCAAGTTCGAACAGAGCACCTGGTGTAGCATGGTAATTATTCAGAGGCACTACGTCTGCAGCACCACCTTTTCGCCCTGAAGAATGATAGTGAAATTTCAGGTTATGACCAAGCACCCATGCAGGTTCAATCTCCGTAAGGCCATCAGGCCTTCTTCCGTTTCTTTCACAAAATCCTTTCCAGTCGTTCCAGTCTAAGTTTGACCCGTATCCAAAATACATCATCTCAATCCGCTCCGAATTGAGTATTTATTAATAGTTATTAAAACTACCAGTTGCACGGTTCTAGGACGTCTTGGCCTTGCATATACGGCTGAAGTGCTTCTGGTACACGGACACGACCATCTTCGAGTTGGTTCTGTTCGATGATGGCTACAAGAGCCCTAGAAGTCGCTACTGCTGTTGAATTCAAGGTATGTACCATCGGTTGGTTTGGGTGCCCAGGCGTTCCATATCGAATATCAAGGCGATTGGATTGGTAATCCGTACAGTTCGAACAAGAAACAATTTCCTTGAATGCTTTTGCACCAGGCAGCCATGCTTCAAGATCATACTTGCGTGCAGCAACTGTCCCCATGTCTCCAGTACAGATGTTGACGACCTCATAATGAAGCCCGAGTGCATCCCAAAGGTCGACACAGTTTTGCAATAATTCTTCATGAAGTTCCCATGATGTTTCAGGAGTTGTAAGAATGATTTGTTCAATCTTTGTGAATTGATGGACTCTCCAGATGCCTCTGTCCGATTGACCATGAGCTCCTACTTCTCGACGGAAGCATGAGGAAACACCGACCATCTTGATAGGGAGTTGATCTTCTGGAATCGTCTCTCCCATGAACATAGCAGTAAGTGGGTGCTCAGCAGTTGCAATCATGTAGTAGCCATCTGGTTCAATGCCATACATTACTGTCTCAAAGTCAGAAAGGTCAGTTACACCTTCGTAAGCAGCACGATTCATCATAACCGGTGGTTGAACGAAAGTAAAGCCACGTTGTTGAATAAAATCAACAGAGAAGGCTTGTAGAGCCATTTCCATACGTGCAAGGTCTCCCTTTAGGAAGAAGAATCGGCTTCCTGTAATCTTAGCAGCACGTTCGAGATCAACCCACTTGTTCTCTTCAATCAGTTCATTGTGAGTTTTTGGTTCAAAGGTGAAGGTTGGTTTTTGGCCATGCAAAGAATGCTTTGTGTTCCCAGATTCATCAGCACCAGATGGCACTTCTGGATGAAGGAGATTAGGAATTCGCATTCGAATGGCGTCTCGCTCTTCAAGAACTGCTGTAGTCTGAACTTCCATCTCAGAAATCCGTGAACCTAAATCTGCCACTTCGGCAAGAATACGTTGTGCTTCTGCTTCATCTCCAGATTTTTTTGCCGCTCCAATTCCACGAGCTGCCTCGTTCTTTTGACGTCTTAAATCTGAAGTTTTGTGAAGCAAGTCTTTCCATTTCGCATCTAATTCAATGACACTGTTAATTGGGTCATGAGGAAGGCTTCGTCGATCAAAATCTGCACGGATTTTGTCTGGCTCATCTCTGAATAAATGGATATCAAGCATCATTCATCACCTACAAACTGATATTGAATTGGAACATTGCCATTCCAATGGTCATTATCCCACCGACAATGTAGCCCAGAATGGCTCCACCATTGAGAAGAGGAAGGCCTGCTTGTGCCTTACCTTGGCCAACATACCACATGAGGATGGAATAACCAATAAGACTGCCAATCAGTGTGGTGATGGCCATAATCCACCCATCATCTCCACCGATGTATTGGAGGACAGAAAGAACCAGCATACCTGGGAAGATCACATCACCCAGGCCCATCAGCATTGCATCGTTGTTCTTTTTGATAACTCGCTCACGAGGTTGCGGAGATACTGGATCATCTGTTGAAGGCGCAGATATGACGGTTGAGGGGGGAGCACGTTCAGCTCTAAAGGAATAATCTGAGCCTTGTGGCGCAACCAGGAGAATTGGAAGATTGAGATTAATCATCGTATCAGCAAGGTCGAGCATATGCTTCGATTTGTACACAGCCCATGCATCGTATATCGCTGCGGCAACCATGAACACCATAATCAATGTTGGAACAAAGGAAACACCAAGCATAACAATGACACCTGAACCGACAAGGATTCCAACTGTGTTGACCACGTACCATTCGCTGTGAACATAAAGTAGAATCATCAATATAATGCTGACAAGCAATCCAATCAATGTTGGAACGTCCTCAAAGACAATTCCTCCACTTAGGAACATCGAGGACTCAACAACCCCTGAGGTTGTGGAATAATTCTCACCGATGACAGTGGCATGAAGATGTGTTGTATCATCTTCTACATCTTCTGAGGTATCGCCAAAGGCGACTGCAACGTTTTCTCCTTCCGCTACATCGACAATCAATCTCTGAACCATACTCGATCCGTACAAGAGTCGTGCTTCATCTTCTGTTGTGATCAACAATTCAGTATAACCTGAATTGTCAATATCTGTCAATCTGACGTCTCGGATTTGATCGGCGAAATTGTTGATTGAAACTTTGCTTTCTTCGACAACAAGTTCCTCTTCACCCGGTTGATAATTCCAAGACATGATGTCTCCGTCTTCAGTTCCGAGGACAATCAGTTGGTTGCCATTATCCGCTTCACTCATCGGTACATCGGCGACATTTGAGTAACCGACATCAGCTGCTGAGAAGTTTGCACTTGAGGTAGCGTTGATGAGAACCTTTGCAGTTTGTTGGAAGCCTGAACCAACGTCTCCAATTTGACTAACGGTCTTTTCTAGTTCAACAACTCCAGCCATTTCCTTGCTAACAATGAGAAGATGAGTGTCGTCGAGGAGTTCGGCTTCAATGAGATCATCAACGACTTTCATCTCGCTTGGAAGTTGCCAAATAGCCTGTAATGTCATGACATTAGGTGTTTCATCAAATGTGGCAAAACGGTGGAGTTTCTCTCCACCATCAACAATGTAAACTGAATCGCTTGTTTCGACTGCAAGTATGCAACCAAATTGGACGATAGGAAGGATATTGCCCTCTAAATCGTACTCAAAACATTCGTATGTTGAGAGAAGCGTTCCATCAGTGAGTGATAGAGTATGAATCAATGCTCCATTGTTTATTGTAATCGTATCTGGACCGGTTGCAACAACGAGTTTAGTGAATTCATAACTTTCAGTTCCGTGAGGAATCACAGATGTCCAAACAGGTTCATCCATCCCGAGTTGATTCAACCGAATCGTGTTGTTGATAATCCCACTTTCGTTGGTTCGAATTGAATCAATGTATTGATTCATGCCAATTTCAGTCAAATATTCGGCCTCAGTAACATCTGTTGATTCATATTCGAACGCTGTGACGGTGTCGTCGACCATGATTTGATGAGCCAATGGTACGCTTGCGTACATGAGAGCAATGAAGAGAATACCCATAATCCCGTATTTGATGACCCATTCCTTCTTGTAGCGAGCGAGCGCGAGAATTGCTGCTGTAAAGATAAAAATCATCAACAATTCAAGTCCGATATAGCGTAACTGAGACGCCCCCTCTGCACCGAACGCTTGCAATCCAGCCCTGTCGTACCAAGGGCGGATAAACATTGCAAGGAAGATGGTAACCAAGAACATCGAGGCCATTCCAATCATAGATGGAAGTTGGCGGCGGAAGTCTCCGTTCATGTCGCTCATGCTCCTGCCAGAAGAGGAACACATTTGAGCACATCGACGTAACCATAGCAAGAATCGTCTATCGCCACACCTATCATGAGTGTCCTACACGAAGAATCTGGGGGAGCGAATGTCCAGTATCCGACAGTGGCTTGACCTGACCAAAAGCCGTGGTATGAAGCTTGGACTGGAACGCGTCAATGTGGCTCACAATTCTCTTATTCAATCCTATGAATCAACAATTATTCACGTTGCAGGGAGTAACGGAAAGGGAACTGCGTGTGCTTTAATGGCTACACATCTGAATCGATTAGATCAAACTACGGTCATGTTCACTTCACCACATCTTGTTCGTCTTGAGGAACGAATTCGAATTGATGGCCGACCCATCTCAGAACAACAGTTCGAGATCTATCTTTCCCTAATTCAGCAAACTGAACTCGATTTAGGTATTGAATTAACCTTCTTTGAGATTACATTTCTTGCTTCGTGCTTGTGTGCTCGCGATGTCAATCCTGATGTTTTCATCGTCGAAACAGGACTTGGCGGGCGCTTTGATGCAACACGAATCTTACCCGCTGACCTTTGCCTCCTCACATCGATTCAACTCGAGCATAGAGAAATTCTTGGAGACACATTGGCTGAAATCGCTGCTGAAAAAGCAGCCATTGCTCGACCTCGAAAACCAATGTTTGTTCGAGATATTGATGATACTGAAGCTCGTTCTGCAGTCGAAAACGAAGCACATAATGCTGGACAAGAGCCTCTAGGAGAGAGTCCTTCTCCTGCAAATCTAGAATGGATCACAATCGATTCCAAATCCTCAATGAAAGAAGAAGCATTGATGTTGGTAAAAGTGGCCTTGGCCCACCTCAATTACAAGATGGATTCGATAGATGAGTCCATGCAATCACTCAACTGGCCTGGTCGGATGCAACACATCGAGCCTATGTCATGGGGAGGATCTCTTTTCGTAGATGCTGCTCATAATCCGAGTGGATTAAATCGAGTTTTACCGTCCATTACTGAGCGTGTGGCTTCAAAAATGGAATGGTGTTTGGTCTTCGGTTGCACTCCACAGAATGATTTAGAAGAATTTGTTCAACCGTTGATTGACCTTTGCAAGAAAAATCCGCCAGCGAATATTTTGCTCACAGTGCCTCAAACAGGACGCTATCCCGGAGTGCCTCTTTCAGAATTAATACATCTTGATTGGTCATCTACAGAAGCTGTTCTTCGAGCGCCAACACCACAAGATGTAAAACCAATTCTTGAACAATTGCGACCTCAATACACCCTCGCAATTGGCTCCCTATACCTCATAGGAGAGTTGTTTGAGACATTTGACCTATATGGGTCAAAACATCTCGAATTATTCTCACCAAACACTCAAAGGTAGGATGAACGAGCCCCGTATGAGTCAACATGAGCGAAAAGTGGGACCTTCGATTTATTGAACTTGCACACCACATCAGTTCTTGGAGTAAAGACCCTTCAACAAAAGTTGGTTGTGTTGTCGTTGGCTCGGACCGAGAAATCCGTTCGACAGGATTCAATGGCTTCCCAAGAGGTATTGATGATTCGATTGAGCGACTGGCTAACCGAGAAGAAAAATATCCACTTATCTGTCATGCAGAAGAAAATGCGATTATGCATGCTGCTCGAATTGGAGTTTCTCTGAAAGATTGCACGGCCTATGTCACATGGCCTCCATGTACGCGATGCGCTCGTTCATTGATTCAAGCAGGTATCATCGAAGTTGTTTACGCTGGTGGAACTGACATACCAGAGCGATGGGTTGAGGATTTCACTCGATCGACTGGTATGATGAAAGAAGCAGGTCTTAAACTTCGTAATGTCAATCTGGAGTAATCAACCCCAGAAACGTCGAGTTCTGGCGTATTCAATTTCTGCATGATGTATTGATTGCAGTAAACTATCCATGTTGTTGCTGTGAACCTTTCGAAGAATACGTTGAGCAGTCGCTTCCCCAACACCTCTTGCCATCAAACAAACAATGGCGGGAAATCCATGTGTTTTGAGCAATGAAGCGTTTCGAATCATACGATTACGATCGCTTTCTTCTTCAGAAACAACCCATCCTTCGAGCATCTTCTCAAGACCTTCTCGAGCACAGACAAGCATTTGTCCTTTGCAAACTATACAATTTCCTGGGTCTTTGAGGTCAGGATAGCGTTCAACTCTGAATCGACGTATTGCTTGACATTTTAAACAACAAAGTACGGCTCGTTCATTCATCAATCGAAGTCGCAATCGTGCTCGAACTGCTTCGTTGTCCCAATTCGGAAGGAGAAGGTCTCGTTGGCTTCGATCAGATACACCTAGTGGTCCTGTTGGCGTAACGACAATGTCGAGTAGTCCAGATTGTATTCCTTGTAGGACATCTTTCGCACCTTGAATGTCCATGCGTTCGAAGTAGAGTTTACTGAGAACTTCATCGACAACGATGGTTCCTCGATACTTTCGTACAAGCGCGCCAAGATTGATTTTACGTGGATCTACGCCATGACGTAAGATTCCAAAGGTCTTGGCCACTTGTGCAAATCGCCATCGAACTTGTCGTGAATTTGGAAGCGTAACTGCAAGGAGTCCTTCGATTCCGTCGGCTGGGAGTTCATTGAGCCAATCAACAACATCGTGAGGTTCTAAATCCGAACCTGAGAGATGAATTCGTGTTGGTTCAACCATTAAGCCTCCCCAACGTCCTGTTTTGGTTGAGGCCATTGCAAGCAGGAGATGTCCAATTGTCTCATTGATTAACGTCCCTTGACAGATGTTGATGACAAGTGCTTCAGAACGACGCTCGATTGTAATGGTTTGATCATCCGGTAATGCTTCAGTTGCGTCGATATGCCGAGTGATTGTATCTGCAAGAAGGCCAAGTGCTTCTCCATCGAGTGGATAATCAGCCAATGGCTTTCCATCGTGAGTCAGAACACCTGCTGGGTCAATCTGGTCAGACCCTCTGGGTTCTAGCAGATTGAAATCTTCTGCAATAAGACGGCGAAGTCGACCAATGTTTCGAGCTACTGCAGCAGGAACTGGCGGGAGTTCACCAACCCACGTTGGCGCTTCACCTTGCATTGAGACAGGAGCGACGAGAACTTCGCTTTGTTCTGGATCAGCATCAACAATTGTCCATGTTCTTCCAGCCATAACGAACTGACGTATACGTCCATCTTCTTCCTCTCCACTCCCATTGAGTTCAAGCACAAAGGATTCGTCTACATTTCCAATCGTTCGACGTGTTACAACATCTCGTACCCGGTATGATTGCTTGTCAGGTATCATCGAAAGATGGCTTTCCACCCACTTGCGTGTTCGACCAGCAGAAGAAAACCATCCATTCTTGAAACGCTTCGGTATCGGTAGTTTTCGAGATTTATACTCCGATGGAATTTCTTCATCTGGAACATCGTATCGAGGTAACTCATCAGGCCAATTCTCTTCCTCAGGAACCAATCCCTTTGCTTCAAGATAGAGGCTTTTTGGCCATCGGTACCACGGTCGTTCGTTTACATCAATGGCATATCGAAGGAGCCAACGGTCGGACAGAACTGCAAGCATCGTCTCAGTATCTTTTCGTTCCCAGTTTTCGAATTGCTCAGCATTAGAAAATGTTTCATGAACTTCATCAATTGGAACAACCTTGAAACTATGAGCCATGAGCATGATTTGGTTCGCAGCAATACTGTATGGACGCTTTCTCCACTCAACATCCTCAATGTAGCCCATGTGGGAGCGATGAGCGACAACTGCTGCTTCTGCAATACCATCAGTTTCCCAAGCTAGAAGGTGGCCGCGACCAATTCCACCGATCCGGTGATCAGCACGACCAACACGCTGAAGCATTCTGTCTACAGAACGAGGGCTTTCTAGTTGAACGATTTTTTGAATCGAACCAACATCGATTCCAAGTTCAAGACTTGAAGTGCAGATAAGGGCATGAAGTGAACCGTTTCGAATATTCTCTTCCATTTCTTGCCGTGTTTCTGCAGCCAAACTTCCATGGTGAACACCAATATTGAGTTGTGGAGCCATTGTTTGCAAACGCTGTGCAACTGTTTCGGCTGCATTCCGACTGTTTACAAACACGAGGCAGGGTGGGTCTTTCCCAACAAGTTCTGCAAGAAGTCGAAACGTAGCGTGTGCTCTAGGTGATAGACGCATTTCTATCGCTCCCACCTCATCCTCAGGCAATGGAGGTGCAGTTTCAACTGAGAGGACTGTAGAACGCTCTGCAGGGGCATTAATTGGAATACATGATTCAGAAGCCATCCACTCTGCAACTTGTTTTGGATTGCCAACAGTCGCTGAGAGACCAATTCGCTGAAGGCGTTGTCCACTCAATGCTTCCAATCGCTCAAGACCAAGGCGTAATTGCCATCCACGTTCGCCACCAGCCAAATCGTGAACTTCGTCAATAATCACTGCTTTTACACTACTAAGAAGGCCACGTAATCGATGTCCAGTGAACATTAATTGGAAGGTTTCAGGTGTTGTAACCAAGAGATGTGGAGGTTTCCTAACTTGTCGGGCCCGTTCACTCGTGGTTGTATCGCCATGTCGAAGTGCGAATCGTAACTCGAGAGCTTCACTTAATTCAGCAAGGCGGCGGTCGACGTCTCGATTGAGGGCTCGAAGGGGCGTGATGTAAAGAATAGCAAGTGGATCCCATTCCTCTACTTTGCATCGATGAAGAAGTGGTAATACGGCTGCGAGTGTTTTTCCAGATCCTGTTGGAGCGATGAGGAGGCGGTCGTTTCCTGCAGAGAGTTCAGGCAAAGCTGCCTCCTGAATAGGGGTCGGATTCCAACCTCGCTCTGCTATGAACGATTGCAATTGTGGGTGCAATTGGGAAAATACATTTGACATACTCTCCCCCTCCCCGTAGAGAGTGGTGATTGGGCTTCCTTCTTGAGGATTTGTAGTTCGTTAGAGAACTTCAGTCCTCGTCATCGTCGTACTCATCGTCATCATCGTACTCGTCATCGTCATCTTCCCAGTCTTCTTCTTCATCAGCGAATGCACCGTCTCCGAGATCAACTGCAGTTCGAGAGGCAACTGTTGCAACAACAATCAGAATCAAGATGGTAGACATAGCGAAAATCCAAGCAAGAGGTTGCTCACGTGGTGAGTCAAGCCAGCCAAGATATTCTCCATAGGCGATGTTGATGTCGTGTTCCGCAGTATTGTCGTTGTCATTTACTTCAACCAAGATGTTTCCGTAATCGACTTCAACTCGTACTCTATCAACATCTTCAACTTCCCAGTCAACAGTGATAGGGATTGATTCACCCTCGCCAATTCCGATAATGGTCTTGACATCGAACGGGGTTGTATCGTCGCCTGCAAAGAATGCAACCTTGAATTGTGAATCTGTTGCTCCGCCGTTGTTCACAACAGTTCCTGTAATCTCCACGGAAGAACCAGGAGAGACGTGATCATCTGACACTTGGATTGACTTTACTCTCAATTCAGGACCAACGGCTCCAAGTCGGACCCATTGTCGCTCGAAGTCTGTATCATCAAAGGCAAGTTCGGGAATTGGGCTTGCTTCTGAGTTCGACACAAGTGGGAACTGGTTTCCTGCAGCATCCCATCCTGTCATGTAAAATCCAACGAAATCTCCTGCTTGTGGAGTAATTGTCCCACCATCAGTAATGTCAACTTCGCCAGTCCAGTAAACAACTTGATCAACTTGTTGCATTCCAAGGACTGCAGAACCAGCGCCGATTGTAACCGTTCGAGTTTGATCTCTCATAACCCAATGTATCATTTGTTCGGAACCGGTCAAATCCGCATCTTCAGAGCCTTGGAATTCCACGTAGATGGAAGAAAGGTCGTTGGTTGAAGAAACATCAATGACATTCAATGGAGCCATTCTTCGAACAACTCGAGGTGCTGCATCGTCAACAACAACACGTAGGGTCGTTGAAACCAATGTTCCAGTCATATCTTCACCTCGGCCAGGAATGTTGGCTATTGAAATCAAACATGTACGTGTTGGTGATGATTGCAATGTCTTAGCGGAATCAAGTGGTACTTCGATCAAGTATTCTCCATCCTCGGTAAGAGAACCATCGCTCCACAACTTTTCACCATCAAAGACTTCAACCAAAATACCAACGTTTCGAGGTGCTGGGACGTTACTTCCTTCGTATACAACCCGTCCACTAAACGCCAATCGGTCGTCCTTGCGAACACGGGTTCCATCAGCCACTTGGCCTGTTCTTGGTTCGCTTACATCCTCAACTGTATAATCTGTAGGAGAGAGTGTGAAATCATTCTCAACTCTGAATGTATGTTCCAGAATCAAAAGCATGTCATCTTCAGGAGATCCACGTTCTTTGAAAACAAGAGCCAGATCACCCATTTCTTCATCTGGCCAATCCCATGCAAAGGTAAATTCAAAGGTTACAATAATCCAAGGAAGTCCTGATTCATTGGTAGTTTCGTACATCATACTGCTTTGGCTGAGATGAATGTATTTGCTTTCACTCCAGAAGGTATCGTTCAATCCAGAGTAAGAAATTCGTTGTGCATCTCTGCTAGGGTTTGGTCCTTCAAAGTCGAAGACAAGTGAGATATGTTCGAAATCAATTGCCGTGTTTGCGTCAATAAATCCGACTGTAATGGATTGTTCAAGACCTGCATATACTGCTTCGTCATCGCTGTGCCCAACCCATTCAAGGCCAGTAAAGATAGCTGCGGAATCCTTGCGAGTCTGGAATGTTGCATCATCAAAATTGAATCCTGGCCCAGATTGGAGTTCGTAAACTACGCCTTCGGAATCGGATTGTGTATAATAAATTGGATTGCCTGCTTGGTCGCCACCTTCCCAGTAATAGGATACACGGCCCATGTTCGGGTTTCTTGAGTGATCAATTGATGTGATGAACCACTTATTGTTGCTCTCGCTCATGTTTGTGACTTGCTTGCTGGCGTATTCTCCATCATCTGCAATACCGTTTCTGTTGACGTCGTGATCTGCCTCAACCCAGTATTTGAGTGTCAGTTCCATTGGAACACCTACTGCATCTCGCACCAAGACGCTGACCTCTTGTTGGTTGACTCCAGCTTCGTATGAACCATCCGTTGGATACAATTGTACACGCTCAGGTGGTGTTGCATCGACCTTGAATGTTCTTGACCAATCTGAGTTTGGCGCCATCACGTGGGTAGGATTTCGCTCGTTGTAGGTCTGAACTTGATAGTTCAGTCCATCTGGAACGTCAATCTCAGGTGTGACGACACTGATGAAGAAAGATCCGTTGTTATTCGTCGTATCTCGAGCGGTTGATTCGACCCATCCATTGCGGGAGACTCGAACGTCAAAGGCGCTGTCTAAAGGAGCATCATCAGAGTCCATGAACCACATAGCCCCTTGGAAGTAGAGCGTTTCTCCTGCAGAGACCCAGGCATTATTTGGGACATCATCTCGGACGAGATCTCCTTCATTGTCTCGGACTTTCATCCATCCAAGTCCAAAGGTGCGGTTGACTACGAGCCCTTCATCGCTAATGAGGTCCAGAGGTGAGAAACCTGCAGACCCACTATCATCAAGACAGCCTGTCTTGAATCGAACACTGTTTTGGTCTGGGAATTCACTTGTGATTCTAAACAACCAGTGAATCTCAAGAATGCTGTTGTTTAGCGTGGAGTATGAGTTTCCGTCCATGACGACATATCCTTCAGGATCATTAGGTGAAGGGAAGATGTCTCCGTTCTGCCAGAACAATGTTGGATTTGCAGCCGAGGAAGTCGTCATCAAAGTGAGAGTAGCCTCGCGAATAGCAGTCGCACTTTCACCAACGATGTGGCGAGTAATGACTTCATAGGGCTCACTACGTTCGTGGAGAATTTCTCCTTCGGGGATGTTGATTTCAAGATTGACTGTTTGCATGGTGTAGGTCACGCTGAATGAAGTTAAGCTTAGAATACCACTGCTTTCAGAAGTCAAATCGATTGGGATATCAACAAACCCTTGCCCAGTGTCAGGGATACGATCGTTGAACGCCTTTACGATAAGATTGGTCGGTCCTGCTGCATTGATTGTTTTCGTACCAACCAATACTCCGTTTTCGCTCCAACCAACAGTTGGATTCAATGGTGGATTAAATCCAGCAGGTATTGGATACGGTGCTTGAATTTCAAATCCTGGACGGGTTGGGGCGTTGCTGTGTAGAGCAATCTGTATGTCTTCAAGGATTGGCGTGTTTGCTGAGTTCGAGGTTGAGAAAGAAACCTTGAGACAAAGGTACCCATAGCTTGGGGTGGTGAAGGATTTGGTAAGTCCCGATTGTCCAAACGTTGTCAATCCACTACTGCAGAGACTTGAGGTACTGCCACCAAGTTGCACACTCATCGACGTACCAGATGGAACTGTGGCGTTGTAATGTATGGTTGCAGCAACATAAGTCGGGAACGGGTTGTTGTAGTTTGAACGTACATAGAAATTTCCGCTCGTGAAGTAATTTGTCGTGTATTGAACCGTAACCTGATCAAGGATTGGAGTGGCCGTTGAGGTTCCGTTAAGCGTTGCTCTCCAGGTGATTTTATTTCCAGCAGCAGAGAACCTCTTACTGTCACCGACCAATAGGGACTTCCATGTTACGCCGTCATCATTCGATACATCGATGTCGATTGAAGTCCCTGTGGGGATGTAGCCGATTGCACTCTGCAACTTAATTTCGTCAACGGTTTGACTGGAGGTTGTAGTTTTTCCAATAATTGTTGTGCTGGTTGTCGAGGGTGTTCTCTCGTCAAAGACAGCCCCGTCGCCCCACATGTGGATTTTTCGAGCAACGCTACCGCAGTACGATGTGTAGTAACAAGCGAACAAAATTTGGCCACTCTCATCATCTTGTGAAATTCCATAGTGGCCACCGTTTGGCATTTCTTGAACACCCATTTTGTCCAGATTAAATCCATTCATGGTGAAGTGGTGATGCCGTGAACCTTGTTGATTGTACTCATTGACAATAATACGAGGTAGATCAACAACGAGACCAGAGTTCTGATTTCCTGCCGTTGAAGTTGTTTTGTACATGTAATCAGTAGCAGTTCCCAGTGACCATGTGGAACTGATTGAGGATGGATTAGATGGATTTACTTCCATAAGATATCTGTTGTAGGTTGGGTATGTTGAAGAGTCGTAATAACTGACGAAGAGTTTTCCAGTATCTTCATCAAAGTCAACTCCAGTAAGATATGTTGGGTAGTTGTAATTTGTGTAACTGGAGCACGACCATTGGGTCTTTGCTGAGTTCAATGTCCACTTTGTCAAGTAGTAATAGGAGTAGGATACAGTCCAGATGTTTCCATTTGAGTCAACGGCAGCGTCGTACCAGTAACTCGAGACCTGAGAGATACAATTCGATGTTGAGATACTTGCAGTGCCAAGATATGCCCCTGTTGTAGAGTTGAATCGTTGAATTGTTGGAGCAGTATACATCGAGGTACTGGTATATCGAGTTGAGTGGACTTCATCGTCGACTTTGACGACGATTCCTCTGTAATCCCAAGCTGCGGAAGATGAGACTGAGAGATCGGTGAACTGCTTTGAGATGCTGTTGTATCCTTGGTCGCCAAGTGCAACGAATTGCCCCGTTGAATTGAGTATGGCAGAACTTGTGCTCGAAAGGTCATTTGAATTTTTGAATGAGATAGCGTTGTTGGTGGGGTTTCCTTTCAATCCAATTTCGTCATTAGCCGTTTCAAGGTTGGTACGAGTTCCGTATGGGAAGCCGTTTGGTCCACCCGACCAAGTTCCACTTCCGGCGCTTCCGAAGTCCTTGTTGTTGGTCATGTTCGTCCAGGTGGTGGTACTCGCCTCACCGAGGAAGTTGAATTGAGCAGATGTGACCTCTGCCCCGTATGGGAATGTGATCACTCCAGCAGAACCGTTTCCTTGGCCATTGAACGTGTGCTCATAGGACGTTAAGCCACCTTTGAATTGGGTCTCAGTCGTTGCTGAAGAAGCCAACGGAGCCATTACAGAGAGGGTGAAGAGGAGAGTTAAAAATAGCGCTTTTCGCATAGTGCAGACATCCCTTATCGCAAACTATCCCAACGTACCATATCAACACATCGGCGACAGGTCACCTAAACAATCCTCCGCAATGGTCATGAATCCTTCTATGCATAGCCCGACAAGAGGAGAGACAATGGCTGGATTATTTTCACGATGGTGGGCGGCTCAACATGGGCGACAATACTTGATTTTGGCAACGATATTTGGTTCGCTAACTGTTCTCTTCTTGGCGGGCATGAGTCAACTGTTATTCTTTCAAGAAGTCGATCCCTATTCAGAATACACTGGCTTAGCAATCGGCATTGTTGTCCTATCTGCTCTAGCCCTGATTGTCATCACTCCGGAATTCCTTGTTTTCAAGGGTCATGCAAGTACGCTCGACGAACTGTATGAAATCCAAAGTACGGCAGAATTGAAGCGACGACGCTCTGATGGAGACCGCTCTGCCTCAGTGCTCGGAGCAGGCCATGAACAACGTTGGAACGCATTCCTTCAAGAACGAGGCCTGCGACGCTGAGACAGGTGGAACGTTTGGAAGAGACCAGTTCAGTACAACTTCTCATCCGAGAGGTTTTGCTTGCTGGCGGCATGATTGTCATTCTCATCTTCGCACTCTACGCTCACACAGGCTCAATGCCCCCTTTGGTTGTGGTCGAATCATCGAGCATGATTCATGATGAAAATGGAGAAGTTGGAAGCATTGATGCAGGTGATTTAGTTCTCGTCCATGATGCATCGATAGACTCACTGGTGACGTTTGCAGAGGCTACTGATGCATCGCATCGTAACTATGGCTATGAGTCGCATGGAATGGAAGGCGATGTCGTCATCTACAAGAAGAATGGAGAAGCGACAACCCCCATTATCCACCGAGCGATTCTTCGTGTAATTCCGAATCAAGTCGTACAAGCTTTCAACGAGAGCGAATGTTCGAACGATGCCTCATATGATTCAGAATGGATCGTAAATGGAGAAGCTGGAGCTTGCGTCTACACATGGGACGTTCCAGGAACAAATGTGGCTAATGTAACGTCAATTACGCTTGCATTCGATGGCATACAATCCGGATACTACGACTGCGATAGG
>JABIYX010000122.1 GCA_018666575.1 Methanobacteriota archaeon | reverse complement strand
GATTGAGAATCCAATCACTCTGCCTCAGAAGTTCTCTCAAGAGTCTGTGAGCCGACAGTGGTCCTCATTGCTTCAAGGGCTTGAGGAAGAAGAATGAATAATGGAAGCACCAAAAGTGCCCACCATGATCGTTCTGAGAATGCATAACACGTCACAAAAACAAGCCCGATAGTGAATATCCATTGCAATCCTCGGCCCTTGAACTCCTTCCATCTCTGACTCAAACCAATGCCTGCGAACAGCATAATGAATGTTGAAGCAACTGAAGCGTAAGCAGCCATCTCAAGGGCAAATCCAGCGTCTTTGTCAGCACCCCAACTGATCAAGAACCATCCAATCAATGTCGCCATGATTACAACAAGTGCGATGAGACCAGTAAATCGCCATGGTTGATTCCCCGCTTGAAGCGATGTATAGGATGGAACGCTCAACACAGTCATCGCCCACCCTGCGAGTAGAAGCATGAAGATATCTTGAGCCGAAGCACCAAGACTGCCGTCGAAATACTCCGAAGGAAAAGCAACAGGAAGGAGAAGTGTTACGATTCCTGCACCAGATACTAATCCGATTGGTACAAGCCCAAAAGCAATCGATTCAACACGGTTAAGATGTGCATTGAAGAGTTCTTTATTGTCACGGGAAGCCCCCAGAACTGGAAGTAACGCTGCCCTCATAGCCTGAGGAATAAGCAGCCCTGCAAGCCAAGCAAGTTGTGCAACATGGAACAACGCAACTTCTTCTAGCCCCAACTCGACAGAGAGAATGAACTTCTCGATTCGAATAACATAAGGCAACACTCCTAATGTGATGGCGAATGGTAATGCTGCGATAAGGAGGGATTTCTTACTCTCCCAAATCGATCCCAATTCTTTGAAATCTGTTTTCTTATCTTGATTTACATTTGAGACGCGATATGCCCCCCACAATGCAAGCAAGCAACCAATGCTTGCACCAACCAAAAAGACAAGCGCATACCAGACCACATTCGTTGATGAAGAAACGTATAGGAGTCCATAGCCTGCAGTGGTTATCCCTCGTTCAACCACTTTTGTAATTGATTCAAATCGAGCATCACCAGAAGCCCGTAAAGCAGCCCTAGGTGCATAAGATGCAATGTGAACAAGAGCGATTACAGCCGCTAGCAGCATCAAACTGTCATGGGCTCCAAGGAAGATAGCCATTCCACAGGCAAGAGGAGCAAACACAAGGGCTGCAATGATTTGTAAACGATAGATTTGAACCATACCAGACCAGATAGAAGATGGTTTTCTTGGACCATCACGGGCAAGAAGCGTTGGCAAACCTAAATCGAGGAGCAGAAATAGGGTCGCAAATAGATCAAGAGCGATGATAAGAAGACCATAGGACTCTGCAAGTAAGGCTCGAGCAAGAAGAAATTGTCCAACAAGAGCAAGAAAGACTGCAATGAGATCTGCTCCACTCAACCAAGCACTGTCGCGACCAAAAGATGGGCGACGCGACACATGCTGCATGATGCCTCCAGATGTTGAAGATGCATGAATCAATGGGTAGCGATGTATATGGCCCATAGCAAGCCCATGTGTATGGGCAAGATGAATCAAAGAGTGTTATGGGGACACCCTTTGATTCGCCCCTAAACCGATTATTCACTCCACGAACTCTTTGCCCCAAAAGTGAACTTTCTCCGCCGCGAACGAAATGTGGTTGCAGCACTTTGCAGTGACCATGACATACTGTAGCGTCTTGAAAATGTGGAAATAGTCATCAGGTGCGGTGAGCTTGCAATATGGGCAGATGTAATAGTAGTAGGATCCTCGAATCAATACCTCTTCAGTTTCAGGAGAACCTGATGAACAAATGTAGTCTGGAAAAGTGATGGATTTTCCGAGTAATTCGATACGAGAAAAGTTCTCACCAATAAAAAGTCCATCATCGTCAAAGTCACGTGCTGTAATTGTTGTCGCGTCCATAAAATATACCCAGTATTATATCGACGTCTGAGGACTTAAAGTTACCTAACAATCCTTCTCGGAAAAACGTAATTCACTTTAATTTATTGAAAAACGTAGTGCCCTGTTGGTCATGCCATATTTCAAATTTAATTTTCCGAGACTCCAGAGATTGCATAAGCGGTCCATTTCGGATATAATCCCTAATTGCAGTCCCGCTATTGAAGCCATGTATGAAAATTACTGTCTCGAATACGTCAGCGTCTCTGCATTCTTCTATGATTCGATCTTTAGCGGTTTTGAGAGAGGCAAAGTGCAATTCTACTCGCTTCGTATTTTCCCGTGGGGTTTTATTCTGGTTATTGAAAGAGTGATTTGAACGCTGGTGTTTTTGCTGATTATGTTTCTTTCTTAAGCTATTTTTTCTTCCTTTCCCGTAGAGGTGTCTGTTGATGTCGGAATGTCTTCTGCCACCCATGTTGTCACTCTCCGTTCTGATTAGATTCGCGAATCAAAATTGATTTCCTCAT
>JABIYX010000052.1 GCA_018666575.1 Methanobacteriota archaeon | reverse complement strand
TAGCATTGAGATGGTGATTGATATGGTGCTGAATCAACCTGGATCAGCATTTGGTCAATCCCCGTGGATATTGATAATACAAGCCTTGCAGTCAAATCCAGACTCTGCGATTGAGATTCTCCCGGACCCAGATCCTGGTAATGACTGGACACTAACAATAAAAATCACCATACAAGAACCTGTCATTACAGAAATCGCATTCGAGTAGGCTAAGACGAAAAGAGTTTGAAGGGCTGTTGACTGGAAGGGATGAGTGGCATGGTTGAATCAGTTGAAATCAGTCGAGTAAACATACGAGACACATTGTCTCTGGACGTATCTGTTTGGATGCATCATCCAGATGATATGGACTTCAGGCCCTCAATGTCCTGCAAGGATAATACGCTTACAATTGCGTCAAAAACCTCCGGAGAAACGCTTGCTTCTGTAGACCTTGATGATGACCAAATGCAAGCACTGCAGGCATCCCTAACAGCAGAACTGCGCGTAAAATTTCAAGTTCATGGCATGCATGGGCGACTCAACAAAATCGCTCCAATCATCGCGGATGGTAAAGCAAAGAAACTCGCTACGGCAAACTGGAAAACCATTCAACCCGTATCTTTCGAGTAGGGACACCCCCCATTTCTTTCATAACCGTAAACGACGAAAGTCGTAATTATGTCACCGAGACGATTGGGAAAAGGTTCCCAGAAGAAAGCACGATTTGAACGATTAAAACATGAGATTATGCGATTTGTTACAGCGAATCCAGGATGCTCAGCCCAATCAATCGTTGCGAATTTATCTCATGATCGAGTCATGAGGAATCATGGTTTGACGCCTCGCAAGGTGGGATTCTTTATTCCAAGACATCTTGCGGATCGATTGACTTGGTGGCAAGACCATCGAGCCGGAAGGCGGGTTTATGGTCGTCTTGAAGCAGATGAAGAGAATACTGTATGAAATCATCTCTTTCAACTGTAACAACTAATAGGCAATTTTTGATGGTTAAATCATGTTCAATCAATTGAACCTAAACAAACCTGAACGTTGGCATCAAGCATTTTCAAGTCAATCGCTTTCCTATTATGAGCGAACAATCCTAATCACTTTCTTCGCTGGTTTTACTGCTCTTTGCGCCCAAGTTTCTTTCGTGATCCCTCAATTATCCCCTGTACCCTTTACTCTTCAGACATTTGCAGTTCTTGCAACCGGTGTCTTCCTTAAGAGGAATGATGCCTTTCTCTCAGGCGCAGTTTATCTTCTCGTAGGAGCTCTAGGAGCTCCCGTTTTTGCTGAACAAGGGGATGTCTTGTTCATCGATGGAGGGACTCTTATTGCATCCGGGGGCTATTTGCTAGCTTTCCCATTCGCCTCTGCTATGGTTGCGACTGGGCTTGACATATCTCGGAATTCAGAAAAACCACAGTATGCAATACAGGCGTTATGTTGGATTACTGCAATGATTCCAGTCTATATTGTTGGGACGCTATGGCTAGCACATTCCTACGATGTCTCATTGAGTCAGGCATACGAATGGGGAGTCGAACCGTTCATCATCTGGGATTTGTTCAAAATTGTCATGCTCGGACTTGTAACAACAATGATTTGGTCGTATTCGAAGGAATAGATACCGACGAACTCATGAGGCTTCACCTCGTGCTATGCACATGAGCGAAGAGCAACGGGTTGCTGCATACTTCGATCTCGATGGGACATTACTCAACGCCTCAAGCGAAAAAACGCTGACAGGAGTTCTTGCAAAAAGACGGCCATGGCGAATACCTCATGCAACAGTAGCCTGGACGCTCGGGACAGTATTTGGTCTCTTAACAGGCAAATCTCCTTACGATGCATTACGTAACAGAGGTCACCTTTCTCTCGCTTCATGGTCGATATTGGAGCGCTATTCTGATGAGATAGCTCCCGCATTACTCGAGCCGAAGGTTTCCCAACAGGCATGGAGGAAGATCGCTTGGCATCGTGAGCAGGGTCACAGGCTGGTCTTAGTTACTGCAACTGTGGCGCCTATGGCTGAAGCAATGGGTAGAATACTTGGAATGGATGAGGTGTATGGGTGCGGGCCAAGCAATCGTGTAGGTATTCTTTCTGGTTCCGAACGGAGCTGGTCCGTTCCACGACGGAAAGGCAAGGTGCCGGTAGTAGAATTGGATGCAATGGAAAACGGCCATGATTTATCCAAGTGTTATGGCTACGGAAATACACTTGCTGATTCATGGTTTATGCGAATGTGCGGGCATGCAATCGCAGTCAATCCAGAACCATCTCTGAGAACGTTTGCTGAACAGAACAAATGGGAAATTGTAGAATGGCCTTAGCATCTTCATATAGTCTTGAAAAGAGATTCTCTCATGAGCGGTTTATTTGATAGCGATGACGAACAGGAGAAAGAAACACCATCAG
>JABIYX010000159.1 GCA_018666575.1 Methanobacteriota archaeon | reverse complement strand
TTCAGTCAATTTGAGCCATCTGTCTCGAAGTTTACTAACGATATAGGCACAACACAACTTACTGATTTCATTGGACAGCGTTGGAGCAATACAGGGGCTTCGACCCATAATGACGTAACTGTCAACTGCGGATATGACAGCGTGAGTAATTCAACAACAGCCGTTCTTGATTCAGACCAAATCATGTATTGCCGTTTGGATTTGGATAACCAAGAACCGTTCTTGATGTGGACTTCTCCACAAGATGGAGCCATCTTCCCGTCACAAGGTGAAGTAGAGTTCAACGCGTCAGACTCATGGGACCTTGATGACGACATCTTGACCTTTACATGGACTTCGTCCATAGACGGTTGGTTGAGCGATGGTGGAGTCTCTGTGTTGACTGGGAATGGATTGACACCCCCGTCTGTGGGATTGAGCGATGGTATCCATGTCATCACGTTGGAACTGTGTGACGATGCAGGGCATTGCGTTTCAGAAAGTAGAACAATTGAATTAACCAATCTTGCACCTGAACTGAGCGTGACATTTGAACCGATCTTAACGCAATACAGCGAACTGATTATGCCACAAACAGGCACTGTTGTGATTAATACAACAGGAACGTTTGATCCTGAAGGTGATGATTTCGCATGCATCATCACATTCGGAGGTTACAATCGACAAAGTCCAGTTTGGGACAATCAATGGAATTGTCCGCAGGAACTTACGTACACGTTCGATCATTTTGCGGATGATCCTCCCGCTTCTTTTTTCTTGACTGTAATCGCATGGGATGAAGTCGGTAACAACGACACATACTCCGCTGAAGTGAAGCTGTTCAATGAAATGCCGCAGGCTTCGTTTACACTTGAACGAAATGGAACTGCAAGCGAGGACCTGATCTTCTTCAATGGAAGTTCGTCGTATGACCCAGAAGGAAATGATGTCTCATTTGAATGGTGGTCCAACGTTGATGGAACACTGATGGTAGGCAATGATATTGACAACATCTCTTGGGACGGATATCTTTCACGTGGCGTCCACCAAATCGAGTTGAGGATAACCGATAACCGGATGGAGCACGGTGGACAAATGTCTGTGTATTCAGAATTGATTACAATCGACAATTCTGTTCCTAGAGCAGTCATCCAAGACCTCGAAATCTTTGATAATTTAGATTCGTCAATTCTCATCCCGTTTAGCGCTAATGGGAGCGGTGATTGGGACTCAGCTTGCTCAACCTTCCCTGTTGAGGGGGAATGGCATTGTTCTGAGATTGAACCAGCAGCAGGTTCAGAATTCTTACAAATTGTGTGGACGAGTGATGTTGATGGTCTTCTCACACCTGGAGGTGAAGACTGGTTGACTTTTGAGGAAAGGTTGAGTCCAGGAGAACACCTCATAACGCTTTCAATCAGTGATGGAATCAATCCATCAGTGACCACAACTCGGGCACTTTCAGTTTCGACATCAGCACCTGTTCTTGGCCTTGCTTCCCCACTGAATAACAGCGTCCACTCTTCGAGTAATATGATTCTCTTCGACGCCCGTTCAAGCATTGATTATGATGGTGATGAGTTTACAATGACTGTACGCGATTACGATGCAATCACAGATACGTATGTTCCTCTATTGACAGATGTCAACACATCGGTTACACATTCGATTAATCTCGATGCAGGTGAACAGGATGTACAGATTGAATTAATCGATTCTACTGGAGCGATCCGTATTGAATATGTACACCTTACAATCGAGGCAAGCGACCCGGTTGCCGTTCTTCTTTCACCTTCGAATTTAGAATCGTTCGAGCCAGGAGTAGCGATCTCCTTTGAAGGCGATTCATCGGATGCAGACGATGATCTTGTTCTTCGTGAATGGAGATTATGGCCTTCCGTAAATCAGCCAAATAACGGTTTAATGACCGTTTTAAGCACACAATCTATGTTTTCACAAGTCTTTGGGCCTGGTTCACACCATGTCTCCCTCTATGTCGAAGATGCTCGAGGTGCAGTCTCAGAAGAGCACATCAACTTCACAGTACGATCAAGTTTACCAGAGTTGGTTCAAACGAGTTTACAACTTTCACAAAATGAGTTTGTATCTGGTGAAATAGTGGAATTAGGGGTTTCGGTTCAATTGATTGATGCCGATGGCTCGACAGACAATGTACGTGTTGATATTACTCACCTCATCCAATCGTGGAGTTTCAATCTTACAGACGATGATGGAGATTCCGTTTGGACAGGATCGTTACAATTCCAACCAGAGGGTGAAGGGAGTCCAAGTTTGAAAATTATTGCAACAGACGGAGAAGGTGATAATGCCAACATCGATATCCTTTACCAGCCATTGAAAGTCGTTGAGGAGGATGGAGGGGGCTTCTTGTCCACTCCTGTATTAATCGGAGCGATTTCTATTGTCATTATCGTGGGTCTTCTCATCACCATTCAACGTCGTCGACAAGTAATGGCGGAGATGAAATTAATCGATACGTGGGGTGTTTTCGGAAATGGAGTTGAAGGTGATTCCGGGTCTGAGGAAACAGAATCAAGCCACGATGAAGAAGAAGTTTTAGATTGGGATAATGTCTAAACTTAGTTCCAATTTGTTACTCCATACCATTGATATACTATCGAATTGTAAGATATGTCATGAAGAGAACCATTGCTCTGCTTTTTGCTTGCCTAATGATTGTTACAACTGTACCTGCTAATGTAGCTGCACAAGATTCTGAATCCATCGCATTTGGGATTGAATATGATTACTCAAACCTCAACGCAGACGTTGAGTCGATGATTGGACTTGACCTGACTGAGGTCTTCCAAGAAGTTATGGCGGCTGGTGATGATGCGGGTATTGATCTGTTGATTGGCCGTGTAACAACCGGGACCACAACCATTGTCTTTGAACAATATGATGGAGATATTGCAACACTTGATGTCGATGGAACACCAACTGATTTCTCAACAAAAATAACAGAATTAACCGTACGTCACGGAGTTCTTGATGACTTCGCAGTTAACGCAGAATGGGATGATTCCTATGCAGGCATTGAATTGACTGTTGGATACGATGCTGAGCAATTATTCAACGCTGATGTACTCTACACAGAATATTTCGATGACAATATGGGTCTTCATGGTATGGACATGGAAATGGATATTGACGCTATGATCGAGTACAGTGTTGGTATTTCTGGCGAACTTTCCGGTGACGGAGAGGCGCTACCATTCGATGTTGAACTAACGATTGGAACTTCTTACGAAATCAGTAATGGTTTGATTGAAGTTCGAATAGACGAGCCATCACCGGTATACAACGAGATGGTGAACCTCCAGCCTGGAGAAGAATTGGGTTGGGACTGCGGTTCCGATGAAACCTCTGTTGACTCTTGGTCTGGCGGAGTAGAGATTAGCGATGTTTGTTCTGAACATAATATTCACTACGATACAGCGACAAGTGTTGTCTTTGAACTAACTGGTATTCCTACAGAAGAACTCGGACTCCCAGCAGGCGACTTTGACATCTCTATCACAGACTCTGTTACAGATACGTATGATGGAGAAGTAGAATTATTCTTCATGGGTGGTGCTATGGAAATCCTCGATGAACCATCTCAGATGATTACAATTGATGATGGAAGCACACTTGAAGTCCATCAAGCATATGCCTCTCCAACACCACTCGCATTCCCTGCAATGTGGGCTATGATGTGGGCAAACTCTGTTGTTGGTAGTGGAGATTACCCAACAATTGTTGATGCACTGATGGGCAATGATAACTTCGAAGAAATATTCGGTGACATTGCTGACGACATTGAAGGTGGACTTGATGGTGATGATGAAGACAATTACTTTGTTTGTGCCAATCTGAATGAAATCTCAAGAGACTATGTCGGGGATGGTTATGATGACTGTGGAGATAACTCTGATGAAGAATTCTGGTGTACCGACGATGACGGATACTCATGGGATATCAGCCCGTGGGATGTCAACGATCGTGTGGAAGATTGCCCAAACGGCGAGGATGAAACCATGGGGCCTCAGTATGATATTTACATTGACATGATGGACGCTTCAGAAGAAGAAATGGAGTTTGATTATTCCATCTATGGTCTTGATTACGATGAGGATTATGAAGTATCATGGACCGTTACAGATGATGAAGGTACAACTTCAGATGCAGGCTCAATGGCTGTAACTGAAGATTACAGTGTCTATAGCTTCGAAACTGCATCCATCGATGGACCAGGTGAATATTGCATTGATGTTCAAGTTACCCGCCTCAGCGATGATGTAATGATCAGTGAGGAACAAAATTGCGATTCAGTTCGCAGAGACATGGAACCAAGTGATAAGGTTGTAACCATCGTTGAAGCTATTGGAGAATCCACGCTTGAGAGTGCATTGGAAATTTTCGGTGATAATCTTGAGAACCGTCTGTCAAACTTTGAAGACGATTTCGATGTCGCATACGAAGATGGTATGGCTTACGCACTGTTTGATGCAGAAGATGATCGATTCGTTGGATTCCAAGTTGTTGCATCTCCTGGTGGCACACAATGGTACACACTCATTGGTCCAGAAAGCAACGCTTACGGGACACCTACACGCGATCTTTCAATCACTTACTTCACTGGAATTGCAGCTCAACAAGAAGCAGAAGTCATTGAAGACCAAACTGAATTGGCAGACTTAGTTGATGTTACAACTCACAATACCAATGACGTTGAAGCAGTTAACGAAGGAATCGATCCTGAGACACTCCCTGATGAAGAAACTCCAGTTATTGATAATCTCACTGAAGATGAGGCATCAAGTCTCCTTCCGTTTGTTTCTCCTCTAATGACGGTCTCAATCATTGCTCTTGCAGGAATGTTTGTAACAATCCGTTCTAAGGACGAAGAATGAGCCCAGATGTAACAGCACCCCGTCGTATTGTTCGATGGCGTATTGTTGCTTGCATCGTGATTGTAGCTCAATTGGGCGTGCTTCAGGGTTTGAACACTTCGCTCGAGGATGAATCATGGTTTACTGGACGCCTATCAGCAACTGTGGAAGAAGGTCCACTTTCCCTTGAAGGTGTAGCAGTCAATATCACCATTGACATGAAAGAAAATCAGGACGATCTTTCTATTGAATTATTTGGCCCCATACGCTTGAGCCATTGGCAATCAGAGCGTGATGGTCGAGCTTCTTTGGAAAATCAAGAAACATATGAAGAAGATTGGAATGAAACGTTTTCATCACCTACTCCTGATGAGATTAAATCAAATACGCATCAATTGATCTATGGCTCAATGCTGGTATCTGTGGTTCTTTTGGTCTTACTTCTCGTAGATTTCTGGAAGCAACATAGTGGATTTTGGCTTACACTCGGCCGGCGTCTACTTTCCTTTACTTCGATGACAATGGTCGTAACAATATTTGTCATGATTCTGATTCTTCTGCCAATTTCATGGTTCTCAACCTCTGCGGGTGATCCGGAGTTGTATTCTGAAAATGATAATTCAGAAGCTTTCCTAGCACATACGAATTTTGAAGCAGAAACCTCGCTCGGTATCGATGGTTTTGTCTTGGAGTTCGAAGGCGGCGGGTACGATATTGGTATGGTGCGTCCAGCAAACCGAAGTGCGGTTGAAGCAGAACCTCCTGCACCAGGAACAGTAGATGCAGAATCGTACATCGGAGTGAAAGGAGAGGTGAGTACAACTACGCCTGACTTCTTAGAGACCACAATGTATCTATGGATGGCCTTATGGGTTCTGATTCCATTCTTGCTTATGGTGCAACAGAGAATTGCCATCGATTCGAATTTGGCTCCATTGAAATTCCTAGAAGAGGAATAATCACTTCTTCTGTTCTGGAAGGTCGCCGTTTAGACTGTCTGGATTGTCATCAAGAGGGCCCCATTCAGATCGAGTGCGTGCTAACCCGACTCGCTTAGCGTAGAGGAAGCGCAGGTTTTTCCAACCGTCTCCCCACGTATGAATTTCAGCTTCTCCAACACGTTCTCTGTATGGGACTGAGATTTCGATTGCTTTTTTCTTTCCAAGGTGCTTTCGAGCCAGGATTTTGACTTCTTCTGAGAGAGGCATTCCGTCGTTTGTTGGACGCATCTTTTCATTTTCAAAAATATCTTTGCGGAACACCCACATTCCTGATTGAGAGTCTTTGATTCCATAACCAAAGAGAACTCGTGCTGTGAATGAAAGGACCCAATTTCCGAATCCGTGAAGTCCCGACATTGATCCAGATTCAGCCATGCTCAATCTGTCACAAGTAATGAATTTCAAATCCTCATCAATAAGTCTCTTGACAAGTTCTGGAATGAGTTCAGCAGGATAGGTGCAATCAGCATCCATGGTGACGATGATCTCATTTGACGCAACAACAAATCCTGTGCGGTATGCTCGGCCATATCCCTTGCGAGGCTCGAGATGAACTCGGACATCCTTTTCGAGTGCAATTTCTCTTGTGCGATCTGTTGATAAACCATCGACGATCATGATTTCGAGTGATTCACACCAGCCACGTGGGATAGCATCGACAGTTGCACCCAATGCTTCTTCTTCGTTTCGAGTGGGCAAGAGAACGGTCACAGATACGGGTAAGACCTCAACCATGAGCAAGCGAGTGACCTTTAGGGTTTGAATCCATTGGGTGTGCCCTATGCTGTTGCATCAGGACCATTTCGCTCGAATTCTGCGAACTGAAAGTTTTGCAGCCAATCGAAGTTTTCTCCACTTGGATAGTTTCGGGCGACTGCTAAACACATCTCCTGACCGTCGGACAATCTCATGGAAGATAGCATCGTATGCTTCACACATCAGTTGTGGTTGTAATCTTGATTTTGAGTCCAAATATTCGAAGAGATGTTTGGCAGATTGTTGATGTCTCCTGACAACTTCAATATATTCTTGCACGAATGCTTTCCATCGTTGGTTGGTTCCAAAGTCGGTTTTTCCGAGTTCATCGACACTGATATTGTATTCAGCTAACGCTTGAATTGGAAGGTATATTCTTCCAGCACGATAATCCTCAGCAACATCTCGAAGGATATTGATCATCTGTAATTGAATACCCATATCGATGGCATGGATACGGGCTCCAGCATCGTCACAGCCATAGATTTCTATCAAGACTAGGCCAACAGCAGAGGCGACCTTGTAACAGTATGAACGAACTTCATCCCAAGTTCTGAGTCGTACTTCAAAGAGGTCATCTTCCATTCCTTCAATGATGGTTTCAAAATCATCAAGACGGAATTGGAATTGATTAAACACATGAGACATAGCAACGAAAATCGGTTCGTTATTTGTTGCAGTTTTGTCTCCGTTGTAGAGTCGAGTTAGGCGTTCTTTTGCATCGACGAGAGCCATCAAGCGATACTTGTGTTCTTCTTCTGAGTTGTTTGGTTTTGATTGGTGAATCGACCGAAGCAGTGTATCTCGCTCGATAACGAGTTGGTTTAGTGCGTCAGTTTCGTTGACTTCTGGACGAGCATCACCGTCTGCTATGTCGTCAAGATATCTGCACAATGCGTAGACTGCGTGCACTGCCTTTCTTTTCTTGATAGGTAGGGCAGAGAAACTGGCAAAGAATGTAGAGGACGCCTTTCGACAAATTTCTTCACACTGGAGAAATGCTTCTTCAACAGTGAGATTTCTTTGCATACTATGTTCTCCGATGTTTTTGGTTATGAATGCGTGTTCTTTGCCTTCTTCAGTTGTACGGATACGAAGTGAATGGCTAGGCCAACTGGCATCAACATGACTCCGAACAGTATCGCCGTCTGGGTTGCAGTTTTGTTTATTTCTGTCTCTATGCTTCGTTTCCAGATCCATCGGGTTGTGATGATATCGCCAATGACAAAGTGAGTCCATGCAAGGACTGCTCCTTCTTCAGTCCCCAAAATATCTGCTAGAGCTTCAACGAAACCACTGAGAGTCCCATCTCCCATCATGTCTGCAAGGGCTCCTAGATTCATCATTAAAATGACGAGGTAGGATATCAGTGGCCCTAATACAAACCATGGACCACTCATCCACTTTTGTGTTCTTTCTTCATATGGTTGAATCATCATAAGGAGCCAAAATGGGCCAACCCACATCGAGGCTAAAGCGAGTGCTGATAGTAAAAGTATGTCAGTCATCAAACCATATCCTTGTATTGTGTTTCAATTTCCGATATTGTTTCTGCGTTTGGGTAATAGGTAGAACTTTTCCACTGAGTTACTCCGTCCCCATCGATGAGCATAAGAGTCGGTGTTCCAGGCATTCCATAATACTCGAAAATTGTCGAACTGAGTTTTGTTTCATCATCATATTTTCGAATAGGATCCTCATCAGACGGTAGTGTAATCGGCCATGGAGTGTAATGGTTGCTCTCAGGAGTTCCAAATTCAAGGGCAACATCTTCCCGAGTCTCAAAGGAGGGGTATCGCTCTACGGAGACGAGTTGTAGCGGGGGTTCCATTTCCATCCATTCATTATGATTCAAACGGAGTTCATCTGTCCATTCTTTGCATCCTATGCACCCTACGCCGATGAACAAAATCAGAACAGGGCCCTCGGAAAGATTGTCCTTCAATGAGTAAGACGCACCCGAGTCCTCGATTCTGTCAAGGGTCTGTGAAGTGAATACTCGGCCTTCTTCGACAACAGGGTCAATGCACCCAGAGAGCATAAGCAATGCTACTAGGACGCCAATTATCCGCAAATTGAATCCCTCAAGCCTTTGTTGTTGTGACACTTTCCTTCTTTGGGGTTGGGTTGCGTGTTCGAACAGAGACCTTAGGGCGCTTTACGTCCTTGAACCAAGAATCGACACCATTCCAATCAGGTCGTACACCGAGATCGGCAAGAACGAGCTTGCTGCTGATTCTTGCACTTTCAAAGATAGTTGGTAAGCCGCTGCCAGGGTGTGTGCCTCCTCCAACGATGTAGAGATTGTTTGCCTCTTCAAAGCGGTTGTGAGGTCGTCGCCATAGCATTTGCTTGAGGTCGTGTGTTAGATTGAATACTGCGCCTCTGTAAATATCGGATGCGCCCCAGTCATCAGGTGTGATAACGGTCTCAGAAACGATGTGGTCTGCGATGTCATCATACCCTAGTTTAGCCAATTGCTTCACGATTGTTTCGCGGAAGTCAGCCTTGATGTCGTCCCAAACAATACTCTCGTGTTGGTTGGGTACTGGTACAAGCACGTAGATGGTCGAGTGACCTTCTGGAGCAAGTGAGTCATCGGTAATTGAGGCGTTTTGCACGTAGACAGATGGGTCATCCCAAGTGAGTCGATGGTTCGTAATGTCTCGTAGATTTTCTTCGTAGGATGAGGAAGCATAGATTTGATGGTGCGGATGATCGTACTTCTTGTCAACACCGAGATACAGCATGAATGTAGAGCATGAGTAGCCTTTCTTCTCAAGTTTCTTATTGGACCATTTCTTTCGCTTTTCATCAGGAACAAGGGTTGTCATGGCATGGGCAAAGTCTGCATTAACAACGACTTTGTCAGCAAACATTTCTTTTCCTTCGATGCGAACTCCAGTTACAGTTTTTCCTTCGTATATCAACGACTTTACAGGAGTGTTGAGGTTGATTTTGACACCCATTTCTTCTGCAATTTCTCCCATTCGAGCTGTGATGCTTCCAAGGCCGCCTTTGGCGTGGAATATGCCATGCTCGTATTCTAGGAATGCGAGGATGGTGAACAGTGAGGGTGCGTGGAATGGGCTCATACCGAGGTATTTGGTTTGGAACGACATTGCCAAGCGGATCCGCTCGTCAGTGAAGTGCTTCCCTAGATCGCCAGCGACACTTGCCCACGGCTTGAGGACTGTAGCGACTCGGATTGCTCGCTTCGAGAAGATATCCAACGGACTTGACCATGGGGTCTGAAGGCATTGTTTTGAAAGGTCGAGTTTCTTTCGGTTTTGCTTCACGTAGTTCTTGAAACCGTCAGCATTCTTGTCGCCTGCAAGTTCCCGAATGCGCTCAGTCATTTCATCGAGGTTGCTTGTAGCATCAATGTGGCCACCTGCTCCGAATACTAGGCGGTACATTGGGTCGAGTGGCATGAGTCCGAGTTCTTTGTGAGCATCCCTTCCAATTGCTTGAAAGATTTCTTCGATAACCTCTGGATAATGGAAGAACGTTGGTCCACGATCGAAGGTGTATCCGTCTTTTTTGTAGAGCTTGGTACGTCCACCAACGGCATCAGCCTTCTCGAGAACGGTTACATCTAGGCCTGAGTGGGCAAGGAGCAAAGCAGAGGCGAGGCCACCAGGGCCGGAACCGACAATGATGACTTTTTGAGAGTTATTGTTAGGCATGATTTTTACCAATGGCATTCGGCTTATAAAGCGGCGTTTTACACCATTTCATTTGTAGGTTTTAGGTTCCCATCCCAGAACGTTGAACTTGTGCTTGCATCTGTAGTTTTGGAATCCTTGGAGTAAGGTAATTCTACGATTGATGCGAACTCGTCGAGGTAGGGCCCCATCGAGGTAATTAGGTCCACGTCTGGTTGGCCACGAAGAACCATTCCGTCCATGTACATCAACGAGCGAATAATTGGAAATGCTTCTTCTCCGAATCGACATCCCGCAAGAACAGCACAACGGACAGTTTTCATCATCTGTTGCGTAAGAGAAACTTCACTGACAGATTTTCCGATAAACCCTGTATAGATTTCATGCATGCTCGCCATGTATTTCTCTTTGGCCGCTCCACTCGGAGGCGTATCAGCCATCAACAGCATCGCTTCGAATGATTGATCCAACTCGCCTTTGGCCAGATGAAAGAAGAATCCAAACAAGGCTGACCGAACTTTATCTGGAGCATGAGATATTGCACCTGTGTCGATGAATGTGAATTTTCCTTCATCATTAACCATAGCGTTACCTGGATGTAAATCGCCATGGAATGTACCTATTCCGAACATGAACGCACCATGGATTCTGAATAGCTGGAGAAGATTATCCCAAGACATTGTGCCTTCAGCGAGCCTATCTTCAAGAGTCGGAGCTTCCACGTGTTCCATGACTAGGATATGTTGGTTTGAGAGTTCAGGCCAGACACGAGGGAATGAAAGAAGAGGCATTGGGAATTGATGCTCAACTTCCTTTGCCTTTCGTTGTAACAACTCAGCGCCTTCAATCTCGTTTCGTAGATCAAGTTCCTTCAGTGTGTAGTCTTCAACGTGCTGGAGAAGGCCAACCGGGTTTCCCACTTTTCTCAATCTCGGGTTGAGGAAAAGACCCATTCGAAGCCATCGCTTCATGCGTGCGACGTCTTTTCTGAATGACTTCTCAAAATCTGCTTTGATTATTTTTACGACTACATTTGTGCCGTCGTTGAGGACTCCTTTGTGAACCTGGCCAATACTGGCTGCTGCAAAGGGCTCCTCATCAAACGAGGAAAAAGCATCGAGGAAGCCTTCTGGAGCTCGGTCATGAATCAATTTCATCGAATCTTCTCGAGGAATGGAGTTCGCACGCTGGTACAACGATTGGAGTTGTTTACATTTTTCTTCTGATAACAAATCAGGACGGAGTGCAAAGATCTGTGTGAGTTTTACAGCGAGTAATCCCATCTTCTGAATTTTGTCTAAATCCGCAGGGCCTTTCTTAGTAATCATGCGGATGAAACGTGCAAAAGTAAGTAGGCGCATAGTTAGAAAATCCCCCTTTAGTTTATCAATCGGCGTTTTTCTTCAACAAGATTTTGATCGGATTAGCGAACATTGCAGGAGTTGATTCAACCCATTGCTGATACCCCTCCCTATCCTTCAAATCGACTTCCGACATGGCGACACCGCTAACATATCGCAAGAGAAGCGTTAGGATGAGCGGTCCGATTAGAGCCCAAGATGAGGCGATGCCTCCAACCACAACAGCGAATCCGCCGATTGACCACCAAATGATTGCTTCACCGAGATGATTAGGATGGCGAGTGATGGAAAAAATACCATCTGTTTTGAGTTGTCCAGAGCCGCTGTTCTTTTTGAATTCCCGGAGTTCGATATCTCCTCTGTGCTCAATGATCATCCCAATGAAGTACGTTCCAATCAAAAGTGCAGTTCCAATGAGTTGATTTGTAGACAGTGAACTGTCAGCGTTGTTTTCTGATATGAGCGATATGATTGGTAATGCCACCAAGATGAGGAGAATTCCTTGTAATAGGAACACCTGAAGGAAGCTTATCCACCACCAATTCTTGCCAGCAGATTCCATCATTCGGACATATCGAGGATCTTCACCGCGATTTTTGGTACGTTGATGAAGGACAAATGCCAGACGTAATCCCCAGATGCTAACGGCGATTAAAGTCAGCACAGAGATGATGTTGAATGAATTCAGTTGGATGGCTCTTGTCCAGGCTATGATGACAAAACCTAGCCCCCATAACACGTCCATGACGCTTACTTTACCGCTTGAAACTGTTCGCAGCCATGCAAGGGTGATGTACGTAAAAATGACAACACATGTCACTGCGTTGACATCCAAGGTAATCACGCTGTAGATTCTGCTGTTTGTTCTTCACTGCTCATGATGATGTGATAGCGCCACAAGTCATCAGATTCGCCAGTTCCTTCGAAGCGACGAACAGTTACTTGACCGTCACGTGGGAAGCGGGTCATGAGTGCTCCTTCGATAATACCGTCATCGAGTTCCCACATTGGCAACACGTCAGGATCATCACTTGGAGGATGGTCAAGTCCGACTTGAACGTGGAAGACTGGGTCAATTCCGTATTCGAGACGACCGAGTCCTGCATATTCCCACCAGTCCATCATTTCGTCAAGGAATTCAACGTGGTTTTCGATTGAACGAAGTGAGAAAGCAAGTTCGTGACCGACTCGGTTTCCAACTTGTCGAAGCATTCGTGAGAGGTCGATGCCAAGAATTTTCAGATTCGACAGACGTCCTTTTGTCAATTCCTGGCGAGCTTGGTTAACTTCCTTTCCAGCAGCCATAAATGCTTCTGGATTGAACGGAGTATCGTGTTCTGGCAAATCGTTTACTCCGAGGGCTCCAACCAAAGAATCCAAGAATGAACCTTCTCCGATGGTAAGTCGTAGCGGGTCGTGAATTCGGCCTTTGGAAAACCTTGCTTCTGCGGTTGCAAATTGTACAGCATCTTCCCAGATGGTGTCGATGAGGTTTTCTTGAGCGGTTGCGAAGGGTTGACTCTCAATGACGAGCGCAGCGTCTTCTTTCCCGCGTCCTACAGGGTTCTCTTCGATGTTTAAGAATTGCACAACGTGTGTGCAATCTTGTAAGAATCCTTGAGAGTCAAGATCATCGGAGTGCTTGATTTCAATGGAGTCGTGTAGTTTGTCGAAGAATCTGATGGTTCGGCGATCAAGTTGAGCGATGACTTGAACGACAACGCCTTTTTGTGCTGCGGTATTGATAGATTCAAGCGCTTCGCTTCGACATAGGTGAAGAATCCCGTATCGTCCAAGGAGGAGAACGAGTCGTTCTTCAGCTTCATCAGCCATCTTTTCGAGTCGCTTGTAGATGTGACTTCGTTCCTTCAAGACAGCGAACCTTGGCTCGTCTCTTTGGCGGCGATTTGCCTCAAAAGAGGCATTGTTTTCTGTAATGCCTTTTGCGACTTCGTCGAAACCTTCCTGGAGGTTGTCAAGTTGTCTCCGGCGCATTTCGATGATGTGTTGAAGTGCTTCATCGACACGAAGGCTGGAGAAGAGCATAGGACGATCGGCAGTCGCTGTTACGATGCCCATTTCTTGCAATCTCGATAGGCTGTTGTATGCATCAAGTCGAGTGGTTTGCAGTTCCTTTGCTAATTCGCTTGCTCGCATGTTCGGATTATTTCCAAGAACCATGATCGAGCGGACTTCACGGTCAGTAAGACCTGCCTCATTGAGAAGTTGTTCCCACATTAAGAATCTTCTCCTGTGACTGGGGATAGATGCTTGAGAATTCGAGCAACGTGGCGTCGAGGGCGGAAGAGCCAATCGTAGACGTGCTTGATTTTGTTGTCAGGTCCAATCAAGAAACTGGACTTCGCAGGGAACATTCCGAGGTGTACGGGGACAAGGAACTGGTTGGCAACTGCTCTGTCTTGGTCCGATAGAAGTGGGAAAGGGAGTCCTCCGAGACTCTTCTTAAACTTAGAATGTGAATCTACGGTACCTTCGCCAACTCCAACCACTTTACAACCAGCTGATGCGAAGAGATCATGTTGTTCCTTGAATGTCAAGCAACCTCGCTTGCAGGTGGGGGATCCGTCCTTGGCGTAGAAGAAAAGAATTCGCCATTCGCCGTTCAATGTTCGGCTGTCAAATTCGTTACCCTCATCATCCAATAATACGAATTCTGGGGCGGTTTCTCCAATTAAATCTTTACTCATTTTCTTAGCCTCTTTTGTTGTCAGCCGGTCTGCCGTCAAAATAACTTCTGGCATATGTTTCACTCCAGGATTGAAAGAATGTGGCCCATTCTTTTTGCTTTTGTTCGTAAGTATGCTTTGTTTTCACTGCAGATACCAGCTTTGTGTTCGACCCTCTGTAGAACTTTGATATTGTGGTGTTCGAGTTGAGCAACCTTGTCAGGATTGTTTGTCATAAGACGGATCGTATCGTAGCCAATGTCTCTGAGTATACTTGCAGCGATGGTGTAATCTCTACCGTCTGCAGGAAGGTTAAGGGCGAGGTTTGCATCAAGAGTGTCTAATCCTCTGTCTTGGAGATTGTAGGCTTGCATCTTGGCAAACAATCCAATTCCTCTTCCTTCTTGACGTAGGTACAGTACCATGCCGCGCCCCTCTTCTTGTATCGTCTTCAGAGCACGTTGGAGTTGTGGCCCACAGTCGCAACGTAGGCTTCCCAATGCATCTCCTGTGAGGCATTCGGAATGAACCCGCACGAGGGGTGGCTCTTGACTGTCCATGTCTCCATAGTAGATGGCAGCATGTTCTGCACCATCACGTGGGTCAATGTATGAGCGAATTCTAAAGTCGCCGTATTTCGTAGGAAGCTTCGCATCCGCTGGAACTGCTGTGTATTGTTCGATTTCATGATTGGACATGAACTTAAGATTGGCGTAGTAGGTATAAAGCACTGTTCTCAACCAAGAGGGAGTTGTGAGTTTTGATTAAACGGTTCTTCATATAGTGTGTGTTGAACCTTACTACGTGATTCGGATGGGATTTGACGTTGGAGTGGCTGCAGCAGTAGTCAGCGGCAACGATATTCTCCTCGTTCAAGAAGCCAAGGGCACTTACAAAGGCCGATGGGGTCTTCCAAAGGGGTACGTCGAACCTGACGAATCAATTGAAAATGCAGTTTTAAGAGAGTTGAAAGAAGAAACTGGATTGGACGGAACAGTTGAAGGGTTCATTGGATTTCGATCAACAAAGACCTCTGATAACGTCGGTTTGTTCTTGTGTTATTCGGTCTCAGTTCAGAGCGATACATTGTTAATACAAGAAGGCGAAATTCAACAAGCAAAATTTGTTTCGAAGGATTCTTTCTCGCAACTTGAATGGATTTCCCCAACATTACGCTCTTTCGCAGAAGTAGCCGTTTCCGGAGAAAAACTTCCCATCGTGGATCTTTCAGAAGAATCTCAACGACCTTACCATGTTGTCTTTTGTGATGCCAGAACATCACTTTCCAAGGAGGTTGACGCATGATTGATACCGAGCGAATCATGGCAAACTCGATACCCATCAATCATGATGGTTCTCACGTCATATACTGGATGACCAGCGCACGACGCTCTCGATGGAATCACGGTCTAGACCACGCGATAGATCTTGCCAACGAGGCCAATGTCCCACTCATTGTAGTGGAATCACTCGCGCTTGGCCATCGTTGGGCAAATGACAGGATCCATACTTTTGTTCTTCAAGGTATGATCGACAATCGCAAACTATTCGAATCAGCCCCTCTAACCTATGTCCCTTATGTGGAGACAAAACAAGGACAAGCCTCAGGCCTTCTGCGATCCTTCACCAAAGGGGCAGTTGCAATGATTATCGATGACTTCCCAACCTACATGCCGAGAGATGTTGCAAACCGTGCTATGGAAATAGGGGAATGCTGTGTTATCGCAGTTGATAGCAATGGTCTCATTCCACTGCGAACACCTCAACGTTCCTTCACCACAGCATATTCATTCAGACGTTACCTTCACAAGAATGTACTCGGGTTCCTTGCCAAACCTCCAATGGCTGAACCTCTGAAAGCTCTG
>JABIYX010000074.1 GCA_018666575.1 Methanobacteriota archaeon | reverse complement strand
CTGAAGAACAACACGAACACTAAATGCGCGTCCTACCTCATGATGTTGCTGCAATTTCAGTCGGACTTATCGACGGAAAGACCTATCTCGATCTTGATTACATTCTCGATTCTAATGCAGATGTTGACATGAACGTTGTCAAAATCAGCAATGGTTCATTCGTTGAAGTTCAGGGTACTGGCGAAGAAGCAACATATCAGCGTGAAGAACTCGAAGCACTCCTTGATTGTGCAGAAATCGGCTTCGCTTCCCTCTTTGAAATGCAGGCAAGCATCTTGTCTGGCCAAGAGTGAACAACGAAGACTTGAAATCCCACGCCACGTGGGCGACACGAAAGGGTTGGTAGCTTAGTTGGGAGAGCGCGGCACTGAAGATGCCGAGGTCGCCGGTTCAAGTCCGGCCCAACCCACCTTTCACCCATTTTCATCAATGGGTTCATTTGTGGTAACATATGTGCACATCACATGGGAGAGGCGAGTATCGGAGAGGAAATGCCCAAAGAGGCGCCCGAACCCGAATCCAAGAGTGATTCATTACTCAAGGAACTCAATGAAATACGTCGCAGACGTACTGATGGCGACAAGCGCAGTATGTTTGCAAAGAAAGAAAATCCCGTCCTCTTCGTCGGAGTCATGTATGGAATCATCTACGGCGCACTTATTCTATCCATGTCATCAGGCATGCTTGGACAATCCACGGCAATGGATCACGGCGCTTCGAAAACATTCCTCGACATAGGCGAAGAACCATGCAACGAAATTGATGATGAACCATGGATTCACATCTTCCCTAACGAAGATGCCGAAGTCTTTTCACTAAATGTGTACAATTTACCTGCTGGCTATGCGGTATTAACATACAACATCGTTGAAGAAGGAACTTCAAGTTCATCGAATTCGAGTGAAACCACACGAGTATTGGAAGATGAAAACAATCGAGTTCATGCAAAGGCTGACTACAGTGAACTGGAAGAGGGGAATTATGTGGTCTCGCTATCCATAGAGATGTACGACACAAAGGAAAGTGCTGAAAATAATACAATCCCACCAACTATGGAAGAATTGCAGAAGTCGGTGGACTTTGAACTTGAGATTACAACAAAAGGATTTGCCTTCCTTCCGTTTGGAGGAGATGAAACTGTACGTGAAGTCCGTATCACTGACTCCGGACCACGTTCTTGCTGGTCTGTACAGGAGTTAGGAAACTGGGGCTACATCCTCCTAGTCGCTGAATTAGGTGGCGGTCGTGAAACCGCTATGCTTGCGGGTGGTGCTGCGGGAATCCCAGCATGGTGGATGGCTTTCAATTCTCTATCATTATCCATCTTTTCGCTCTTGATTGCTTATCCAATCATGTACAAGGTTTACCATCAAGAAGCCGACGATATTCTATCACGAAATCACATTATCCGACTCGTTGAAGATATTATCTCAAAATGTGAGCGACGATTAGGAATCTCAATCGATCATGAACTCGCCAAGGTTGAGCCGCGCGATTTATCGATTGACATCATGGTCCCCTACAAGAATACGGAAAACACACTCAGTGATAGTAAAACAGTTCGTGATGAAATCCTTAGAGAAGTTCTTGACGAATTTGCACTCTTCCGCGTATTCAAACCAGTTCAACTCACAGTACGAAGCATTGGTTCCAATCAAGCAATCGATTTCGACTCTGGTGTTGGGATAGGCGTAGGTGACCGAGATGATGATGCCCCAGAAAACTACACCTCGTTCTTTGAGGAACTGCATTCACTCTCTAGAATTGAGGATGAAGTTCGAGATTCATTGGACCTGTTCTTCGTTCGCGATAATACGTTGAAACTGGAAAATGCTGTTATCACAAGCGATGACCGTATTGTCTTTGTATCTATTATATTCAAACCAACAACACGATTTGCATATTTCCGTTACAAGCGACTTGAATCAGAAGTAGAAGATGAACTCCGCACCTATATTTCTGAAAGAAACAGGGACTTACTCACATCCCAAGAATTGATTGTTAAGGCAAGAAACCAAGTCTCTACATTAGCGGATCGCTCTGGTGCAGGCAGAGTTGAAACCAAAGGCGACAAGGACGAGCGTATAGCTGCCGTTGCACGACAAGATGGTTTTGGAGGGCGTATGCTCCAGACAAAATTGCTTGGAGATATTCTCTCTACTGTGGAATACACTGCTAACGAAAAGCGTGAAATGATTAACAAATGGGGCTTCTGGGGATTGATTGTCTTTGTATGGATTCCGTTCATGGCGTCTGGAGTTCTTGTAGGGGCTATGCTTGGCTTGCTTTCAAGAATGAAGTTCATGCGTGTGCTCATGGCTACAATGGTTGGTGGTTTTATCGCATCAATTACGTGGGCATACACCGCAGAAGGTATTGTTAGAATCATGCACAAGTACAAACTTGAAGCGGTCATTCCAATCATCATCATCGTATTCATCCTAGCAGCAATTCTCCACATCCGCTCGACAAAGAATCGACGACAAACTGAATTGTTTGAAGACACATTGCTGGACAACTTCCACAATGATATCAAGGAAAAGTATGGATTAAACTAGGTTGGATGACATGGATTCAACTACATCGCTTCAAGGCACCAACGGACACGTTGGAGAACGTGCAAAAATAGGCATAGTCGTGGCTTCTGATCGTGCTTATTCCAAAGAGTATCAAGATGAAGGCGGGCCTGCGATTCTCGGCTTTTTGAGAGAAGCAATCGCCTCCCCAGTTGAAGTTCATTACAGATGCATCCCTGATCAGCAAGACACGATCGAAGAGGCTTTGATTGAACTTGTAGATATCACAGGCTGTCATGTTGTTGTCACAACTGGCGGGACTGGTCCGGCGGTTCGAGATGTTACTCCTGAGGCGACAGAAAATGTCTGTGAGCGTATGATGCCAGGATTTGGTGAACAAATGAGATCAATTTCATTAGCCTACACACCGACTGCAATCCTATCTCGTCAAACTGCTGGGATTCGAGGCTCTTGTCTCATCTTTAATCTCCCAGGGCGGCCAAAGGCTATTCGTGAAACAATCGATGAGATTTGGAAAGCAGTCCCCTATTGTGTCGACCTTATCCAAGGCCCATACATCGACATGAACGATGAAATCTGTCATGCTTTCAGACCAAAAAGTGCTCGACGACGATAAGAGCATTCATTGACTTAATGCCCTAGGGACGTATTAGTGACTGCTATGAGTATGCTCATCCGTAATGCAACAATGATTCTACCAGAGACTACAGTGATTGGCGATTTGTTAATTGTTGATGGAATAATTACGGCCATTCAACCTGGAGGAGGTTTGCAACCGCATGATTCAAACACGCAAATCATCGATGCATCTGGTTTACATCTTCTGCCTGGACTTATCGATCCTCAAGTACACTTCAGAGACCCTGGTCAGCCTGAAAAAGAGGATTTGCACAGCGGCTCTTGTGCGGCAGCCAGCGGGGGAATTACCTCTTTCCTTGATATGCCAAACAATGTTCCTAGTCAAACAACTCTTGAATCAATGCATAACAAATTGGAAACCGCATCGAATCGATGCGTAACGAATTATGGATTCTTTATTGGAGCCACTGAGACGAATGTTGAAGAGTTGCAAAAAGCAGTAGGTACGCCAGAAGCTCCGATTGCAATACCAGGAATTTGTGGAATTAAAATCTTCATGGGCTCTTCGACTGGAGATTTATTAGTCAATGAATCAAATGCTCTCAAGACCATTTTCGATAACACTGCTGGGCTGATTGCAGTTCATGCTGAAGACGAGGATCGAATGAATGAACGAAAGGTGATGATCGATGGGCGCACAGATATGGAAGCTCATGCAGAATGGAGGGACGATGAGACTGCTCTTATCGCCACCAAGAGAGCGGTTGGATACGCTCAGGCGAGTGGTCATCGATTGCATATTCTTCATCTCACATCTGGTATAGAAGCAGATTGGTTGCATGGATTGACATCACTCACTGGAACTGAAGGAGAAGCTCACATTACAACCGAAGCATTGCCTCAGCACCTCACCTTTGACGAACGTGATGTTGCTGAACGTGGAACACGGTTGAAAATGAATCCTCCAATCCGATATCAGGTGGACAAAGATACGTTATGGAAGAGACTTCATGATGGAACAATCACCTGTATTGCAACCGATCACGCACCACATACACTTGAAACTAAAGCGAAAGGTTTCCCAAAGGCACCAAGTGGAATGCCAGGCGTTGATACGTCACTCCCTGTCATGCTAACACATGCCTCAAAAGGTGCATGCACCATTGAACAAGTGGTAAAGTGGATGTCTTTGAATGTTGCAGAATGCTACGGAATGATTGGAAAAGGTAAACTGGAACAAGGCTATGATGGAGATATTACTCTTGTCGACATGACCAAGGAGATCATGGTTGAAGATCAAAACGCTTGGTCGAGAGTCGGATGGAGCCCATTCAGTGGACTCAAACTGGTTGGTTGGCCTGTCCTCACCGTTGTGGGAGGAACTCCTGTGTTTGAAAGAACTGAGGCCACAGGACCTAAAGGAAAAATTCTTGTGAATGAAGGACAAACTGGTTCGCCCCTCTTGATGACCCCTTGGAATTAATATTATTCGGGGCGTTTTATAGAATACCCTTAATTAGTCAATGAACTATTTTAGCATGAGTGTTATGAGTGGCATGGAAGAACAACTTGGAAAAGGATATCAACAGATAATGATTGGATTAATTGTATTTATTGCAGGTGCAATTTGGGGTGGAATGCAAGCCACGAATGACATGGTGGCAGAAGACGTCTATTGGCCTGCTGTGATGATGTTGTCTGGAGCAATGGTGGTATTGCTTGGAACAACATTTGGCACTGACCATGAAGATGATCGAAGCAACGATCTTGGTGATGCAATCAATGAATTAACAGAGCGTATCAACAAACTTGTTGGTACATCGTCTGCTAACGATCAAGAAGAATAATCAAAGAGAGTAAATCTCGCCGTATTTCTCTTCAACATATCGAAGAAACGCCTCTGATGAAGGGGGGGTGCCTGTAGCTTCTTCGATGAGGTCGG
>JABIYX010000071.1 GCA_018666575.1 Methanobacteriota archaeon | reverse complement strand
CTTCAACAACTTCAGATGAAGTTAATGTTGTTCCATCGAGAGTAATTGTTCGCATGTTCATGTCATTCACCATCAAAAATACGTTCGAGGAGATTTTTATCTACGATGTTAGGTAAGGTAACCCTCAACGAAGGGTTAGTTTTCATAGCTTGCTGTATTGAAGATACTGCCCCTGAGTTACGCGCCCATGCTCTTCTAGCAACGCCATTGTTAACATCCCAATGAAGCATCGACTGGAGTCTATTTTTAGATTCTAAAGACCCATCAATTACCATTCCAAAGCCGCCATTCATCACTTCGCCCCAGCCAACACCTCCACCATTGTGTAAACTAACCCAGGTTGCTCCGCGAATTGCATCACCGATGAAATTCTGAACAGCCATGTCAGCTGTCCATTTTGAACCATCTCGTATATTTGCAGTCTCTCTGTAAGGAGAATCAGTACCACTTACATCGTGATGGTCTCTTCCAAGGATTACTGGGGCAGAGATTCTCCCGTCAGAAATCGCTTCATTGAATCGTGTAGCGATTGCGTTTCTACCTCGTTCATCGGCGTATAGTATACGGGCCTGTGACCCAACAACCAAGTTATGAGAATCTGCTTCCTGTATCCATTTCAGATTGTCTCTAATCTGTTGCTTAACGTCTTCATCCTCAACTGCTTCATACAATTCTGTTAACGTATCAAACGCAATTTTATCGGTCATATTCAGGTCTTCTGACTTACCGGATGAACAGACCCAACGGAAAGGTCCGAATCCTCGATCAAAGCATAATGGGCCCATGATATCTTCAACGTATGAAGGATACTTGAATTCACCATTTGAGTCGAAAATATCTGCCTCTGCACGTCCAGCCTCGAGTAAAAATGCATTACCATAATCCCAAAAGAACATGCCTTTGTCTGCCATGGAATTTACAGCGGCGACATGTCTTTGAAGCGTTGACTGTACTGCAGATTTGAACTTCTTAGGATTGGTATGCATGAGTTCTTGAGATTCTTCAAAGGTAAGGTTTGCAGGATAATACCCTCCTTGATACGGATTGTGAAGTGAGGTCTGATCACTGCCCAAATGGACCATAACATCTCGCTCAACTAAACGCTCCCATAACTCGACAATATTTCCAATATATCCGATTGAGGTTCCTACTTTTTGCTTAGCTGAGAGAAGCATCAGATCAATTGCTTCATCCACATCTTCTGAAATTTGTTCAACCCACCCTTGAGAATGACGTTTCTTTGCGGCGATTGAATTTGACTCTGCTACGATACACGATACTCCTGCTATTACTGCTGCTTTCGCTTGAGCACCTGACATGCCGCCTAAACCGGATGTGACGAAGCATAAACCACCAAGATTTCCATTTGCTGGAATCCCAAATTTCATCCTTGCGGCATTCATCAGAGTGATGGTAGTTCCATGTACGATACCTTGAGGCCCAATATACATGTATGAGCCGGCTGTCATTTGGCCATATTGTGTGACGCCCATGGCATTTAATCGCTCATAATGATCAACTGTGGAATAATTTGGAATCATCATTCCATTCGTTACAACAACTCTTGGTGCATTTTTATTGGAGGGGAATAATCCCAGAGGATGTCCTGAGTAGATGACAAGAGTTTGTTCGTCTGTCATTTGTGAAAGGAAATTCATAACCAGTAAATATTGCGCCCAATTTTGGAAAACAGCTCCATTCCCGCCATATGTGATGAGTTCATTAGGAAACTGTGCAACGAGGGGATCAAGATTGTTGTCAATCATAAGCATGATTCCTGCTGCTTGTAAAGAACGGGCTTGATATTGTTCGATTGGAAGAGCCCGAATGACACAATCTGGGCGAAAACGGTACATGTAAATTCGGCCATAAGTCCGTAATTCTTCAAGAAATTCTGGTCCCAAAATCTCGTGATCTATTTCGGGAAAATATCTCAGAGCGTTTTCAATTGCTAAACGCTCTTCTACAAGAGAGAGTACTTGTTTGCGGACAGGCGCATGGTCGACTGTAGAGTCTAATCCTGGATGATTTGGCAACTGGGAAGTGATTCCAGCATGTATCGCTGCGATTCTCTCAGCCTCATCCATAAGCATGCGTAGGATTGATGGCCTTTGAGGATTGTTCACAAATCAACACTTCGACGGATTGAAAAATGATGCTTCAATGGATTACCAATGGCCGTTAAGGACGATGATGGAATTTTGAATTCCACAAAGGCTCAAAGAGCCGATAACCAATCGTTCAATGCAGTACTTGGCAGCACCATCGCTGTTTGTCTTGTGTTCTTATTCGTCTCTGCTTTGTTTGGAGACTCTCTTGTCACGAACACTCAGGATTCTTCGGAAGCAGAAGGTTATGTTCCTATTTGGGAACGCTATCTTGAAGATTATTCTGTTGACGGAGATTTTGGATACGTTTTAGAAACTGGCCAATACACGATATTAGAAACTGCAAATGAATGGAACTCAACACATCATTTTGTTGAATATGTCTTGCCAATCGAAGAAGGTGGCGCTGCGCCAAATGGTCTGATTAGTCTTGCAGTTTGGAGGCCAAATGTGGAAGAGGGAGTCAAAGTACCTGTCATCGCAGAATTTGGTCCGTATTTCCAAGAACCATCCGTTGAAACACCTACAATTGAAGTCCCTGGCAGTTGGCTAGGTTCAATGATGGTTGAACAAATGCTCCCACACGGTTATGCATTCGCTCAAGTATCTGTTTCAGGGACAGGCCGGTCAAATCACTGTATGGATCTCATGGGAACTGCTGAACAATTAGGCAATGATGCTGCAGTTCGATGGCTTGGAGAACAAAATTGGAGCAATGGAAATGTTGGTTTGATTGGAAAGTCATACGACGGTTCGACGCCATGGCAAGCCGCAATGTTTGGTGCCGAACATGATTACCTCAAGACCATTGTACCGATCTCAGGCCTAATTGGCGTTAAGGAATTAATGTGGAGAAACGGCAGCGCTGAAGCAAGGGCGCCAATCATGCACAATGGCGTGTATGGTTCTTACGGATTGGATGGAGATGAAGAAGATTATCAAAATATTTGCCCAGATTACCTCATTGGACCAGGTACAGGTATGTCCGCCTATATCTTAGGATCAGAACAGTTTGGTGATTATTGGAGTGAAAGATACTTTTTAGATCGAGTTTTGGAAAATTACCAAGGTTCTGTATATCTCATTCAAGGAATGCATGATTGGAACGTAGATCCTCATATGGCAGTCCCAACAATGAATTCACTAATCGATGCTGGTATCGAAGCCAAGGGCTTATTCGGCCAATGGGATCACGATTATCCGGATAGGCCAATTCAACTTAATGATCGAAGTGACATGGGTGGTCGCGGTGGAGAAGCCTTCCCTGAGATGATTCGATATGATTGGATGCAAGATCTCTATGAGTGGTTCGAGTATTATCTTCAAGACCGTGGAGAACAACCTGGCCAATACATAGAAATCCAAGACAATCAAGGAGATTGGAGGCTAGAAAATCGATATCCTCCAGAAGATACTACTGAATGGGTCGGCTCATTGGGTGGAGAACTTTCGAATATTGGTGGTTCCTTAACCGTACTTCCAGATGCTAATACTGGCCCTGTGTGGGAAACTGAACCATTAACAGAAACAATGAGGATAGCAGGTGTTCCACGACTTCATGTTGATGTTACAACTGCTACTGTTGGAGGACAACTCTACGCTTTACTCGAAGATTGTTTCGAGAATGAGTGCATTCATATTGGCCATGCAATAATGGATTTGCGATATCATGCGGGTGGAGATCAGATTCAAACTTGGTTGCCTCTCGTCCAGACGATAAATGCCAAAATGGAGTTTATGCCGCTCGATGCCGTCTTCGAAGAAGGACACTCAATTCGAGTTTCATTGCTATCAACCGGAGAAGATTATCTGCCAGCAAGTACTTCCTCTCTTGTGACAATTCAGGAAGGAGATACATCGACGCTCCAGTTGGATGTTATCGATGAATCAAGTGATAACCGCAGGTATTTCACGCCGCCAGTATGTCTTCACGAAGTTTGCCTTGGTGCTTAGGATTCCAAAGTGTGAATATGATACCACTCACAACCATTAGAACAGAATATGCAAGTATTCCTTCTTTGAGATTTACCACTCCTGACTCGATCAAATAACCTGCGGATATTGTTGAAATTACTTGTCCTATTGACATTAAGAGCATGTCTGTGGAAAAGACCCGCCCCCTCATCTCATCCTCGACCCATTGCTGAGTCAATACTGTTGATAAGACCCAATTCCCTCCACTCGCAGTGTGCGCTAATGTAACAAGAGCAAGAGTAAGTAAAATCGGGCCTCCTAAACTTAAACCGACAAGGACATAGAAAAATCCACTAACAATAATCAGTAAACCAACCATTTTTGGCCATTTAGTGGAATCTTTGAAAATATTTCTTGCTAGTATTGGGCCTATTCCTGTACCAATACCTCGTGCAAAGAAGAATATTCCAAATCCAAGAGCAGTACCAACAAATGTAATTTCGTTTCCTGCTAATACGAGGAAAACCCCAGCAAGACCTCCTCCTGCGATGTTCCATGAAGTCTTTGCAAATATAATTCGAAGCAAGCGCGGTTCACTCTTGATTCTTTTTTGGCCCAACCAGATATCTCTCAGAGCACTCTTAATCATCGATCCTTCACTAGATTTATCGTAAGTTTGGGGAATGACAAGAGGGAGTAGCATTAAAGTTCCAAACAAAAATGTGATTGAATCGATGATAAAAGCGACATTAACTCCGAACTCAGATACAACAAGCCCACCAGCAAATGCTCCAAAACACAATGCTGCAGACCATGTAGCACTGTCTAGGGCATTAGCAGTTGCTAAATCTTCTTCACTCACAATATTTGGAAGAGCAGCTCTCTCAGCAGTTACGTACAAGCCATGTAATGCCATCATTATTCCCGAGATTGTGAACATCCACCACATATCTTCTGGCCCATTTACTCCAATGAAGGCCAAGGCGAGTCCAATTTGGAATAGATTGGTAACGATCATCAATTTTTTCCTATTAACTCGATCAGCGAGCAAACCAAAGAGTGGTTGCATGAGTGCAAACGAACCCATCCTTACGGCCATCAAAATACCAAGGAGTAATTCTGATTCTGTGTATTTGAGTATTAAGATGAACAATGCAATGGTGTTGAACCATTCACCGAACATAGAAACAAAGGCTGCAATCCAAAATCGTCGATATGTTCGATTGGTTTTGACCAATCGAATGTATGAATTCTCTGACATGATGGAAACCTACTCTTCTTCGGTCCTAGCATTATCATGGGAGAAAGAAACTACAATCCATTTTGATGTTGGAGTGTTTGACTTATCGGCTACTGAATCGAGCGGAACTAACTCATTTGCTTCTGGGAAATAAGCACCCATATTCCCCTTCGGTATATCGTATGCAACGACAATCCAGTTTTTTGAATGGCGGACAGTCCCGTTGAAATGACTCTGTAAATGGATGATATCACGCGTTTTGAGACCATTTTCAGCCATGTCGAGGGCATTCATCAGAATGATTCTCCTGTTCCCGTGTATTCCACGATATCGATCGTGTAGGCCGTAAATGGTCGTATTGTATTGATCGTGGCTTCTCATTGTCATGAGAACAAATTGGTCGTCTTTAATAGAAACATCAGGTAAAGGATTCGATGAGAATACGGCTTTCCCTGATGGAGTATTAAATTTCAATTCATCTCTCGGTGAATTTGGTAATAAGAAACCATTTTCCTGGCGCACACGTTCATTATAGTTCTCAAAACCATTGAGGGAATTCGCCATTAAATCTCTAATCAAATCATAGTTACTCGAAAGTGTACGCCATGAAAGATGATCAGGAGATAATCGATGTCCTAGTTCAGACACAATGGAAGGTTCACTCATCAATGTCGATGAAGCAGGCTTGAGTTTTCCTTCGGATTTGTGAACGACTCCCATTGAATTTTCCACAGTTACGAATTGTTTCTTTGATCTTTGAATATCCATTTCAGTCCTTCCAAGCACTGGTAATATTAACGCAGATTTCCCTGTTATGAGGTGGCTTCGATTGAGTTTTGTTGATATTTGAACTGTTAGTTCAATATTCTTAATCGCTTTAGCCGTTCTTCTGGTATCTGGTGTTGCTGACAAAAAGTTACCACCCATGCAGAT
>JABIYX010000145.1 GCA_018666575.1 Methanobacteriota archaeon | reverse complement strand
GTTTTAGTGGTCTCAGAGGCCGCTGGAAACAAACAAGTCAATCAATTGATGATGCTGAAGAACCTGAGGGGGAATACAAGCAAGTTGATGGCGCTAATTCGCTTTGGGTGAGTAAAAACTCACTCGCAGTACAGGGAGATCCTGATGAGGAGGCAATCGATTCAGAGGAGAATCTGTTCCAAGACGAGAGTATCTTATCAGAGACCTTTGAATCAGATTATAATCAAGTAATTGAGGAGAATAATTTGCAGTCTAATGAATCCGTGTTGATGACACTAACGAATTTACTTTCCAAACTTCTTTCTCCTTCGGGTGATCAGGAAGCCTCAAACAAACTTGCTGAAAGTCTCCAAGCACTTTCACGTCCTAAATTTAGTGAGAAGACAGAATTCGTTCTTAACGTGCACGTTTTGACTTCGCTAACACAATCAGAAACTATCGTGGTTTCTGTCGCTCAACAGCGCAACTTATCTCCTTCGGACAACCACTTGTTGGAGAAATTAAACATTAAACGAGCAAGGCTTTCCCAAATTTGTAATCGATTACATAAAGCTGGTATTCTCGATGTGAGAATGGTTGGTCGTTCTCGAATGTTCGGTCTTACTCGAACTGCTCTTGCCCAAATGATGGCTTGGGGTCTAGTAGGAGGTGAAGTTTGATGTCATGGACTGTTTCATGGTCTTGGCAAGCGCCTTCTCGAATTAGTGCAATAGCATCAATTGATGGACAGCTTGCAGTTGCTTATGGTTTGAATTTGGTTCTCTTCAATGAATCCAATGAGATTCAATGGAAGCAAACTATGCCATTCAAAGTTCATGCTATCTGCAACGGTGAAGGTACCATAGGTATACTTGCAGCACACGGATTCTTTGTATTGAAAACCGTTGATGGAACGATGTTGCACGAGGGTAGAAGCAGTCCAGGGGGATTCTTGCATCTCCTTCACCGACCTGGGGGTGGGTGGATTGTATCAGGCAGAGATGGGAATCTCCATCTTTTCGATTCAAATGGAAAGGGAATTCGCAGGATCTCCTCTGGAATCGTTCGAAGACTTGTTGGATGGCTGGATCGGGAACATTTGTTGTGGCAATCCTCAGATGGTGTAATGTTGTGTGGGCAAATCGCTAATCAGGACAAGCGCAGAGTTATTGATACAACAGTTTGGAGTTGGTGTTCTATGCTTATGGATGGACGTTTGCTTCTGTTATCCTCTGATGGTCAATTGTGGGAAGGAACTCCTCATCCATTTGGTTGGGATTCCATGGATAGAGTTGAAACTGATTCTCTGGAACCGCTTATGGCGACTCGAGCAGGAGATGGTTGGTGGGTGCTTGGGATTGAAGGACATCTTGATCATCTCTCATCTGCTGAGGAGTTATCGAGAATTGGTGATGGAATGGATCTCGGTGATTTACTTCTACGACTTGGTCGTAATTCGATGATTACTGCGCGTAGGGACGGATTGACAAGACGATGGCTTGCCCCCGCTCTAGCAGAGGAAGAAAAGCGACATAGGCATCAAGAGGCTGCTGATGCTAAACTTGCTCGAAGCTGGGATGAAAGGAGAACTTTGTTCCAAAGAGCCCAAACTGCTGAGGATGAAGGTCGCCTTTCCCGTGCGATAGAATTGTACGAAACTCTTGGAAGAAAAGACGATGTAAAACGGCTTTTGAGAAGGCAAAAAGGTGGTGATTGAATGGATCCTGGGAAAACATTGACTGAAGAACGCGTCGAACATTATCTTTCCATCACCCGAAGAGCTCGTGAAAAAGCGACTCCCCTTGTAGATGAAGGAAGTCCCGAGTCAAAAATGCTCAGCACACTGTTGTCTATGGCGGATGATTATTCATCCGATGCACAATATTTCCTAAAACAGGGTGATTTCATACGAGCATTTGGAGCAATAAACTACGCACATGCGTGGATTGATGCGGGCGTTAAGTTACGTCTGCTTGACGGTCATGGCGATGATGTATTGTTCACGCTACCATAGGATCTGAAGTTTTCTCATTGGCAAGAGAAGAGACGATTGATTGGATCGACTCTATTCCGCTGAGAATCTCTTGTGCCCGCACCTGTGCAAGGCGAATAAACGGGAGTAACGATTGTTCCAATGAGTGTCTTAAGCGATACATGTGGGCTGGTCTGCCACGATTGCTTTGGTTGATTGCACTATGAATAATCAGATTCATCTCACGGAGTTCATTTATTGCTATACTTACATCAGGTTGGCGTAAATTACACTGTGTCTGTAAATCTCTTGATGTTGATGCTCCATGAAAATGGAGGCATGTCAGTACACTTGCGGTGTGTGTTTGCAGGCCAAGTTCGATTAATTGCTTGCAAAGTGAGTCGTGGAGGATTCTTGTTGTATTGTTGGTTGTATGGCCATCCATGGTAATATCCATATTGTTACGGTATTTTAACTTCTCACCTGCATGATTAATCTTGAGTCACATATAATGGAGGATACTATTATAATCGGGTTTTGCTCAAAATCGAGACTTTTAAATCTATAGAGAGGCTATTAGGCGTAGTTTTTTACGATTCATGACTTCAATGACATCAACACTGGATTCGAAACATCGACGCTTTAGATGTGCATCAACGGTAAGGAGGGGTATATCATACTCTTTCGCATGATGTAAAAGTAAGTCGTCTGTATGGCCAGATTTTTCTTCTATGAGTGTGGATCTTTGGAGAAGGAGTTCAAGCATAATGGTATTTCTTAGATTCCTTTGTTCTTGAATGGCTGAAAGTTCTTCCAATACTGAAGGCAGGAGTATGAAGTGAGGAGGTCCTACAATTGAAGATAATGCGCTATCAATGTTGAGTCCAGCATCGATGAGTGCCACCCAGCCACAGGCATCAATGAGCACATCGCCCATGAAATCATCTCACTGGATGGTACCGTGACCAATTAATCTCCATCTTGCGCCAACTCTTCTCGAGAGGGATACACGTTGTCCTTCATCAGCACAGATGGGAAGTCGAAGATGGAGTGTAGCTTTTCCTTTCTCAGCGCCCTTTACAACGCCGACTGATGTTGAAGTAGCTACGTTTACCATTAACATCTCATTGTTTCGAAGAGGATAAATTTTGTCTGCACCTTCACCATCGCCTGAAACCATTGCAGCCATAAGTTCAACGGAAATGGAGCACTCCGTACGAATTGTTGGTAGTTCTCCTTTTTTGGCTAGAACTTGTCCAGAGAGATTGTCTGCAGTTGTAATCGATGGGTCAAGAAGTGTACCAAGTCCACACAAACCACCAGCCATCATGATATCGCGCTTACCGCCGCCACCTTGCATGCTCGTGATGGTGGTTTCAATTGGCTCCCATCGTGTTTTGTTTCCTTGCTCGATTTTACGTCCTGGTCCGATGATAATTTCATCACCTTCTCTGAATGTACCTTCGACAATTGAGCCTCCAATAACTCCTCCTGTCAGTTTTGCAGGTCGGGTACCAGGCCGGTTTACATCGAAAGAACGTGCAATATGCATCACAGCTCTCTCATCTTCTTGACGATCCGGAGTTGGAATTGTTTGTTCGATTGCTTCGATTAAGATATCGAGGTTTACATCATGGTGGGCAGATACTGGAATGACAGGGGCATTGTGAGCAATCGTTCCTTCCAAGAAATCCTTGATTTCCTTGTAGGATTCCATTGCTCTTTCCTTCGTAACGAGGTCAATCTTATTCTGAACAATAACGATGTTCTTGATTCCAGCAATCTCCAGTGCCATGAGGTGTTCTCGTGTTTGTGGTTGAGGGCATGTTTCATTCGCCGCAACCATCAACATAGCACCATCCATGATGGATGCTCCAGTAATCATAATCGCCATCAGTGTCTCGTGACCTGGCGCATCAACGAATGAAACAACTCGTTGAAGTTCGGAATCAACATCTTTACCGCCTTCTGGACGACGACCTGTTGCATAGTATTGGCCAGTTTCAGTCTTGTAAAACGCAGTATCAGCGTATCCGAGTTTGATCGAAATACCTCGGCGACGCTCTTCTGAGTGAGTATCAGTCCAAACTCCAGAAAGAGCTTGTGTAAGTGTTGTTTTCCCGTGATCAACGTGCCCGACAAGGCCAATATTGACTTCAGGTTGAGATGGAAGCGTTCTTGCCATGCTTCCATTCCTCCTTATTCAACGATGACCCTCTCGGGTTTCACTCCGCTGGTGCTGCACCTTCGCCCGCACCGAGCAATGTGTCAAGTCCGATGTTTCCTGCATCGACAACTTTCAGGTTGATTTGACGGGTGTCT
>JABIYX010000133.1 GCA_018666575.1 Methanobacteriota archaeon | reverse complement strand
GTCTTTGGAAAGGTTGTCGAAGGAATGGATGTCGTCAAGAACATCGAAGGATGCCAAAAGTTGCCTGGTGACCGCCCTAAGGTTCCACAACAAATCATTCGATGCACAGTTGTCGAATGAAATTCTTGTTGTTTCAGCGATTCGATGCATTCTTAATTCATTGACGCGACGATTAAGTCATGGGAACCGAACGTGTATTGGCAAAAGCTCGTAAACTTGCGAAGCGTTTGGCAAATAAAATCGATGAACTGAGCGACTCTCTTGAGGACCTTGAGTTGGAATTCGCTATGTTGATTAAGACCATAGATAAACTCGAATCCAAACAAGGAAGCACCAAGATGGTTGCATCCGATGTTCAAGTCGATGTCTCCATCGATGTTCAAGAAGATGATGACTTTGATGTCACAAACACTTCTGCACCAAGTGCAAAGGTACGACGTAAATTCTGATCACGCTTCTACTTCTGCTGCTTCACGTGCTTTGCGTGCAGCAATAAATGAGCGAACACATAGAGCTGTGTACGCAGATCCAGTTAGGAACATCATCAGCATTGATGAACTTGCATAGGTAAGCCCGTCACCCATAACCATGAAGAAACGAGTTCCGCCAAGAGCGCCAATCAAGCCGAATGTGACTGCTACATGCATCCATAACTTCCTGCTTGCTTCAGGATGTTTAGCCATCTCCCCAGATACGAGAAGAGCAAGGCCAAGAGCAGATGGTAGGAATGAAGTGAAGGATTGTGCTTGAGAAATATAGGTTACAATTAATCCCCAAGAAAGGAGAAATAACCCGTAATTCGTTGTTAGGTTAGGCATGGTGTCAGTCTGTTCTTCCATATCTGTCCTATCGATTGGAGGTTTATGAGTTCAGTTATTGGCTTTCTATGCTCTTAGCATTTGTTTAATAACATCATGCAATTGTTAAACTTCATGGGAAAACATAACGTTGGCGGAAGCCGAATCGTATCCGTCAGCATACCTGAAGACGTCGCTCAAGAACTCGATCGTTGGACTGGTGGTGGAAAGAATATGGGCCGCAGCGCGTGGATTGTTCAAGCCATTCGAAGCCGTCTAGATGTGAAAAGTACCTATTCACAAACCTACACTCCACCAAGTCCAAAGGCTCCGAAATCAAACGTTGACTTCCGAATCGAAACAGATACGATGGGTGAAATGGAAGTTCCTGGAGATACATATTACGGCTGTCAAACAGCACGTTCTCTGGTCAATTTTGATATTGGTGAGGATGTTATGCCCAAGCCACTTATTCGGGCATTTGGTATTCTGAAAGCGGCTGCTGCAAGAACCAATCGTGACCTTGGAGTCCTTGATGCAGAAATTGCAGGCTTGGTCATCGACACTGCTGAAGAAGTCATGAATGGTGATCATGATGCTCATTTCCCTCTACGAATTTGGCAAACCGGTTCTGGAACACAAACCAACATGAACTCAAATGAAGTCATTGCAAACAGAGCCATTGAGATGGCAGGTGGCGTCCTAGGAAGCAAATCGCCAGTTCATCCAAACGATCACGTCAACAAGGGACAATCATCCAACGATACATTCCCTACAGCGATGCATATTGCTGCTGCTGAAGAAATTGAACATCGATTATTCAAAGCAGTTAGGGGATTAACAAAGAAGTTGAGAACGAAACAAAAGGATTTCCAAGGTATCGTGAAGATTGGCCGGACTCACCTTATGGATGCGACTCCGTTGACACTTGGACAGGAATTCAGTGGCTATGTACACATGCTTGAAGCAGATTTGCGAAGAATTGAATTCGCTCAGAAGGATCTGTTTGAACTTGCACTCGGAGGTACTGCTGTGGGAACTGGGCTTAATTCACATCCAAAATTTGCAGAACAAGTTGCTCGACGTATTGCAGAACGAACTGAGTTACCGTTTGTAAGTGCAGAAAATAAATTTGCACAATTGTCTGCACATGATGCGATTGTTGCAGCCAGTGGGGCAATGAACACACTTGCAGTGAGTTTGATGAAAATCGCTAACGATGTTCGTTGGCTTGGATCTGGCCCACGATGTGGCTTTGGAGAACTTTCTCTGCCTGCAAATGAGCCAGGAAGCAGTATTATGCCAGGCAAGGTCAATCCAACACAATCAGAAGCGATGACGATGGTCTGTTGTCAAGTCATGGGTAACCATACGGCAATTACGATAGGAGGGAGTCAAGGGAACTTTGAGCTCAACGTCTTCAAGCCAATGATGATTCACAACCTTTTACACAGCATTCGCTTGCTAAGTGATGCCTGTGTCTCTTTTGGAGATCGATGCATTGAGGGATTAGAAGCCAATGAAGAGATGATCCAGAAACATCTTGACAGTTCACTCATGTTGGTCACTGCTCTGAACAACCATATCGGTTACGATAAGTCAGCAAAGATTGCTAAAAATGCTCATGAGAAAGGGATCACATTACGAGAAAGTGCTCTCGAACTTGGCCTGCTTACCAACGAACAATTCGATGAGTGGGTCCGCCCTGAGGACATGACCAGCCCGAAGTGATCAATTCGTAGGCGGATTGAAGAGAACTGAACGCTGTACAAAGAGTGCAACCAAGGGAATTCCAACCCATTGATTCCATTGTAGAACCAAATAGAGTGCATACATGGTCATGAAGAATACGCCAAAAGCGAGAACCAGTCCAACAATAGCGAACGGTGCACTTTTTGGCCTCGGATCTATGAAGTCATAAACGAAGTATTGGCCAAAGAAACGTGCCCATACGTAAGCAAAATAAAAGTAAATTCCACCAAGGAATCCTCCAAGAATAACACCCTCTGGTAGCACTTCAATCGAACCGAGAACGAGTTCGACTGAGAGAAGAATTAACGTCCAATTATGCATCACTTGTTCATGTTTCAAGAACAGATGTCCGAGTGGATTACGGCTCTTGAAATCTGCAGCAATAATGACATATCGAACGACGATTGCTGTCAAACTTGATGCGCTCAACGCCATGAAGTACAACAGTGGAATTATGCGATTAAGGAACGAAGGAATGTCCATTTCAAAAATAGTTAGCCAACTTACAAGACCGGCTAGGAAGAAAAATATTCCACAGAGAATAAGTTGCCAACTACTGAATGTTACAAGGCGCTCAAGCCCCTCAACTTCATGCTGATCAACATTTCCAGTATGATAATTAATGCTGTACATGATTCCAGGCCGGGGGCTTATTACCATCCAAAATACGATGGCATGAAACGCAAGATATGCAGCACCTATTCGGAATAAACCGAGAATCAAATCTGGGATTTGATCAGACTTCACAATCGAGTCTGTACTCGCTTTATGCAGGAACAAATCTGTAGCAAATCCGATCCATAAGAGCAGGATAAATACAGCTGTTACAATCGTAAATGTCACCTTTGTTTTTGGCGACTCAGTGAGAGTATTACCCCTTACCATGTTTCAAATCGTAATATTCCAACTACTTGAGGAATCGCTTAGACCGCTGCTTGCTTCTTCTTGCGGTTTCTGTTCCACTTCTTAATTCGTGGAAGTTGCCATTTGATAATACCAGTCCAGAAAACGATTGCGAGTACGCCTTGCCCCATGAGCATGGTTACCCATTCTTGGTCTTCCCAAGCATTGACATTACCCGTGAAGGTAATTCTTGCGAAATAAGCTGAGATCATCATTCCAAATATGAGGTGAATCCATCGGAGAATTGTATTCCAATTCTTAGCCAAATTCATTCCTCCTTTTCTTGGTTCTTATGTTCTGCCAACTTCTTTTGATATTCTTCATCTGATAGACCATGCCATCCTTTGCACATACCTGTTGGTGATCTTCCACATCCACATTTGCTCATTTTTTCGCCTCCGTGCTAAGCCAATGCTGAAGTCTATTAATAGAGGAAAGTTTCAGACCGAAGACCAGTATCAATCACGATACTTAGACTTAATATCCTCAAGATACTAGGTATCGGTATGCAACCAGTAGAACGCCCGAGGCCACCTTGTCTGATGAATCCAACTCAAAACATCGTAGACTTACTCGGAAAATCCTACGTTCTAGAAATCATCTACACATTAACACACCGCGACTCATCGATTCGATTCAATGAATTAAAGCGAAAGATGACGATTACAGCAACCACGCTTAGCAGAAGACTGGAAGACCTTGTTGCATCCGATCTTGTGCTCAGAGAAGTCTACTCAGAAGTTCCTGCCCGCGTTGAATATTCTCTCTCAGAAAAAGGGCGTTCATTTTCTCCAATCCTGAGGAACCTCTTCAGGTGGATAGATGAAAATTATTGATCAGGTGATTCAAAATGAAAGTGATTACGAAGTTCAAAGTGACCAAAGGTTACGAAGTGTGGAAGAAAGCATTCGACTCAAACGAGGCAATGAGGCTGCAACGTGGTGTGAGGGTCTTGGCATACGGTCATGAAAACGGCAATGAAAATAGCGTATACACGGTTGTTGAAATGAACTCAGTAGAAGACAAGCGATTAGATGACCCGGTCATGATCAAATCGAGAGAAGAAGCGGGCGTCGATCACGCCTCGTTGGAAATCATAACACTGGTTGAATAAAGTCGTTAGATGAATCCTTTGCCAACTTGCCGTTTCAATGGGTAGCGAGTGATTCGACCCACTGCAAGCCCTCTGATAGATTCAAAACGAATCAGTTGGTTTGTGTATTGACCCTGTGATTCGTTAGGAGAACGATTGAATCAACGGTTCTTCATCTGTGGGAAAGAACCAATCGACAGCCCCTCAAGGTTCTTCTTTCCCGTTTAGTTGTGATTTCTTAGCAGCGAGGATTTTCTTTTTCCTTTTTGCTGGACTATTGGCAGCATCGGCTACGAGCCAAAACATGAACCAAATGAGGCCGAGTAAAAACAACATTACTCCTACAGTAGCGACGCTCTGAATTTTTGGTTCTCGTGCCCAAGGTTGGCCAAGCAGCCAACCTCCACCTATCAAAGCGAGGCTTATCTTGAGGTGACGCTTGGTGCTGTTGTCCTCTTTATCTCCATCGGTACTGGATGTGGCATCTTCCCCACTCAATTCTGTGTTGTTTTTAGTGGAGCTAGAGAGTGATTTTACAACATCGGCCAATACGATCACGCCCAAAAATACACCACAGATTGGAACGAAGAAAAACACGGCGTAAGCTGGACTCGTGCCGGAATCCACAAAGTCTGAAGCAACAGTAAGGAACCAAATCCCGATACCAATGGCTCCAACAAATAAGACTATACTCAGGGTTGATGTATCTCCTTTTCCATCCTGTGACATAACTGCTCATCATATATCTTCTAATTGATAATTCCTCTTGTATGTCAATCAGAGGGAGCCCTTTGCTTACCCGTCCAAGCAGTGGGTACCCTTGAATCGTAAAGATAATACGACGGTTGGACAAGGGAAAAGCATGAGAAATACTGTTGTTTTGCTAATCTCTCTGCTGATGGCGTCAGTTCCATTCGCTGGATGTCTAGGAGATGAGGTTCTCGATGAACCTGATGATTCCTCATGCGATATCATGGAAATGGTTACAGATTACCGTTTGGAAGACGGTGATGGATTTACTTTGTATGGATTTGAAGAGGAGATTAACCTAGAACAATGCGATTTTTCAGGCATGGACTTCTCTGGTTGGAGTATCGGGAATGTTAATTTCGTTGCAAGCAATATGGTTGGGGCAAATTTCAATGATAGCTATATCTCTCAAGTTAACTTTGAAGAGGCACTCTTGACTGATGCAACATTTGAAAATGCTT
>JABIYX010000012.1 GCA_018666575.1 Methanobacteriota archaeon | reverse complement strand
CCCATCCATGCGGTTCATCCGCATACAAACTGTATGCTGCATCTAAGAGAAGTGTATGACCAATTTCTGGATGTCGGGAAGCACTTGCCATCATGACATCAAGAGCTGCTCGTCTTCCTTCAGACGACATCGTCAATCCAGTTGGATTGTGGGCAGGATCATTCAGCCATACCATGACAGTACTCTGTGTTGAAGCAAGTTTTTCGACTTCTCTCTCGAATGCAGTATCAGCAAAAAACGGGTATTCGCTTCCTGCTTGAGGCAAGAGGGGCCATGTTGCCATTCCAAGGCCACATCCCTTCAAGAATCCAGCATATGGACCCCAATATCTGTCGCGCAGAAGGATTGCTTCTCCTCGTTCACATAGATTAGAGGCGGCGAGGAAAAGTGCTCCAGAACCACCAGGTGTTGCGGTTGATGTGAATGAGAAACCCATCTCTTCCAAGGTTGAGCGATGGTCTCCAAGAGCCAGAGAGATGCTCAAATCAAGGAATGCGGGCAAACCCTTCAATGGAGCATAAGATGCAAATTCAAGCGGAGGTGCGTTTCGCAACATATCGTCAACGACATGATTGATTGCAAGTTGCCCGTTATCTTCGAGGAGAGAACCGACTGTTCCGTTAACAGCATCATGTCCGTCACTCTTCGCTTGCTGATATCGGGCAAACCAACTGAAGATGGTATCATTACCAATTCGGGTTGAAGCGAGGGTGTTGATGAGAGACTCTCCGGGCGCTTCGTCCATATCCATCGCAAGTGGGTTTACCTATTGACCTTGTCGAGATTTGACCGTTTCCTTCATGAAGGGGATGAGAATGGCCTAACAAGGCCAACGTAGCATAGCTGGTAGTGCGCCTGATTTGTAATCAGGCGGTCGGGGGTTCGAGTCCCTCCGTTGGCTCCATAATTTCAACCCTATTGGATGCGAATGCTCAAACCGAATTAGTCGCACGATGTGCTATGGGCGCAACACGACTTGACGGTAAATCATGTGCTGCTGACCTAGAGGAACGATTGAAAAGTCGAATCTCAGAATGCTCAGTACAACCTCATCTTGCCGTTATCATCGTCGGCGATGATCCCGCTTCACATGTTTACGTGAACAACAAAGTACGTTCTTGTGGCCGTTTAGGAATAAAGTCCACGCACATTGAGTTGCCTGCGGACACTGAACAGGATGTTGTTGCTCAACATATTCTTGATTTGAATCAACAAGATGATCTGCACGGAATACTCATTCAATCCCCATTGCCTAAACATATGGACGAAGAGATGCTAACTGAATTGATTGACCCTCGTAAGGATGTTGATGGTTTTCATCCAGTCAATCTTGGCCGTCTCGTCCAAGGTCGTTCTGATGGAATGGTTCCGTGTACACCCTCTGGTGTGATGGAAATGTTGAGTTGGGCGAACGTCGATTTGACTGGAAAGAAAGCAGTCGTTCTTGGGCGTTCGTTCAATGTCGGTATGCCTCAAGCGTTGCTCATGGCAGCAAAAGGTGCTGACGCAACCGTCACGATTGTGCATTCCAGAACAAAGGATGCTCAAGCAGAGTGTCGAGAAGCAGATGTTCTCATTGCAGCTGTGGGCCGTCCTGAGATGGTGAAGCTTGATTGGGTTAAGCCTGGTGCTATCGTTGTTGATGTTGGAATTAACCGAGTCGACGATGCTTCAAGAGATCGTGGCTGGAGGCTTGCAGGCGATGTTCACCCAGATGTTGCAGAGACTGCATCTCTCCTTTCTCCAGTACCTGGTGGCGTAGGTCCAATGACTGTGGCCATGCTCATGGCCAACACAGTGACTTCTGCTGAACTACTTTCTAAGAATTGACGGGATTATCATGGAACAAAAAGCGCCTCGTATTGCGGTGTTCGCATCTGTTCTTTCAGGCCTTTCTGCAGTGCTGCTTCTCGTCAATGCCTTTGCTGGGAAATATCCTGGTCATTCAGGTGAACGTGTACTTATCGCTCCATTATTTGATCATTTCATTGCAGGTGGAACCGATTCCTATTGGGGTCAAACAGGCTGGAATCTGCAGGAAACTGTTTGGGCAATTGCAACATTCTTGCTCGTAGTAGTCTCTTTTTGGGGTCGTCAACTACGACCAGTACCTGAGTTACCGAAACAACCAACCGTGGCAGAACAACTTGAATCGTTTGAAAACATAGCCACTCCAGTATCGAATCAATACTCAAAACCATATTCGAATGAATACCACGAACGAACTTCAAGCATTATTTCATCAGTTCTCGGTGATTCACAACGTAACGTCGATCAACAATCTGTTTCCTCTGCCATCACTTCTCTTTCATCTGGTTCTTTGGGAGCCTATGCCTCTGCAGTTGTTGCTGAGAGAAATTCTACAGTTTCTGAATCTGTTATGGAGACTGAACAACTCGAGCGAACAAATATCGATTCTGAGACTCTTCTTTTATCTCCGCAAAATTCACTTCCAGAAGAATCGTTGAAGGATGAAAAGCGTATTGATGATGGACGTAATTTCGTTTCAGATGGTCCTGCTTACATTCCTCTTCCAGGGGTTAATGCAGCATCCAATGACCTTCCGATTCGTAAAAAACAAACGGAATTTGTTTCAGATGGTCCTGCAAGCATACCTTTACCAGAGCTTCCTGATTTTGATGATGAACCAATTGAAATTCCGCTCTTGCCGGACCTAGAATCGTTGTTTAGTGAACCTACAAATGAAGTACCAACCCTTCCAAATCTCGATGATTTGTTTTGAATAAATGACGAGAGATTCAAAAGAAGTGGACTGGAGGAATGAACATGGAATGGAGCGAACGATACGACCTCCACTCACACACTACCCACAGCGATGGTTCTCTAAGCGTAGAAGATTTGGCATCGAGTATGGCTTCTGAAGGAGTTCATGTTTGGTCACTTACTGACCATGATACCATCTCTGGATGGGATGAAGCTAAGATTTCTGCATCTAATCATGGGATACGCTTTGTTCCCGGAGTTGAATTGACATGTGATGTTGAACTTCCATGGGACGAAGATATGCTGTCTGAAACTGGCCGTGATCGTTCACCAACCTCTTGGCATTTACTTGCCTACTTCCCATACCATCCGAATCCAGAAGGTCTTCAATTGTTCAAAGAATGGCTCGATCCATTGCAAAATGACAGAGTTCCTCGCATGCTTGAAATGATTCAATTGGTCAATGGTTTTGGGATGAAGATTGAAGTGGACGATGTTTTGAATCGTGCCCAAGGAAGTGTAGGTCGTCCTCATTTGGCTCAAGCAATGGTAGATGCAGGGCATGTAAGTTCAATGAATGAAGCGTTTGATTTGTGGCTTGGTGATGGACGTCCATGCAGTGTTATACGCCCAAAACCCTCTCTTGCGGAAGCAAGCCGTTTGGTTCACGCAGCGGGAGGAATTACTTCTCTTGCTCATCCTCGCTATTACGGAGTTGAATACGAACGGCTTGTTCAACATCTCAAAGAGTCAAAGGTTGATTCAATTGAAGCCTTCCATCGGAGCCATTCCGATGAGGAGCGCCATTCTATTTGGCAAGCTGCTACAAAAGCCGGACTAGGTGTAACCGTTGGTTCTGATTTCCATACCCCAAAGTGGGGTCATAGACCAGGGCATATGCCTGTTATAGAATCGGCTCTTCCGGCGCTCATCGTTTCGGAAGAATCCGATCAATGACGAGGGATATTTCGAACAGCAGAATAATTGGAAGTGCAACCAAGAACAACGAAAGCGGGTCTGGTGGCGAGAACATTGCACCAAGAACAAATGAAGAAAACCAAATGTGTTTGCGATACATTGTGATTGTTTTTTGATCGACCATACCAACTCGTAATGCAAGCATTGTAACCACAGGTGCTTGGAATCCAATCGCAGAAGCAATTGCCAAATTCAGAACAAATCCAACATATGCCGCCAACTTCCATTGTGTCGAAAGCCCAGCCTCTTGCGCATCACTGCTGAGGTATTCAAGCAGCATAGGGGTCAAGAGTTCCCAAGCGTAAATGATTCCTAAAATCGCAAGTCCAATGCTTGAAACGACAGATAGTACCATCGCCATCGAAGGACGAGGGGCTTTCAGGTCTAATTCTGCTATTCTTGCTTTGACAGCAGGATGTTTTACTCCTCTGAATGATGCTTCAACAATCAAGAACCCAAAGGCTAGGAAGAGGCCAAGACTTGCTGAAAGTTGTATTTGCAGCATGATGAATTCGACTGGAGAGGTGACGATGACATAGACATCATTTGGAAGTCGTTGTTCATCAATGATCCATTTGATGATACCTTTTGCAATAGGAAACCCAACGATTAAGCCTGCTAGAAAGAGGCCGAAGAGCGCAAAAGCCCTCTTGCGAAGATGGATTCTTAATACTGAAAGCAGTTCTCCACCGGGAGAATCCATTAGTTCAGATACGGCGTCTTCCAGAGAAGTCTTAGACGCCATGTTAATCCCACGAGATGCCTCCCAATAAGGGAATGCTCATTCCTCTTCCCAAGTGTGAGAAGGTGTTGAATCATACCAACTTCTTCCATTTTGGCTTAAGCGTAGTAATCGATAAATCACAAAACCAGTGATGTAAAGCGATGGGATTGAGAGCGCAATCGCTTTGTTCATCGCTGCTGATGAGCCCTCATACTCTGAAACGATTTGTACTTCCATGTCACCATCGTTACCGCTGTGGTGTAGGAAGATGTAGGTGTAAACATTGGATGAGTTAAGTTGTAGAATTCTATCCTGTCCCGGAGTGAGTGAGGAGACACAATCAACACTTTGTGTGCAATGTTCATTTGCCAAATCTTGCATTTCATCCCAGTCAACTCTGTAATTCTTGAATCCACTTTCTGCTAAATCAACCGTGATAATGGCATACTCAAGAGTCTGGGAACTGTCCATATTGTGGATTGTGGTCATTACGCTCTGCTCAGGCCCCATCTCATGGATGAGGTCATGAACAGTATCCCCCGACCCTAATCGAAAGGAAGCTTGGTCATCATTTGTTGAGTCCTGATAATTTATCGCCCCCATAATCGCAGCCATCATGAGCAGCAAAATCGTACCTTCAACGAAGATATGCTTACGCACTTTTTCTTTTGAAACTCCTTTGAACATTGGGCCAAAATCATTTCGTAAACGAGGCTGCAAATGGTGGATGAAGAGAGCACCAATGCCGCCAACAAGCATGCCCAGAGGTATGTCTGCGACCCAGTGAATGCCAAGATAGAGGATTGTAAAGATGAACACTAACGTATTGATGAGGATGAACATGTGGTATCGGTAATGCCTCCATTCTTTCATTGCAATTCCTTTCTTCTTAACATGAAGATAATTCAGCATTAAGATCCCAAATGGAATTGCGACGTGAAGCGATGGAACTGCATTGTCGAGCGGATCGTGCGTGGCGTAGAATGTGGCATACATTCCATCGTGGTACAACAACGCATCCATTCCAGGTATCCATGATGATGTTACTTCGACATTGAAAAAGAGATAATACGGGACTGCAAGCGCATAGATAAGGAGATAATTCATCGTGACCTTATCAGTCATATCACGGTCGCTTGTGTATGCATAATACACTGTTGTCACATAGATGAGGAAGAGATAGACAAAGAGATAATGGAAATTCAAGAACGCAGTGAGAATATCATTTTCGAACGTTGTTTGTACCCACAACACGAAGTTTCCTTCAAGTGCATGAACAGAATCTGTCCAATGGCCAACTGTCGATTTAATCGGTTCATTTAATTGGTCAGTAAGGCCTTTCCAATTGATGATAACGATGTATCCCATGGCGTGGATATAATACCGTTGTTCGTGAATCGTCTGCATCCATTTTCCGAAGGGTAATCTCGAAGACTTTTGATTTAAGGAGAAAATATAGCAGATCACTGGAGTCAATAGCAGTATCATGCTCATCATGATTGTCCATGGACTCATAGCCCGCCTGCGGTGACTGCTCATATAGAGGTTTTACCAACCTCGTGCGATAATATGGGGGATTGAAGCCAACTGAACTGAGCGGAGATTGAAAAAGAGGAATCGTCTGGGTTGAACGAAACCGATGCATATTCAATCACCAGAAAATACCCTCGCAAGCCTTGTACATGGGATGCAGATGTTTGATGGAATTGAATTTGATATTCGGCTAACAAGTGATGATCAAATCGTCATCCATCATGACCGTACCATTTCAGTAGATCCGGGTCTGCTATCAGGTCGTTCACCCTTTGTTGAAGATTGGACCTTGGATGAACTACAAGAATTCGGTTTCTGTTCATTTGAGGAATTGCTCAACCATTCTGTGATTCAAAAAGCAGTACAGGATGAAGGGAAGGTCCTTGTTATCGAAACAAAGCGTCCGAGTCTGAAAGTTAAGCGCTCAGGGGGGCTATTTGCTCGTAAGAAGCACGATGTGCATATGGGTCAAACGATGCATGGTGCAGAACAACTTCTTGATGAGTATAACATTCCTCTCAAATCGATTGTTCACTATGCTTTCCATTCGCGTATGGATGTAGCAACAAAGTACGGGGGAATCAAAGCTCCTTGGTCATCTCTTCGGCCAAATATTCGTCCTTTTGGTGGACGCAGAACTCATCGAACCTTTGCACTCCCTGAGTTTATTTCAAACTCCTTCAATCGTCTCAAGAAAAAGCATCAAAAAAATGGTTCTCCGATGATGCCTTGTGCAATTGAATATCTGGTCTCTCCGACAAATCGTATTCCTGTTGGGAAAACGGTTGGATTGCATGGGAAACAACTTGAGACATTAACAAAGCAAAGGCAAGGTTTTCCAGTTTACCTTTGGCCTGTTAAACCCAATCGAGAGCACTCAGTACTCAATGCAGGTCTTTCAGCACTTACCGATTATAGCGATCCTGACCTCACATGGCTACCAAGTGGCCATGCTCGTTGGCAACAACCGGCTACTCTTCCTCTTGATGAAGGGCAACAAAGCCTGCTCAATGCCACGGATGAAGAGAATCACTTGTCTGTTCTGACAGAACTGAAAAATGAAACACCTCCTTGGAGCGAAGCAGATCCTTCAAGACGGCGTGAACTTTTTTCGTACTGGAAAGCCAAATGGAATTGGCAACCCTCCATCGATGAGATGCTGACTTATTCCACCCAGAGCGTAAGCATGCCATGGGAATTCGTTAGAATGATTGGGCATCGTGGTTCCGGAAAGACTCAGAGACCTGTGTTGTAACATCACTCGCTCTCATGATGCTTCAGATGACGCTTTGCATCTCGACGCAAAAACGGCCCATACAATGCAGGTAGGAGCGTAACACTTGAGATCATTGCTAAACTGATGGCAACGATGAACACCTGGCCAAACAATCGCAATGGAAGAAGACCTGAGAAGTTGAGAATTGCAAATCCTCCGGCTGTACTCAGTGCAGCTCCAAACATGGCTCTTCCAGTGGTTGCCGTTGTCTTAGATGTCCAATCAGAGATGTCTTTCTCTGGATGCAATTCTGCTTCTTCTTCTAATCGAATCACGTAGTGAACGGCATAATCAACACCAAGTCCAAGAGCAAGTGCTCCAATAGTAACGGTTTGAGAATTCAATTGATATCCAGCAAGTCCCATGATTCCATAGACCCACAATACTACCATGATCAACGGAATCCAAGTGACGACACCACGTTGTACACTTTGGACGACATCGTTTGTTCGAATGAATTGGATGATGATAAGTACGATCAAAATTGTTCCAGCCACGATTGCGGTTGAGGTGACTGCAGATACTGCTACATCAGCACTAATCTGTGCTAGGATTAAGGCACGTCCACTTAATTCCATTGTGTAGGATCCGTTAGTGGAAGAAGCAGAATCAGCAAGTGCATCTGACAAACCAGTTTCAAAGTCAACAGTGTCTTTCCAATCAAGTGTACTCGCTTGGAATGATAGAATCGTTTGTTCACCATCAGTATAAAGCAAAGAATCGGTAATGTCACGTCCAGTTGGATGTTCCAATAAGTACGTCTTGAGTGATTGGTAACTTTCCATATCCGTTGAAAGATTGCCCATCAATGTATCAAGTTCAGCGTTCGTTGTACGTGAGGTTTCAAGCGTGTCCCACAATCCAGTAGGTATCCCGGAAACACCAGCAGTATCTTGTAACGTTGCTATGGCTATATTGTATGCTTCGTATCCTTGAGGAGAAACAATGTCTCCTTCAAGAACAACATAGAGTGGAGTTGGGCTGCTTTGGAACTCTTCAGCAATCATGAGGAAGTCTTGTACAACCTCTAGAGAATCATCAAACTGACCTTGCGTATCAAATCCAACTTCAAGAGTGCTCATGCCGTAAAGCATTGGAAGTGAAAGTAACACAGTGACTATGATTACTGAGAGAGGGTCCTTTTCTGCCATGTCTCCAAGTTTCCGAGTTAGTTTCGTTTCGTTCATTGCTCCAGATTTAGCCAATGGGAGTGCTTTACTCGGGAATGTGGTCATGAGTGCTGGCAGAAGAGATATGCTCAGCACATAAATCGCAAATAAGCCCAGTGCGATAACAGTACCAAAGTTGACCAAGAACATCTGTGATGACAATCTGAACGATAGGAATCCAACCATGTCGGTGAAGATTGCAATAACAAGTGCTCCGGATGTTAGAATTGCTCCAGAACGAATTGCTTTCTTGCGAACATCGGGTTCAAAGTCTGCAAGTGTGATTCTGCCTTTTGGATCATCTCTCTCAATATCCTGCATGACCTCTCTTATCCGTGTTACAACGTGAATTCCATAATCCACGCCAATTGCAAGTAAGAGAATAGGAATGCTGTTCATTGCAGCGTTAAATGTGAGCCTGAATACTCCTGCGGCACCATAGGTGGCTAAGATTGCTAAAACGGTCAAACCAATGACATATCCTGTGTCACGTACAGATCTGAATTTGAGATAGAGGATGACAGTAAGAAACAAAAGAGCAAGAGAGGTTAACATTCCTATCTCCTTTCCAATGTTTGCGCTTTGTTGATAAGAAAATGCTGAGAATGAAAATATTCGTAATTCTTCGTCGCCAGTCGACACCTTGATCTCTTCAAGACTGTCTTCTGTCCATTCTGTAATGAGTTCTTGAACATCTCCACTAATCTCAGCATCATCATAGTTAGCAGGCTCTGTTGATACGACTAAACTGATGAGGACAGGGCCATCACTGGACCATGGGTCGTTCTTATCTTCAGCTGGCATAGTGCTGACGATGTTCCCTCTATGATCGATATTTTGAAGGCCAATATATGTTCCAATCTTTCCTTGCAAAGGGCCAGTTACTGCTGCAACAGGTCCGATTTCGTTCGAACTGGTACGGGCAGAGATTAATTCTTGGATTTGGCCTTGAAGTGCACCAAGTTCAGTTCGAATTGACAAATTGTCATCCATCCGTTGTTGCCATAAATCAACGTCTCCTGGTTGCCAGTCGACTAATTCTTGAGCAGTTGGACCTCTTGGTGATGGAATCATTGCGATGGTTGCAGAAAGGTCACTAAGTGCGGCTGAAAAGTTCTCCTCGTCAGCAACAGTAGCGTTTGCGAGATGGAGGCTAAGAGCATCTCTCCATTCTTGTGTTGTAACAGGATCTTGTGTGTTCAGCCAAAAAAGAGCAGATCCAGCAGGTCCACTTGTTGCCTTTCCACCAAACAAAGGCTCGTGATATGGCAAGAATGTTTCATCAGAGGATAGATTTGCCTCAATAAGTGCAAATTGTTTCCATGCAGATTCAGTTTTCATCTCACCTTGTTCGATCTCATCGATAATTCGGACAAAATCAAGCGAAGCTTGGTAACGATCTTCAATCTCATAAAGAAGTTCAGTTGTATCGTTTTGTGGATAAAAAGCGTCTTCGCTGTTATCAAAATTTATGAATTGAGCCATCGATGCAAGACCAATAGTGGTGACAAGAATGACTGCTATTACTGTCTTCGGACGAGTTACAGATGCCTGAGTGAGTGCATTGAATGGGTTCTGCATAAGTTTAATCCCTCGGAACGAGGTATAAATGAGTGTTCCATATTTGAAACAAAAGCACATTCGATTTTGAACACTTATTCATAAACGAACTCTGATATGAACAGACATGTCAGAGGAAGACCGCCGTTGGAAAAAAGTGTGCAAAAGTTCAAAATTGAAGTTGAATAAGGTGAAAGGCAAGGCTATTGGTGCGAAAATGGTTGCAGTAATGAGAACTGAAGAAGGCATATTTGGGACAAATGCACTGTGTAGGCACATGGCTTGGCCGCTACACTGGGGTGGGAAAATCAAAGATGGATGCTTAAGGTGCCCTCTCCATCAATCATCATATCATCCCGAAGATGGTTCTGTCAACGAATGGTCACCAGCTCCCTATTTCCCTTTGTATGGAAAAATGCTTGGTAAGTTGAGAAAACCATCTTCATTGAAAACGTATGAAGTACGAGAAAAAGATGGTTATGTCGAAATCGACATGAATTCCTAATCACTCGATGTGACGTAGAGATTGCTCTCGAGCAATGTATTTTGGACGGTAGATTGGAACACCCTTTCCACCACGCATAACAACACGCTCGTCGAAGATTTGTGCGCCGATTCCAATAACTCGGGCCCAACCAAAGAATGTGGTGTAATAACTTGGATTTGTTAATCCGACATGGTGTAGTAGTGCACCGGATGCGATGTCAACATTTGCGTTCGGATTGGATATTTTCGGATTCTCTGACAAGACACGTGGCGCAACTTCTCGAAGTGTACGAATGATCTTGAAGTTCTCGTCATCTGGGCACAGTTTCTCGCCTAGTGCAAACTGAACGGTTGCTCTTGGGTCTTCAGAGCGCAACACTGCGTGGCCAAATCCAAAGACGGGGCGGCCTTCTTCGAGTTCTGTTCGAACAAAGTGCTCGACTTCTTCAGGTACTGAGGTCCCGACACGAAGTACAAACTCGAGGCAAGATTGGTTTGCTCTGCCATGGAGAGGTCCACTAAGGGCATTCATTGAACTAGCAATGGATGAGTAGAGTGTTGCATGGCTACTTGCTACAGCCTTACCAACGAATGTTGAGAGATTGCCGCCGCCGTGGTCCATGTGAAGTACCAGATAGACCGAGATTATCTTAGCAAGTTTTTCTTGATCAACATCTTCAAGTTGCAATGTATTTGTGAATCGTTGAACCATGCTGAGCGAGGTGTCATCTTCTGGAATATTCTCAATACGTCCTTCTCGATATCGGAACATGAGGCCCATCAGGCGAGGCATCCTAGCCAGTAGATTGAGTGCATCTTCTTTCCAGTCGTTCTTACAATCCATCATGCCGATTGAATGAATTCCAATTGATAGCCAATCCATGGGATGTCCATCTCTTGGTAGGCTTGCAAAAATAGGTGTTAGATCACCTGGCATTTCAGCACGTTTTGCGAGTTCTTTTCTGAATTCAAGAGATTGCTCTTCTGTCGGGAGTTCCTTGTTATGAAGAAGGTATACAACGTCTTCTGGTTCCATTTCAGCAAGTTCTGCTATCGGATAGCCGCAGTAATGAACACCTTCGCCAGGAGTTACGTATGATGTTCGGCATGTGCCGACCGGAACGCCACGCATACCAATGTCAAGGTGCTCTTCAGTCAAATCAAGAAGATGTTTTGCCTCATCAGTCACTGTCTCACCGTATCTTCCGAATCATGTCATCCGTATAAAGGAAAGTACGAAAAAACAACCAACTGGTGTTGGTAATTACACCTAATACCAGTTATTCCCATGTTCGAAATCCACGGGTTGATTGGCGGTCTGCGTGAACGTGGAGTTTGATTTCCTCTCCTGAAATTACAATTGCATCTTCGGCGGTCAGGCCAGGACAGGAGTCTTTGACTTGTTTCCAAGAACGCTTACTTCGTAGATTTTCAGACCACCAAGGGAATGCCTTGCATTGCTGTGGTCGAACTTGATAGACATTGCATTGTTTCTGTCCATTTAGGTAAATGCACACACCATCCCCTTGGCGAGAACGAAGAACGTATCGGCCATCAAGGGTTTTCGTACAATCTCGTTTTAGCCATGCCTCGACTTCCATTCCAGCATGGTCTGCAAGCCTTTCAGCGTCAGTTGGTGCGAGATAGACAATCCCTCCTGGTTGATCACAACAACGTCCACAATCTGGTTGGCATTGAAAGGGGACTCCTTTTGACCACCACGAGTCGCTCATTCTTGTTCACCGGTCAGGATTGATTTTGGCCGAATCCGTGCCAAACGAACGAGATTTTTATCTTCCTCATCTTCAAGCTCAAACGCTTCCATAGCATCTTCGCTAACAAGACCCAACTCATGTTCAATGTGGCGTAACTCATCGACGATGTCAATTAATTCGTTGGCATCGGCACTTGAGGTTCTATCGAGTAGAGCTTCCATTTGCGATTCAAGATTTCTTAGGCGAAGGTCATCTCGCACCATCTGTTGCTCTCTCTCAGCCATCACACGATCAATTTCAGTATCGATTCCAACCATGACATCCACGGCTGAATCAACATCTCTTTCGCCCAATTGG
>JABIYX010000035.1 GCA_018666575.1 Methanobacteriota archaeon | reverse complement strand
TGTGCTGTACGGGGGTTGGCCGCATCAATGTCTTGATCGATGATTCGATTGAGGGTCATAGCTAGGCCACGGGCCCCTATCGCTGCGATGAGAATCCACAACAAGTCAAAGCGAAGCCATCCATAGCCAGTGTCTGTTAGTTCGGATTGGAAATGGTCGTAAGCAATCAAATAGCCGATGAGAACGAACGGAAGAGAGAACAATGTGTGTTCAATCTTTACGAAACTCGCAATCTGCTTGAAGTTCATCCACTCACCTGAATTCTAGATGCGCAGGCCATTGGTATTTGTCGAGTTCGGGATGTTTGCGTATGGCTTCAAGGGTTTCGTCACTGTGCATTGTGATCGCTGGCCATCTTCGTACACCGTGCTCAGAGGATGGTATTGGCGTGGTTGCATCCCAGCACATGCGTTCCTTTTGGTCATCAAAGGTAAGGCCGCGTCCAACATCAAAACGAGAGGTAAGTTGCCAAAGCAACCGCCTTCTTGCCTTTTCACAGTGAAGGTCAAGGTCATCATTGGTGATAAATAACCATCGTAAATTTTCAGAACTTTTCAATTGCCAAATTTGATTTCTCAATTGAAGTATTTTTTCTCTTCTTGCAGTTTCCCCATCATCATTCGAACTTGAAGAACCGTCTCTTGGAGATGGTGAATCAGGAATGTTTGTTGTTACGACAAGCATGCTATCTCGTAGCATTCTTGCATCAGAAACATCTTCCAATCCGAGTACAGCATCAAGATTATCGAATACAGGTGGTGCTTCTAATCCTTGACGCCAAGCAGGCACTATTTGCTTGTAGGAGCCTTCGAGTGGTTCATTTGATGATCGTGGATCACGTTCAGTAAGCGTCGTAGCGTCGATAAGAATCTTTGAATGAACGTTTTCATATGGACTTGCAGCCTCAAGAGAATCAGCAACCATGCCATCGAGTACGATAATATCGGTTGCAATGTGGACGTTATTGTTCATCGCATCGAGAAGAGCTTCCAAGTCTTTTGGATCTTGGTCTGGGTCAACAACGATCATGCTCTTGAGGAACATCATTTGACCTGCGCCAAACAATCCTAGGGCAGTCTTTCTGCCTTGACGTGGATAACGTTGTTTAGAGGAAACAATTGCAAGGTTGTGGAATCCAGTTTCAAGAGGAAGATGGACACCGATAACATCTCGATGTTGGAATCGAAGAACTGGAGAAAATTGTCTGCCAATTGCTTCTCCAAGATACCCATCTTCCATTGGAGGCAATCCCACAATTGTAGCAGGAAGCATAGCATCCTTTCGGTGTGTGATTGCTGTAACGTGCATGACGGGGTACTGTCCCGTCAATGAATAGAATCCGAAGTGGTCTCCAAATGGTCCTTCCGTTCGTGTTTCTCCTGGAATACAATAACCTTCGATGACAATATCAGCTTCCGCTGGAACCATCAAATCTTGACTCACTGCCTTGGTAATGCGTAGTGATCGACGTCCGAGGATTCCTGCGAATTGGTATTCACTCAGATTGTCTGGAAGAGGGGATATGGCTGAGAAAATCAGTTCTGGTGGCCCACCAATGCATATTGCAACAGGCATACGCTCTCCACTTGCAGCGGCATGGTCTGCAGCATGCTTGTGGATTTGCCAATGCAAACCGATGTTCTTCTCATCGAACACTTGAGCACGATACATTCCGAGATTGTGTTCGCCTGAATTTGGATCCTTGGTAACGACCAATGGTAAGGTCACGAAATGCCCTCCGTCCATTGGCCATGTTTTAGGAATAGGGAGTTTGGTCAAGTCAGGATTTTTCATTCGAACTTGTTGACAAGGTGCTCTAAATCTCTTCTTTCTTGGCGGCATTGCAAAGGCGTCACGAGCAAGCGGAAGGGCCTTCCATGGCATTTTGACGAACGTTCCAATGTCTGGTTTCATCATCGCAGTCATACGATCGCCAACTTCGGTTTCATGCGATGCCCCCAATGCGTCAAGTGTTCGCTGATGACTTCCGAATAAATTCATGACAAGCGGCATCGATGCAATTGTGCCATCTGGAAGTCTTGGCTGTTCGAAGACAACCGCTGGACCATCATTCTTCACGAGAAGATCAGCGATTGCTCCTGCTTCATAGGCGACATCAACAGGTCTGCTAATGCGTAGCACCTCTCGTTTCTTCTCGAGATGCTTTAGAAATCGTCGTAGACGTACCCAAGCCACGTATAACCCACAGGCTGTTTACCTTTGAATCGTCGCTTTCAAGCACAAGGTTAGAAGCCATAAAATTTGAAGTCAAAAGACTTCATTATTCGCCAACTTGTATGCCTATTTTGTAGAAAAACATGAACAATGTTCCGAAGATGCAATGCAACAGGGAAACGATTCGAAGTTCTGTAAAGAACATGATAAATGCCATGATGTAGAAAAATCCAGCAATACCGATATTCTTTCTAGAAGTATCGGTTTTGTTGGCTACCATTTCATCGTACTGGAGGAGATGTTCATCTCGTTCAGTTCTTGTCATATCTTCCCATTTCTTCTCGATAAGGGGTTCAACCTCTGAGACTCCATTCCAAAAGGGAGTGTCATTGCCACCTTCGGTACTGAAGTCCATGAAAACCGTTCCAATCGAATTGGTATAACGTTTCTGCCGACGTACTGTGTTCAATCACAACATGTCTTTTCGATGCTGTCTTGAGCACAGAAGCATGTCTTTGCAGGTCGAATATCAGCACGAGAACTGCGTTCATTGAACATAGCTGTGACTTTAGCGAGTTCTTCTGGTGCATCTCCACGAGCTTCGAGACAAAGTTTCAGACCGAGGAGGCCCCACATGTTGTCCTTCCACAATTCAATGTCAGCACGGTATACTGCTTCCGCTTCTTCAACCTCTCCTTGTTCGAAGAGCAGTGCTCCAAGAATGTGACGAACTGGTTGCATTTGACCCCACGGTTCATTGTATGCTAGGTTGAGGGAG
>JABIYX010000143.1 GCA_018666575.1 Methanobacteriota archaeon | reverse complement strand
TCTAATGCTTTGACGAGAGTTTCACCCTCACCGTAATGTCGGCTTAACCCTAGGAGTTGTATAATGGCCACGAGACTACTAAGGGAAGGCCTCTTTTAGATTTAATCAGGTAAATCCTATACCTTTTGCCAATCGCTTCCATTCCACCAAAGGTTGGAACCATCGCTCATTTGTCTCCATGTGTGACCCGATTCATCGGTCCACTGATTTGCAACGGTTGGTTCCACAACCACTGGTTGAACTGGTTGAGGGCTTTGAGTAGGGTACAACGGTTGAGAGGAAGCAAGTGGTTCCGTTACTGGCAACGGAATGGTCTCCTTTGCATCAGATTCGTCACCACCATTTCGGCGCATGAACAAGACCGCACCGAGAACTGCGAGTACCAACCCAACACCGATGATGATCATCAACTGCATTTGAGCAGCGTCTTCATCCTCTTGTGCCTTTTGTTCGTTGTCTCCAACACCATCGCCATCACTGTCCATGGTTTCATCAGCATCCTCTGGGAATGCGTCAGCATTGTCTCCAACACCATCTGCATCAGTATCCATTGTTTCGTTTGCATCGTTCGGGAAGACGTCAGCATTGTCTCCAACACCGTCGGAATCGGAATCGATTGATTCAGTAGCATCCATTGGGAAAGCATCAGCACCATCCATGACTGTATCATCATCAGAATCAGCATCGAAACGATCTGTACCTTCCTTGAGTTCGTCAACGTCACTCAAACCATCGTTGTCATCGTCAGTATCAGCGTTGTCTCCTGTACCATCTTGGTCGAAGTCGAGTGTTTCACTCGCATCGAGAGGTAATGCATCTTCCTTGTCATTTACTTCATCGCCATCGGTGTCTTCATCCAATGGGTCGGTACCAAGGATTGCTTCTTCAGTATCCAACAAACCATCATTGTCGTCGTCAGTATCAGCGTTATCTCCAATCATGTCTTGGTCAGCATCACTCGATTCAGTTGCATCTGTTGGGAACAAGTCAGCGTTATCACCAACATCGTCTCCATCCGTGTCTGCAGATTCAGATGGGTCATTTGGAGCCCAGTCTCCGTTATCACCAACTCCATCCTCATCGGTGTCTACTGATTCAGTAGCATCATTGGGGAATTCGTCAGCATTATCGCCGACGGTATCGCCATCAGTATCTGTTGTTTCAGTTGGGTCGTTCGGGAATGCATCAGCATTATCTCCGACGGTATCACCATCAGTATCTGTTGTTTCAGTTGGGTCATTCGGGAATGCATCAGCATTATCTCCGACAGTATCACCATCAGAATCAGCAACTTCAGCAGGGTCTGTTGGGAATGCATCAGCGTTGTCTCCAGTGCCATCGCCGTCTGTGTCGACTGTCTCAGTAGAATCGTTTGGGAATGCGTCAGCGTTGTCTCCGGTACCATCACCGTCGGAATCGACGGTTTCAGTTGAGTCGTTCGGGAATGCGTCAGCATTGTCTCCAGTACCATCATTGTCTGAATCTGTAGTCTCAGTTGGATCGTTTGGGAATGCATCTTGCCCATCAGGGGTTCCATCGTTGTCCGAGTCCGCATCGATAATCAAGGCTTCATCTGGACACTGTGCTATCGGTCCGAGTTCAGTACCATCATGGGGAGTTACTTCTACGGTCCACGTTTCACCAACAGAGGTTGAAGAGCCCGTGATTGTCTTTGCATCGTCGTGAGCAGGAGCTGGGTTTCCATCAATGAACCAACGAACCTGTGTTGGGCCTTCCTGATCACCATCATTGTCGTTGAACGTGTACGTTACTGTAAACGATTGAGAAGTTGCGACATCTCCATTCGGTGTCAATGCGAGGTTCGATACAGTTGGTGGAGTGTTGGGTGCTGGTGCACCTTCAGGGACAGGAATTTGATCAATTCCCCAGTTATCGCCCGAGTTCTGAGAATTTGCGTTTGCATAGAGAACTGCAATCTTGAATGTAACATCGCCTGTTCCAACGGCAGGAGCAGTCCAATCAGCAGTCCATGAGCGTTGACCATCGTTGCTGTGAGTGAGTTCTCCATTGACGGCCTTCACTCGATTACCAAGGTTAGACCATGTCCCTGCTGAGGCATCAAGATTGAATCCACCTTGGCCGTTGGAGGACATACCACTTCCAGTCCATGTTAGTGAGTATGTGGCTCCTGGCGTGTATTGGGAAGGTAGCCCAGTAAATGAGGGCATGATCATTGCATCTGTTTGGTGGCATGTACAACCACTACTGCTTTGGCCAATTTTACCAGAAGAGTTTGCATCAATTGATGGAATTAGAGTAAACAACATGGCAACCATGAGAATACTTGCAATACGTGTTAAGGGCGACATATCCTTGGCTAATCATTTTTCATATTAAGAGAAGTGGTGCAATGTTTTGACACAGGAGAAGGAAAATTCGTTCACCAGCAGAGTAACATTTGACGCGGCGCGATTAAATAGGGGAGTTTGGTCGCTAGGTTGCCTACGTTCGTAAGGAAGGAGTTGTAAGAATGCCAAAGCCATGGACCTCAAAGCTGATAATCAAAGCCCTGGGTGTCCAAAAGTGCAATGGTAGTCTCGACGCCGCTGTCGAAGATTTGCCTCTCGAAAAAGCAATGGAAGTTGCTCGCGAGAAAGCAGGTCTCGGCCACTTGACTGGAGCTGACCTGAAGGCACAAACCCGAGAAATCATCGGGACTTGTGTCTCCATGCGTGTCAAAATCGACGGTCATTGGGCAGTTGAAGCCCTCGAAATCATTAGCAAAGGAGAATGGGACGAGAGATTTAACTGAACAAATCACGAACCGCAGGAGAGGTGAAAACCTCGCCGACTGCAGAGGTGAAATAATATGGAAGAAAACATCAACAACGCCATCAAAGAAGCCATCGAAAACGCTCCAGAGCGTAAATTCGTTGAATCAATGGACATCCAATTTACAATCAAGGATGTCGATTTGAAGAACCCAACTAACCGTATCAAGGAGGAAGTACGTCTTCCTTCTGGCCGTGGACGAGATGTTCGAATCGCAATGTTCGCAGCCGGTGAAGCAGCAACACGTGCCCGTGAAGCTGGCATTCACGTCATAACCCCTCCAGAAATCGAAGAACTCGGTGGAAACAAAGGTCGTGCTAAGAAGATCGGAAACCAATTCGATTTCTTCCTTTCAGAAGTTCCTCACATGGGACTTATTGGACGATACCTCGGTACCGTTCTCGGTCCACGAGGAAAAATGCCTCGTCCAGTCCCTCCAACACTTGATCCAGCCGTAATCGCAACTGGTCTGAAAACGACAATAGTTGTCAAATCTGGTGACAAGATGACATTCCACACAACCATCGGAACTGTTGGTCAATCACAAGAAGAACTCTTTGCTAACGCAATGGAAGTCTACAACCGTGTCATTGGTCGTCTCGAGCGTGGAGCAGGTAACCTTCGTTCCCTCTTCATCAAGACAACAATGGGTCCAGCAACTCGAGTGGAGGTGGAACTGTGATTCCAAAGGTCATGAGTTGGAAGCGCGATACTGTCAACGATCTCGTTGAAGTTCTCAACAACGGTGAGACACTCGCTGTTATCGATATTCACGGCGTTCCTGCGGATTCCATGATTGGAATGCGTAATGACTTGCGAAGCAACATGAGAATCCGCGTTGCTAAGAAACGATTGATGCGCATTGCCTGGGAACAAGCCGGCAAAGATCCCGCTGTTCTCGAGCAACTCTTTGATGGAGCAATTCAGCCTGCTCTTGTTTCTACAGCAGCATACAATTCATTTGAGGTCTTTTCAGAGCTCAAGAAAACGGAAGCTGGCCGTGCTGCTAAGCCTGGCGACGTTGCTTCAGAAGACATCATTGTTGAAAAGCAAAACACTGGTATGCCACCGGGTCCAATTGTTGGTGAATTGAACACTGTCGGAATTCCTGCTAAGATTATGGGCGGTAAAGTCCACATTCAGAAGCGACACGTAGCACTAAAGGCTGGAGAAGTCTTCGAAGGCGATCTTGGTATGCTTCTTGGACAAATTGGAATCAAGCCAATCGTTACAGGTCTACGTCTTTGTGGAACCTACGAAGATGGCGTTGTTTTCTCACCATCTACACTCGATATCGATTACGAGCAGTTCGGACAGGACTTGATTGGAATGGCTGCAGGCGGATTCAACCTCGCATGCAACATCACCTGGTTTACATCACAAACCATGCCAACATTGCTCGCCAAAGCAAGCAGAGAAGCGCTTGCTGTTGCACTTGAGGCAGCGATTGCAACCGCTGAAACCCTGCCTCACTTGATTGGAAGAGCCCACCGCAGTGCCGTTGGTATTGCAGGCTCTCTAGACTCCTCCGCCCTTGACGACGAATTGGTCGCAATGCTCGGTGCTGCTGCTTCAGCAGCAACCGAAGCTGCTGCCGCCGTTGAAAGTGCGTCTGAAGCCCCAGCCGAGGCAGAAGAAGAAGAGGAAGAAGAGGAAGAAGGGGGCGGCTTTGCCGGCCTTGGAGATCTCTTCGGCTGAACACAACACAAAATATTGAGGTGAAATGAAATGGAATACGTTTATGCTGCTATGCTACTGCACGCTGCTGAAAAAGAAATGACCGAAGACAACATCACAGCTACTTTGAAAGCTGCTGGTGTAGATGTAGATGCTTCCCGAGTTAAGGCACTTGTTGCTTCACTCGCTGGTGTCGACATCGCTGAAGCAATGAC
>JABIYX010000066.1 GCA_018666575.1 Methanobacteriota archaeon | reverse complement strand
TTCTTGACTGAGACCTTGGTCATATCACCAACGCCACCAGCAGGGTATCGACGCATTGTACCACCGAGCTTGATGACGTTCACGATTTGAACGATCTTAGCCCCGGTGTTATCAGCGACGTGTAGTCGAGCCATTGTAGGCAATCCACGGGTTTGACGTCCTGCAATTCCTCGCATCACTCGTCACCCCCAATCATTTCAACAACACAGAATGAAACTGTCTTGGAAAGAGGTCGGCATTCCATAACTCGTACGGAATCTCCAATTTCCACATCACCAATGCAACTTGGTAGATGAGCACTTAGAGCGCTTGTTCGCTTTTCGAAACGTTCGTATTTCTTCATGTAACGAACATTGTTTCGCTCGATTGTGATTGTCTTCTGCATTCCGATTCCCGATACCACGCCTTCGAATACCTGTCCACGCAAGCGCAAGCTTCCGTGGAACGGGCAGTTCTCGTCGCCATCCCATTCTCCTGTTGGTCGTTTTACGTCAATTCCGATGTCTCGCATCTTCATGCCTCCTTGTAGTTGCGGCGCATTCTATCTTCAGGTCGTTGCCGCAAGGACGATCCTTTGAGGACGGTAGTTCCGTCGTTGAGTGTAAATTGGATACTTGATTTTCCGAACACACGCTCAATGTTGTGTTCGAGGATGGTTACTGTGTGTTGTGATTCATCGACGACAAGTCCAGATCGTCCAATGAGTGTGGAATCTGTGGAACTGACAACATTAAGCGTCTGTCCCATCCAAGTCTTGTTCATATCTGTCATCATCTCACCTCCACATTAAATCCATTATTTCTTAGTACATTTGCTGCCTTCTTTTTGTGATCGCCTTGAAGTTCTATGATTCGACCCTTGACAGTTCCTCCAGCAGCACATTTGTTTTTGAGTAATTTTGCTAATTCGTTGATATCGATTGCTACGTCGTCAATCCCTTCCACTTTGGTGACAATTTTTCCATATCTCCTTCGGTCAGTTGACAAGATTGCTCTTTGTTGCTCCTTAGCGATTTCTTGACAGATGCATAGCTCATCAGGGAGCCCACACACACTGCAAATTGCCGCCATAGTCGTTCATCACCTCGTTCATTCAGTTTTTAGCCCCATGAAGATAGGACTTGATGCGTGCAATACTTCGGCGTGTTGCCTTGTATGCACCCATGTTGGAAGGTGTACCACCCAGTGCTTTCTCAGCTTGTAGTTGAAGAAGTTCTTCTTGCAATTCAAGAAGTCTTGATTCAAGAGCTTCGTGGCTCATTGCTGCGATATCACGGTTACGGACGTGGCTCATTCAGTCACCTCTGCATTAGTTTCAGAAGCTGCTTCTGCGCCTTCACGGATCAACAATTCTTCGTTGGAGAAGATTGTGATTTCGTGAGGAAGACGAGTATTTGCTCGCATAATTTCTACAGTAACACCGATTGTTCCGAGTTTCTTGACTGCGACTGAATAGCCCTTATCCATATGGATGAGTGCAGTTTCGCCACAGTACTTGACGTGTCCCTTGATGAACTTCTGGGTTCGGTTTCTTGAACCTGTAAGTTTACCAGCAAGGGTTACAATAACTCCACGTGCTCCAGCGGTCATGATGTTTTCAGCAGCGCTGTTTCCAGCACGGCGGTAATACCATCCACGCTCGAGAGCGGATGCGATTTTTTCTGCCATAACTTGTGCGTTTGCAGTTGATTCAGAGGACTTGATTTCTTCAACCTTTAATTGTGGGTCGAAGAGTTCAAACTCACTCTTCAAGCGGCTTTCAAGTTCTTTGATGATCTTACCCTTTCGGCCGATGACCAATCCAGGGCGTTCTGCATGGACTGTTACTTCAGTACCGTTTGGGGTACGCTTGATATCCAATCCACCAAATCCAGAACGCTTTGTGTTCTTCATAAGGAATTCCTTAACCAGCTGACGCTCAACGTTTCGGTTGACGATTGCCTTAATTGTACTCTTTTTACCTGCCATGATATTCACCTCAGAAGTCATCCTCCAACTCATCGTCGGTTGATGTGAAGTCCTCGAGGAAAATCTCGAGATTCACTTGATAGTGGTTGCTTGGTGTTGCACGTCCACGAGCACGAGGGATCCATCCACGACGGATTTGGCCACGATGTGCTGCTACGTGTGTGATTTCCATATCTTCTGGTTCAACGTCTTCGTATTGGTGACGAGCATTTTCCATTGCGCTCTGAATGAGCTTGATGAATGCACGGCTGGCCTTTACGGGGTAACGTCCAGGTCCAATACCGCCTTTGCGGTGTCCAACCATAGAAGGTCCAGATCGTCGCTTCTTCTTGTTTCCGCTACCAAGTCGGTAAGGGACTGCGGTTGCCTTGCGACGAATGTCTGCTCGATCGGAATCGATGAGAAGAACTTCGTTAAGGAAAGTGACTGCTTGTCCAGCGTTCATGCCCTTAATGGCACGAGCGACTTCGAAACAGTGCTTGACGTGCATGTCTACATTGACTGCACGTGCTGTAGCCAGACGGCTTCCTTGCAAGAGTTGCGTGTATCCACGTTGTGAGAGTTGTCGACGCTTTGTTCGACGGTCCATATTTCGCTTGTTGCTCATTTATTTCACCTCACTTCAATGGTACGTGCTTTGAAGATCGGGTAGCACCTACACCCGGCCCGCTGTGGGCAACTCCACGTCGTGTGATTGCGAATTCACCTAAGTAGTGACCAATCATCTCCGGCTTGACGTCAATCTCAACGAAATGTTGTCCGTTGTGAACTGCGAGTGTCTTGCCGACGAATTCTGGTAGAATTGGCATGTCACGGCGATGCGTACGAATTGTGTTTGATTTGCTTCGAGAGACACGGTCTCTGAACTTTAGATTCTGCTCTGAGAGACCACGGCTAATCGAACGGCGAACACGTGAAGGAAGGAGGCGAATGAGGTATTCCTCAGCACCGTCTTCAGGGAACATTGGCATGTTTGTCAATGTTTCAACATCGTATCCACGGTAAGTGAATTCTTTCTTCTGACGAGCCGTTGTCGTTGAAAGTCGCTTACGCGCCTTACGTCGGCTGGCCTTTGGGGTCATGAATGACTTCTTGTTCTTACGTCCCATAATTCAACACCTCATACTCTCTTGCCGCGTCCTCGTCCCGTGCGGCGTGGGGCAATCAATCCGACCTTAGCACCTGGTGGGGTACTTCGAGCAACTGAGTTAGGTCCGTGGACAGCTTGGTGATTTCCACCACCATGCGGGTGATCCACTGGGTTCATGGCAACACCACTAACGTGTGGGAAGAGTTTACCACGAGCCTTTGCCTTGTAGTGCGCTGCACCGGCAGTTCGTAGTGGCATCTCATCACGTCCATGACCTGCAAGCACACCAATGGTGGCTCGACAGCTGCCTGGAAGTTCCTTGATGGAACCAGACGGCATTCGAATACGGACTTTGTCGCCAAGTTTCGCTTCGACAAGGCAGGAATTTCCTGCAGTTCGAGCGACCTTGCCACCATCGCCAGGTCGAAGTTCGACATTGTTGATGGCTGTCCCTTCAGGGATTTGTGCGAGTGAAGTAATGTTACCAGGTCGTAGGGAAACATTGTCGCCAATTGCGATGTTGCTTCCTACTGCAAGACCTTCTGTAGCGACCACGAAAGTGGAATCGCCATCAGGCAACTTGACACGTGCCAGAGGTGCTGTGTGAACAGGAGAGTGGACAAGTTCTGTAACTTCTCCAACAATGTCCTTTTCACGAGGCATTCTGCTTTTACCAGGGAATCGGTGACTAGACACGCGATACCTTGGCGATGATCCTTTACGTTGTGCACGAATTCTCTTACCCATGTTTCCTCACCTCAAAGAGCTCCCAGGCGCATAGCAGCGTCTTCAGCGTCATATCCTTCTGCAAGACGAACACTCGCATGCTTTCCATGCTTGGTGTTACGTACGTTTACAGTAGCGACTTCTACTTCGAAAATTGTTGATACCGCACGAGCGATTTGTTTCTTTGTTGCAGATCTGCGAACAATGAACTCAAGACGGTTCTGTGTGGTTCTTGCTTCCATGGTCTTTTCAGTCAACCAAGGCATGATGATTATGTCGTATGCTTCCATGATATCACCTCAGTTAAGTGCCTCCACAGCATCTTGTGTAAAGACGGTCAAGCGACCAACATCGCCACCAGGGGCAAGATGTTCTGCGCTGAGATCTCTTGCTGCAACAACATCGACACCAGGAAGGTTTCGAACTGCTTGAGCAAGACCAGTCTTTTCTTTGACAACGAGTAGTAGAGACTTAGGCGTCTTTCGTACTCGTCCACGCATGGTTGCTTTTCCTGCACGAATCTTTCTGTTGGAGCGGGCACGATGAAGATCGTGTCCAAGTCCAAGTTCGTTGAAGATTGCAATGACTTTGCGAGTAGCTGAGCCATGATTGAAGGCTTCGATGTTGTATTCAGAAGTCTTTCCGTCAACTGTCTCGGTGTAGTTGCCTAGAATGATTGGTAGGTGTTCGATGGATTCATCGAGTTGATGTCCACGAGATGTAACCATATCCATATCGACAGTTGCAGAGAGAGCAGCGTCACGAGCAAGACGGCGTTGCTTTGTGTTGAACTTACGAGCCCAGATCTTTTCGACCTTAGGGCCGTGTGCACGGCGTCCACCAAGTGTGTGCGGGTTTTGAGCACCACGGCGTTGACCAGTACGGCGCATAATACGAGAGACACCACGTCCCTTCCCCCACCATTCGACGGAGTGCTTCATACCAGCCATAGGACGGCGCTTACCGATGTGTCGGCGAGAACCGTATGCTTGTCGGCGGTTAGCTCGGCTTGATGCAACAGCATCACGGACGAGATCTTCACGGACAGATACTGAGAATGCTTCTGGAAGTGTAATCTTAGAGCCTTCTTCAACACTGATGTCGAAGGTGCTTTGCAAACGACCTGCATCCATTTCATCTTGTGTAATGGTGTTTGAAATATTCTTTACAGCGACTTTCATCTTCAGACCCCCTGCTTGCTACGTGTACTTACGTAGGTGATTTCGAGTGGATGTTGTTCTTCATTAGAGCGAAGAGCATCACGGAATCGAATCAATCTCTTTGCTGGTCCTGGGACACTGCCTTTGACGAGAATGTAGTCTGAATTGACTTCACCATAGCGTAGGAAACCACCCGATGGCGTGATTGAATGTTCCTCTGGGTTAGCGATTCGTAGAACACGCTTGTTAAACTCAGTTCGCTGATGGTAACCAGTTTGTCCACCTTGACGAATTGTCTTACGAACATATCCAGTACCGAAGTCACCCATGTTACCGTGTTGACGTCGCTTCTTGGAGTTCTTGTGAGATTGGAGTTTACCACCGAATCTCTTGATAACACCTTGCCATCCGTATCCTTTGGTAACTGCGACAATGTCTGTCATTGCGCCTTCTACGAATGCATCTGTGAATGAGACTTCCTGTCCAAGACGTTCTTGAGCGAAAGCAAGTTGATCGCTGGAAGACCCTCCGCCGAGACCAACTTCCATGACTTCAGGTACCTTAGAAGGTGAACCTGTAACATTCGATGGTTGAGTAGCTACAATAAGACGAACTTCGCAGATATCTTGCTTTCCGAGGTTATCAAAATGCTCTTCTGCGTTGTGGTTCTTACGGTTAGATACACGTTGGAAAATTTCAGGGAAGGATTCAGTAAGTGATTCAGCGTCAACCCAAACTTCGCCAGCGGCTTGCTTTCCATAAGGCGTCATACGGTATCCACGGACACCGAGAATTCGCATTTTTGGTACTTCGACAACAGTGACTGGAACACGAATTTCCTGTCCTGCGCTTGTTGATCGTGGATTGAGGTCTCGAGCAAGAACGTGTGTCATTCCTGCTTTCCATCCTGCAAATCCTTGCATTCTTACTTCACTTGCATCGCTGGTAGGCCATGACTTGACGTGACCGAACGGTCTGTTGGCCCGCTTACGCGGGCTAAACGCCATGCTACCTCGGCGTGGGTGGTTTCTTTTTGCCATTTTGGGCTCCTCCATAATTCTACAACACAGAGGCTCCGGAGAGCGTGCGAGGGCTCGTCGGGCCAGGAGTAGCCGTGACACAGAGCACCATTCCCACAAACGGGGGACGGTGCCAGTGGGTTCCTTTCGGATTGCCCTAAGTGTCTGGCTGCTCACCTTTGGAGCAACCCTCCGACTTTCCACCCATATATGAGTAGTTCGGTTTAGAAGGAGTTGGAAATAAAGCGACGATGGCTCGTTTTGAACCCTACAATCATCCTTTTGAACCCTCGCCATTAACCCTGTTCATGCCTGAATTAAGCCATCCGTTTCTCAACGATGGCATCGAAGCGAGGGCATATCAAATCGCAGCAGCAAAGGAATGTATTCGCACATCAACATTGCTCGTCATGCCTACTGGTTTTGGGAAAACCGCTGTGCAGTGGTACTGTATGGCGGAGGCCTTAGCGACTGGCATAGAGAAAATCGTGCTGACTGCTCCTACTGTTGGCCTTGTCGAGCAACAAAGGAAGATGGCTGTTGAACGACTTAACATTCCATCTGACCGAATCAAAACCTACACGGGAAGCGACCGCCCTGCTAAGCGCGGAATACTTTGGAACGAAGCGACAATGGTAATTGCAACGCCTCAAGTCATTCGTAACGATGTTGATTCTGGCTTGATTTCTTTGGCTGATGTTGGACTCCTCATTATCGATGAAGCACACCATGCGAAAGGAAATCATGCAACAGCCCAAGTTGCAGATCGATACAAACAACAAGGCAAGAAAACATGGATTGTTGCTGCAACAGCAAGCCCTGGTTCGACCAAGAAGAACATCGAAGCATTGAGAGCAAGACTTGGAGTACAACAAATTTTTGTTGCTAACCGAGAAGATTCCTTGCTCAAACCATATGCTGTTGACATGAATATTGCAACGATTCGTTTGATGCTCGATAGTACAACGGTCTCTCTATTGGAACCTCTTGAAGCACATCAACAGGACCAAACCGATGTGTTACGAAGACAGGGATTCCTTGCACCAACAGAGCACATTACCGCAGGAATTATTGAAGAAGCTGCTCAAAGAGCAAGTATTGCAATCTCGAGACGTGACCCCAGAGGATACGATGCTGCAAAGCGAATCTCTGATGTTCGCAGGATGCATATGTTACTTGATCTGATTAAAACTCAGGGGATTCGTTCAGCACGTTCATACCTACAACGAGCAGAAGAGGAGAGCAGAGATGGTGAGCGTTCCACAAACAGATTTCTCAAAAAGTCAGTCATCCACAACTTTAGATTGGCAGTAGAATCAATTGAAGAATGTCACCCAAAGAGCCAGCAGGTCTCAGAGTTGGTTACAAAACATCTCGAAGATTTTCCAGCAGATAGAGTCCTCATTTTCAGCGAATACCGAGACACTGTAAGTCACTTAGTGGAAGACCTCAATACAATTCCAGGAGCTCATGTTGATCGTTTCATTGGCCAAAGTAAGCGTGGAAAACGACAAGGCATGACGCAAAAGCAGCAACTAGCCCAACTGGAACGCTTTCGTGAAGGAGAGATAAATGTCCTTGTTGCGACTTCTGTCGGAGAGGAAGGGTTGGATGTACCTTCAGCCTCCATGGTTCTGTTCTATGAACCCGTTCCAAGCGCGATTCGAGCTATTCAGCGTCGAGGACGAACTGCTCGACAAAGTAGTGGATCAGTTCACGTCTTGGTTGCGAACAATACAAGAGATGTCTATGTCCTTCAAGCATCTCAGATTAAGGAAGCTCGAATGCATAGCGTGTTGGGACGAATGCGAGATATCACCACGTTAACATCGAATCGAGTTGAAGACATGTCGATGCCGAAGTTTTCGGTGAAGACGGAAGAAAAGACCATTTCTGTAGGCGAATTTCTCAACTCTGAAATTGCCCGTTACAAATCTATAGAAGAAGTTGTTCCGCAGACAAATGATGCTGATTCGGGGTCTAAGAATATGGATACGAGTACCACGGAAGAAAAGAAAATCTACACTCGTTCCAGAGGTCAAAAAAGTCTCTTTGAATTTGGTTCTGAAGAAGAATCAGATCCTTGGAAACCAGTTCTCGATGGCCGTGACGACGTCAACCGCCAATAATCTTGACACGAGTTCTTAGTTGAGCAAGACGGTCGGGGAAGTGACCAAATGCGAATGCAATCAGTTCAGCAAGATGAATAACTGGCATTGTAGTATCCTTTCCAGTAACCTTTCCTGCTTTCACTTGGTAGGAATCCAAGTTAGCATGTGAGATTGTGCAAGCACTAACCATGAGTTCAGCACCAGATTGCTTTGCATCTGAGAGTACAGCGGCTGTCATTTTCATTGCCGTTTTTTCATTGGTAAGTAGGCTTGGTGATCCGACACTCTGACACTTTGAATCGTATTCTACAGGAGTGCCGCCAAGAGCAAGGATGAGATCCTCGAGATAGGATGGATTGAATGCGTCATCCTCACTACAGAATCCATCACGTTGCATGTAAGGTCCGTAGTAGGCTGCGATATCCATTCCCAATGGATTTAACACAGCGGCTTTGATTTTATCAAGACCTATTTCCTCAACCAAAAGATGAAGCAAATGACGAGACTTTGATTCGCCCATGTATTCAATGTTTGAACTTCGAGCAATGAGATTGTTCAATTGTGAAGCGAGTACTGGGTCAGCAGCCATGGTCGTTGCAGTATCGCAAAGAATACTGTGAGATGTAGCGCATGAAGTCATGATGTCAAGACCTTTTTCCTCAGCAAGTGCTAGATTGCGTGCAGCAAGTGCGTGTTGCAAGCGAGGTGATGCCTGTCGAATGATGTTTCCACCATCGGAAGTTGCTTTAGGCAATTCAATCAAATTGATGCCAAGTGTCTTGCAAAGTGGCTGGATGCAATCCTCTACTTCCATCATTGCTCCACGAGCGACGTTTCCCGGATAGTATGCTACCTGCATGTTTTCACCTCAGAACCTCTGGTCGAGTTCGTTAAACAAACTCACTACTTCGTGATGATCGTCAACCTTCGAATTAATCATGTTTGGAATCTTACCAACGCCTGCTGGTGGGAGCAAGAGTGCTTGAAGGCTACGAATTGGAGGGCCACCTGTACGGGTGAACCCAAGCATCATTCGCGCTGAAACGCCAGAGAATACGTTGGAAACAAGACCAATTGGCCCCAAAACTTGTCGATAGAGAGTTGTTTCATTCAATTTACCAGACCATTTGACAGAGCGCCCGTACCACTTGACGAGACGGCCGTGACGGCCAGCGTTTTTGTATTCAGTTAGCAATGTGCTTCGTGCGTCGTTAAGTGTATCGGCGACCAAGGCTCCAGAGAAACCATGTCGAGCGATTGAGGATGGATCTGTTTCACTCCAAATCCCACCTTGTTCTTGCAGGCTAGCGAGTAACTGGGAACGTTGTTTCATTGAAGTACGAGGATCATTGATACGAACCCAACGTTGTAAATGGATGCCAGGTCCAACATAAGCTGAATCGAAATCAACAGTATCCGACATGCCATGTGCAAGCAAATGACTTGAGACAGGGTTCATCTTGTAGAGAGAAAGGGCTGTTTCAGATGCGAGAACACCTACTGCTTTACCGCTGATAAGGCGCTCCCCTTCTCTTGGGTCGGCTTGAATCCATGGATTGGCTTTCGCTCGATTTTCTTCAAAACGACGGGTGTCGACAATCAAATCTCTGAGGATAGGGAATCCTGGCAAAGGCTCAACACGCAATCGACCGTTGCTGACGACATCCCCCACACGAGCAAGGTCTGCTAGAACAATACGTCCATTTGCACGAACACCTGTTGTTGCAGTTCCTGCTGTGTTTCCACGGCGGAATGCGAAACAGCCATCAACATCACGTTGGAAGTTGAGGAAAAGATCCTCCAATGTGGCTGAAGCAGGGACTGTTGTAGCAATAACGTCCCAGCCGTTTTCACCTTGTGCAGGGCAGTAGCGGAAGAGTTCCAGTTCGACGTTGATGTCTGAGTGGTCAACAACTCCAGGAGCGAAGTCACCCTCCACAACATCATCATCGTCTGAGGTGCCGAATGCCGCCATCTCATCAATAAGTTCGAGTTGAAGTGTTCCAGATTCATCAACGCAGGCGATTCGTGGAAGAGCCTCGAGGACCCATTGAGTCCATGCTTCATCGAAATCAACGTCGCACATCTGAAGGGGCTGAACACTGTGTGCGCCAAGACTTGACAATTTATCATCCCAGTCGGTACCGGCTTTGCAGAATTCATCATAGGAAGTATCTCCGATTGCACAAACAGAATAATGCATAGCGGACAAGCCAGGTGCATCTGATTGTACAGATTGCCACAAATCTTCTGCGTTATCTGGCATCTCTCCTTCGCCCCATGTAGAGGTAATGATGAGGAGGCGCTTAGTGGATGCAAAGTTTGCTTTGTCGTATCCATCCATATCAACAACATTTGCATTCAGGCCATAATTGGAGGCGAGTTTTGCTGTCTTTTCAGCAAGACCTGCGGCGTTTCCAGTTTGAGAACCGAAGAGAATGGTTAGTGAGCGATCTCCTCCAAGAACTGCTGTGAGTTCTTCAGAAGCGGAGCCACCTACTGCAATTGCAGCTGCAGGTGCTGCAGCAACTTCTGCTACAGGAGCATCAGCAACTTCTACTGTTTCAACACCGTCAGAGACGAGTTCGAATTTGATAACTTCGACTGGACATGCTTCAGCAGCCTCGAGAATGATTTCCCCGTATTGTGCTCCTAAATCGCCAGAAAGTGGGCTCTTGCCTTCGTTTCGGTCAAATCCTCCATCGATTCGAACTGCAGCAAGAATCTGCGAGGTTTCATCGGTTACTTCAAACACTTCTGGACAGATGTCTTGACATGCGTCACAGGTGATGCAGTCTTCGTCAATCCATACCTTTGCAACGACTGTCATTTTTAGACCCTCAAAGCGTCCGCTTCGCAGACAATTATCCCACCCTACATCGGCCTTTCAACCTTGCCACCCGACCACGGGCATTTTCGGACCACTGTATCGAGGGCTACTCACATATGGAAGTCGCCGTCTCCGCCAAATCCATCAGCCATGCTGACACCCTTGGATGAGATAACGTCATCGATACGTAGAATCATGATTGCAGTCTCAGTTGCAGATTGAATTGCTTGCTCAACAACTCGCAATGGTTCCAAAACGTTCCCATCTTTCATATCAACAACCCCACCTTCGTAGACATTGATCCCTGCATGAGATGCTCCATCAGCGTGAGCTTTGCGTAGAGCAATGAGCGTTGTAACGGGATCCAGACCAGCGTTTTCTGCAAGCGTTCTTGGAATTATCTCAAGAGCAGAAGCAAACGCTTCTATGGCCATCTGTTCCCTTCCACCAATGGTTTCGGCATAGGTACGAAGATCTCTGCTAAGCGCAGCAAGAACACTGCCACCACCAGTAAGGACAGCACCATCTTCCCAAGCAACAGAAACAACACCAACTGCATCGTCGAATGCTCGGCGAATTTCGTCAACAACGTGTTCAGTTCCACCTCGAAGGAGAACTGAAACAGACTTTGCTTCAGGGCAACCGGTTACGAATGTCATATCACTCTCACCAATCTTTCGTTCTTCAACACGGGCAGCGTGGCCCAAATCCTGTGCAGAAAGGTCGTCCATGTTTGTGACGATTTGAGCACCGGTGGCCTTTGAAAGAGCTTCCATGTCGGATTTCTTAGCACGTCGAATCGTAAAGACACCGGCTTTGGAAAGGTAATGTTGAGCGAGTTCATCGATGCCTTTCTGGCAAATGAGAACATTTGCACCAGATGCAGTGATTTTTTCGACCAAGCCTCGAATGTAATTTTCTTCTTCTGCGAGGAAGGAAGCGAGTTGATTCGGATCTGTAATCTGAATCTTCGCATCCACTTCAGTCTTCTTGACTTCGACAGCAGAGTTGATCAGTGCTATTTTCGCATCGTTTATGCTTCTTGGCATACCTGCATGAACTCTTTCTTTGTCAAGGAGAATTCCGTCGATGAGGGTTGAATCCTTGATTGAGCCGCCTTGACGTTTTTCGACTTTAATATCGCTAAGGTCAACGATTCGCTCGCCTTCATCAACAACACCTACTGCGTTGACTGCACGGACGCAAATATCTGCCATGAACGCCTTTACAGCCCCAGCAGACTTTCCAGTCAACGCAGTTTTAGCAACCTCGAGAAGTACTGCATCGTTATCATTGGTTGAGATTCCATGGCCATCGAGAAGAGAAATTGCTTTTTCAGCCGCAAGTCTAAATCCTTCACAAATGACTGTTGGATGAACATTTTGTTCAATCAAATCTTCAGAACGCTTGAGTAGTTCGCCAGAAAGAACAACTGCAGAGGTTGTTCCGTCGTAGCAATGTTGCTCTTGTGTTTTCGCAACTTCGATAATCATTTTAGCGGCAGGATGTTCAATATCCATTTCTTTGAGAATCGTTGCACCATCATTTGTGATAACGACGTCGCCCATTGAATCAACAAGCATCTTGTCCATTCCTTTTGGCCCAAGCGTTGAGCGTACCGAGTCTGCAACAGCCTTTGCAGCTGCTATGTTATTTGATTGAGCACTACGGCCTCGAGTACGTTGTGTTCCTTCTTTTAGAATGAAGATTGGTGCTTGTCCATTACCATACATTGTATCACCTACAGTTCAATGCGGGGTGCTGTGGGTCTTGAACCCTACGACAGACCTTCCAACTACATTTTGCCATCAAGGTACTGTTGGCCGTAAGCATTCCATTGCTCATTCGACCAGCCAGGTGGCAACCCTTCAGCAGGAATCGGAGGGGCTCCAGAAGCCACAGGGGGTGCTGGAGGCGCTTCTTCAACAGGAGCTGCCGGAGTAGGTGGTGGAGACATTGGGACTGTCGGGGCAGCAGCGACTGCACCATAGGTTGCCGTAAGGGAATCTTCGTACATTAGATCGTCCCAGTCATCCATATCATCATCTTTCTCAACTGTTGTAACAATCTTGAATGTGATGAAACCAAGAACACCAATCACGATTAAGAAGCCGGACCATAGGACGATTGTCTTCACAAGTTCGCCATCATCTTCAGATGATGCACCATCGCCACCATCATTGTTCGCTGATTGTTTTACAAGTTTGGCTTGCAAATTAACGGTTGGTGAATCTGCGACTGTAAGCGAAGTTGCGTAGATAGAGAAGTCAACAAGCAAGGAATCCCCTGGCAAATTGATGAGTGTAGCATCTGTGACAGTAATTTCAATTGTGACGCTTCTTGTTTCGTCGGAAGCAAGGGAGAAGCTACGGTCGTTCGTATTAATTCGAACGCTGATATAACTCGACCAGTTGCCATCTACTTTGTCAATGGTAATTGACTGTGAAGGTGAGACCGCAGGGTTGAGTTTATTCTTTACTTCGATATCCATAGTGTAAACAAAACTGGATTCTGACACTTCAACGACTGCTGGAGTCGGAGGCACCAAATCGATTGTTCCTTGACGACCAACAAGATAAGTTGCTTCTCCTGTTGCAGAGATAGTAGGTTCGTTAACGGAAGTTGCGATCAATCCAAGTGTTTGTGACCCATCACTCCCATCTAGGAATCTGAATCGCACAATCGCATCAAAGGTCTCTCCAGAAGCTATCACTGGAGTGGTAGCAACGCCACCAATTGGCATTGGATCAATAATCTCGGCAACCATTCCTTCAGGTACGCTCAATGTGATTGTAAAGCGGTCTTCTTTGTTACCATAGTTTGTAATTGTAAAGGAACGGTCGGAAGTATCCATCGAGCCAGGCAAGAAGGATTGGTCGGATGATTCATCTGAGACCGCCAATGCAGCAGTATCAAGAATCTCTACGTTAATGCGTTGACTCACAGCGACCGTAGCATCCACGACATTTGTGGCAATGACATCTACGTAGTACATCCCTGGCGATAATCCGACAGGCATTGGTAACGTCAGAATAATGGTTGTTTCGCCGTCCCACGCATCCAGTATTGATGTTGTTTCGCCCGCAAGTTCTGCAGCCAAGAGATACTTGTGTGGACCTCCGAGCGATAGTGCATATTGTTCATCATCGTTCCCAAGATTGAGTAGAGAAAGGTAAACCGTTTCAGGAACACCGTCTGCTGCACTTTGGAAATCCGATTCATCAGAGCTCATTGAAGCATCTCGCAAAATTGGGACCTCGATGTTACGGGCAAGAACATCTGCTCCGAACAGAGAAGTTCCACAAGATGGACAGGTCGCTCGCAGGTTGAACGAGATGACTCCAGGAGTGGCAAGAGGGTTAGCAGTTACGTTAAGGAAAAGGTTTGTGACTTCTGCCTTCTCAAGAATGATCGGATTTGGTACCGCAACACCTGCTTCGTCCTCGATAACTCCGGTCCATCCTTCAGGAGAAGAGAAAGTTGGAGCCAAGAAGTAGGAGGCATCTCGATTCCCTACATTTTGAAGGCGGATTGGAACTAAACCAGATTCCCCCGGAAGCAGGTTATCAGCCAAAAGAGGAGTGCTTGAAGTAAGCGAAACACCGTATTGCTCAGTAACTGCAAG
>JABIYX010000164.1 GCA_018666575.1 Methanobacteriota archaeon | reverse complement strand
CGGACCATTTTTGGCAAGAAGAGTACGCCCCGTTATTTCAAAAATACCTCCGTTCAATCGGGTACTCGATGCCGTGAACGGATTTGATGAAGGTCAAGGAAAGTGGAGAGCGTTGAGCCACATCCGAAGTGATGGCCGCACCGTTCGCCTCGACCTTCATGATTCAACAAGAGTGCAGGAGATACTTGCAGCAACGTTTCCACTCGCCGAAAGTTTTCCCATACGATACATCGTAGGAAGAGGCATTCCTGCAAGCCGTCAACCAAACTTACGCCCCAGTGTGCTTGATACCATTGATGCACAGTTCTCAAAAACCAGACAGTCACGATTCACATCTGCTATCGAAGTCGGGCCAGAATTATCGGAAGAGTTACGCAACCAAAGGAAAAAGATCAATCGATTATTAGCGATTTTCTTGCCAATTGCAACATTCCTTGGCTGGCTGGAAATGAGATAATAATCCATTTCTTATAGCCGATTCACTTAATTCATAGTGCGCTTAGTAAACAACATGCGGGAAGCGAGTTTTTTCTGGAAACGTGACCGCTTGGGGGCGATTGAAATTGCCCCATTACTCGATGTTGCACACCGTATTGAGTTCCTCTCATACATCAACAGAGTTCCAAAAGACATCCAATGTTTACTCAAATTCCATCTAAAAGAAGGCGTAAGCATTTCTGATATCGATTCTCTTGATTTCCTTGATGTAATTGATGTCATGCATGAATCAACGAAACCAGAAGAAGGCCACCTCATCATCTGCAGAATTATTCATCCCCTCTCAAATCTTAATGCTCGAACCAAAGGTACCTATGCCGTGCCAGGTTCCCGTTTGGATGAAAATGGATTGACATATATCATCCAAGGGCCTTCATTGAAACTTAGACTTATGTCTGGAGTAATGCGCTTGATGTCAAAACCTGACCGAACAAGTGCGCGTAATATTAACCTCACTCCTCAGAATTATGAGTCTATTCTCTCAGAGAAGCAATTAAAACTCGCTAAATTCGCCTACGATCATGGATATTATGACCTTCCAAAGAGGATTAAAATTACTGAATTATCAGAACAGATGGGTTTAGCAAGAGCAACAGTTTCGGAACATCTAACCAAGATTGAAGGGATTCTAATGGATGATATCTTTTCGTCTATGACCGATGTTCGATTGAGTCCTGAAGATGCGCGCAGCATCGTACTTAGTATGGAAATTGACATGCAAGATTCTGAAGCTCTAAGGACAGAAGGTTTCGAGTCACTTATTCAAAGAATGAAAGATAATATTACGCTCGAACTCACTCAAGACACTCATGAGTTTAATGAAATCGATTCATCTAAGGACCCAGAGGAGATTCTAAGCGATATTCGAAAAGACATCGGTTAGTCCTCCTCATGTTTTTACGTAACACTTGGGTGAGTATGGCATGGAAGGGATGAGCGAACTTCTTAATCGGATTGAAGAATCAGGTATGTTCGTTCCAGATGGAGTCCGGGATGCAATGTGTTCACTCCACCTTGAACAATTTACATCTTACGATTATGATTGTTTTTTTCATGACCGTCCAGTCGTTTTCATGGAAACTAAAAACGGAGGTGTCAAGACGATCTCCGCCCCACACATGATTGTAACACTCTTGCATCAACTCGAGTTATCAGAAGGTCAAGAAGTCCTTATTTTAGGTTCGAAAGGTGGATACCTAGCTGCCCTGATAGCAACCATTCTTGGCGAACAAGGACGAGTCCTACTACTCGATCCATCTGAAGAAATCATCCGCCACACTGCTAAAGCACTTTCTGGTTGGCCGACAATCGATGTTCGAACAATCGAAGCTGTTGAAGTAGCGCCGATTGAAACTCCAGGTGATTTGAATCGTATCGTTGTAACTGGAGGCATCTCTAAGATACCTATGTGGATGCAAGAACGGATTATTGAGAATGGCTTTGTAATAGCACCAATAGGTGAAAACGGGAACCAAGAGTTGATGAAAATTGAACGTCATGGGAGTGAACTTCATCCCACATCATTGGGACCTGTTTCCTTTGGCCCAGTCGACATAATAGAAAGCGAACCAAAACCTTTGACTGCATTAGAAATTGTTGATTTAATTGAAACGTTAATCGAAACATGTCATGATATGGATTTGTGTGGCCCTGATGATCTGCATTCTTTAGCAGAATTAGCAGATCAATTACGCCTCATGGACCACACTGAACATGATGTTTTGGAGGAATTTATTGTCGAGAACATGCAGCAGTTCGTTCATTTGTGGCCTATGATTCAGTTGATGTTGACACCTTCTCTTGCCCGGCCAGGAGACATTGATGGTGATGACCGTCCCTCTGGACCGACTTTTGATGAATTCAAGCCCTGAGGGATGATACATGGCAGCATCTGTTCAATCAACAATTGCTAAACTCAAGCATAAGGATATTCGACAACGTCGAAGGGCTGTCCGCGTTTTATTTGATTCCGACATCCATGAAAGCGTAGAGGCGTTTTCTAAACTTCTCAATGACAAAGATATTTGGTTTCGAAATAAGGCTATTGAAGCATATCGAAGATGGGCACCCAAGCACGCACCACATTTATTGATGGAACTGGCCGAAGGAAAGGAAATCGATGGGCACAAATGTGTCTCATCGGTTCTGGAAAACATTCAGGATTTGAAACTAGCAGAAGAATTAGCACGATTATTACTTTCAAGCGAAGACGTGATTGTGAAAAGAAAGGCTTCAGTTTATCTTATTGAGAACAGGTTTACAAAGAGTGAGGAAGAAGATTCGTTCTTAATTTCAAAAGATCCTGCAATCCGAACTGCTACTCTTGCTGTTTCAGAGGATGTCCTTGATTTGCAAAATGCCCTCGCCGATCAACATCCAGAAATCAGAAAGCAAGCTGGTCTTCGTATGCTTGAAATGAATCTAAGTGGAGAAGAAGAAAATCAGTTGAATAAAGCGATATCAAACGATGCTGCATTATGGAAACTAGCGGTCCCTAAAGCAATGAT
>JABIYX010000120.1 GCA_018666575.1 Methanobacteriota archaeon | reverse complement strand
CTTGTTGAACATCGATGTCGTGATTTTGATATGGATAAGAACGTCATCCCCGGAGACGGTGTTGTTACCGGCCATGGTATGATCAACGGAAGAGAAGTGTTTGCATTCGCCCAAGACTTCACAGTCTATGGTGGCTCTTTGGGAGAGATGCATGGCCTGAAAATCTGCAAAGTTCTTGACATGGCTCTCAAAACAGGACGTCCTGTCATTGGCCTGAATGATTCTGGTGGAGCTCGTATCCAAGAAGGCGTTGCCTCATTAGGCTCCTATGCTGAAATTTTCTTTAGAAATGTACGAGCTTCAGGCGTTGTCCCTCAAATCAGCGTCATCATGGGTCCATGTGCAGGCGGTGCTGTTTACAGCCCTGCAATCACTGACTTCGTCATCATGGTTGACAAAACTGCACACATGTTCATCACAGGACCAGAAGTCATCAAGACAGTCACGAACGAAGTCGTTTCTTTCGAAGATTTAGGAGGGGCAATGACGCATGCATCGAAGTCAGGAGTATCTCACTTCACAGCAGACAGTGATGATTCAGCGATTCAACTTGCTCGAGATCTTTGCGATATGTTCCCTTCAAACAACATGTCCCGAGCACCTGTGCGAAAGACCTCAGATGACCCATACAGAGTCTGTGATGGATTGAGTGAAATCATTCCTGAAGATTCAAACAAGCCTTACGATGTCACCGATGTTATTCGAGAAGTCCTCGATGATGGCGGTTTCCTAGAAGTTCAAGCTGATTATGCAATGAACATCGTCTGTGGATTTGGACATCTCGCAGGACATACTGTTGGCGTTGTTGCAAATCAACCAAAGGTTCTCGCAGGATGCCTCGACATCGATGCAAGCGATAAGGCAGCACGATTTGTACGATTCTGTGATGCGTTCAACATTCCATTGGTAACGCTTGAAGACGTGCCTGGATTCCTGCCTGGAACCAATCAAGAATGGGGTGGAATTATTCGACACGGCGCGAAGTTACTCTACGCATATGCTGAAGCAACTGTCCCTAAATTAACAGTCATTCTTCGAAAGGCATACGGAGGAGCGTATGACGTCATGTCCTCGAAGCACATCCGTGGAGATTACAACGTCGCATGGCCTGGTGCAGAATTAGCAGTCATGGGTGCTGACGGAGCAGTCGAAATCATCCATCGTAGAAGACTCAAGCAAGCACGAAATCAAGAACAAGAGCGAGAGCGACTTGTGTCCGACTTTACCGATACCTTTGCCAATCCGTACAAGGCTGCTGCAATGGGATACATCGATGATGTCATCGAACCAAGTGAAACCCGTTCTAAACTCTCGAGAGCATTATTGATGCTCTTAGATAAAGAAGAAATCCGACCTGCTAAGAAGCACGGTAATATTCCACTTTGAGGTGTTGTCATGACAGACGATCAAACATTACGAATGGCGGCTATCGCAGCAGTCCTAAGCATGGTTGATGCTGGTTCGGATGACCCATCTGAGAGAGGACGGAAATCTGGTGAAGCATGGTCACAAGACCATCGCAGAATCGTCATGGGGAAATCCTCCCTTATGGCTCAACGGAGTAGTCGCAGCCCATGGAGATGAACATATGACTGAAAAAAGAACAGTGAAAGTTGACGGTGTTGAATTCGAAGTTGAACTTACAGCAAAAGAGGATGGTTCATGGGACGCTGTCGTTGAAGGAAAGACCTTCAACATTGAAGTTCCGAATGCACAAGCCGCTCCGCGCGCTCGAAGAAGCGGTGGATCAAAGAAGAAGAAAAGTGGAACTGTTTCCGCAAACATTCCCGGCAAGGTTGTGACTGTAGAAGTTTCTCTTGGAGATGTTGTCGAAGAAGGACAAGTTATTCTCATCCTTGAAGCGATGAAAATGCAAAATGAAATTCAAGCACCAATAAGTGGCACTGTTATTTCAGTATCATGTGAAGAGGGACAGGCCATTGAAGCCAATGTCCCCTTGGTGGTCATCGAACCCGATGAAACGGATGAAGAAGCTTAAACAAAAGCAACAGTTCAATAGGAATGAAGGATAGGTGGAAGTATGACCGAAGAACCTGCTTGTGACTACACAGGATGCAGTGCAATTGGAATAATTGTATCACGACTTTCCCCTGAAGGTTACCTCGTTGCAACAGGGAAAAAAGCATACTCATTCCGAGAAGCATATCGTAGATTCCATTATTGTGGAGACCACCATGACGAACTCATGAGTGGTGTTTGGTCACGTGTTCGAAAGCCCGATGACAAAAAAGACGGACACGTTGCTCCGACAGCCATCTAAGTGGCTTGAAGCCGAGATGCTCATAAGCCATGAGTTTCACCTACGTTTATGTCCAACCACCGAGAAGAGTCTCCTCGTAGAATCGCAACAGTCCTCATCACGCTAATGTTAGCAACGATGTCGATTTCACTTGCATCACCATTAATCAGTGCAAGTTCAAGTGCGAAGGCAAGCCCTCCAGGCGTAGGTTCAAACAATTTATCAGTGCTTAACACCGTGTATCTCAACGGAAGCCACTCTTATGATGACGTTTACATCGGCTGTGGAATTGTTTCCCCGTGTGGTTCAATTGTTGCAACTGGAGACTTGATCCTTACAGTCAACACGCTCACAATTGCATCAGGTGGTGCAATCATTGCTTACGACAGTCCAGTCAATACCCAAGGTGTTGGAACATCTGTGAATCTCCCTGCAAACTTCAGAGGTGAAGGAGCAGGTGGCGCCGGTCACTACGGAAGTGGTGGCGATGGTGGCGGTCTATCCACAGGGCAAACAAACGGCGGCTCCTCGTACGGGGTTGGCAATGAAACTGGGTCAAACGGCGGAGATGTCTTTGATTCAAACGGAAATCTCGTTTCTTTTGGAGGAAATGGTGGCGGTCGAATTATCGTCTATGCTGATGTCATCAACATTGATGGAACAGTTACTGCAATTGGTGAAGATGGAGAACAAGGTTACCGATACAACAACGGCTCTGGAAACGGAGGACCTGGTGCTGGTGGCGGTTCTGGCGGCAGCATTATTATGAAGTCGAATGAACTTACTCTCAACTCAACAGCAATCGTCGAAGCCGATGGAGGAAACGGAGGCGACGGTGCTGACGGAGACTGCGTTGGTGTTTGTATCGGCATGTATGATGGTGGAAACGGTGGCGGCGGTGGCTCAGGCGGTTCAATCGATCTACGAGCGAACAGTGCTGCAAACCTCTCCATCTCAACTGCTGCAACTGTCTCCGCTGTCGCAGGAAGCGCAGGCCTTGCAGGCGCACCTTGGGGAACTGGAGTGGGCGGATCAGCAGGTAACGCTGGCGATACGGGAAGTACAACATCAGGCACATGGACTGGATGGTCATCAAATTCAACAGGTGGAGGCGGGAATCCACCACCTCCAACCACCTCTTGTGTAGGAAATGGTACATCAGCAGCGGGGGTAATTCAAGCAGATATCCTTGAATCAAACGATGTTCAAACAAGCGCAACTCAAGCAAGTATGCTTCCACTCGACTGTACTGACCTCTCTCTTCACACGACGACTGATGTCGATTATTTCGAAATTCAAATGATTACTGGTGTCAGATACTTCGTCAATGTTACATTCTCTGATGCAATTGAAGACATCGATGTTGGATGGGATGATATCAATGGGTCATTCCTAGCTTCAGGTACCTCAACAACAGATAACGAGCAATTATCTGTCCTAGCAACTCAAAACATCACGACATACGTTGATGTCTATCTGTTCCAACCATTCGGTGGAACTGCAAACCTAAACACCTACGACATTACTATTGAAACAGATAATCCAGGAGGCGGTCAAAGTTTCGAACTTGCGGATGTAGTCATTATCAATGAAACGAACGCAACGGTTTCCTATTCTGGATTGACTGCTAATACCATGTACAACTACACCACTGTGATGAATCAATACATGATTGGTAATACAACGATTTCAACAACTTTAGCACAAGGCAGTTTCAACACAACTTCATCTACATACGAGTACAATGTCTCCTTCTTACCAGAAATGAACGAGTCTGAGGTCGATATCGAAACGATTCTTTACGATGCATCAGGCAATTTCCTTGATGATGACTTCGACACCTATGAAATTGATATGATTGAAGTTGAAGTCACTTCATCCACAACTGGTTTGATCGAACTGACAAATCTTTCAACGACAACGACGTATGATATGCGTTGGCTTGTCTTCGATGAGGATATCTTCTTCAATGACTATCTTGTTAGCAATAGTTTGGAATCGGCACTCAATGTTTCGATCATCGATGAGAGTACTGACACCTTCACAAGCACTACAGATAACCGCTCTTACAACATCACCTGGGCTGGACCTACGACAACAAGCGTTCACGTATTGCTCGGAATTCTTAGCGTTAATGGAACTCAAGTGAACATTGATACAGACGAGAATTTGACAGGAATCGGCGATGATGATTTTATCCCCCAACTCCCATCGATAGTCATCAGCAGTGTTTCGTCAAGCGTTACTTCAACAACAAATGATGTTACAATTCGAGGCCAGGACCTCGTTGTAGGCGATTCTTATGATTTTAATATTAAGATATTGGATTCTGGAAATGCAACAATTGCTCAATCCTCACTTACCTCCGTCACTGCTACATACCAAGCAATGAGCCTTGGAACATGGAATTACTCTACTCCAACCGCATCTGGAACTTACTGTGCTCTTGCCGAACTGTATGAATCAGATGGGACACAACGCATCGGTGATACGAGCTGTTTCAACCTCGTCTTCGATGACGATGGTGACAGTGTTGCCAATGAGGACGACCTATGCCCAAACACACCAACTGGATCACTTGTCGATCTTGATGGATGTGCATCAAGCCAAGTCGATACTGACAACGATGGCTACAATGACAACGTCGATGCCTTCCCGTCCGATGGTTCGCAATGGGCTGATCAAGATGGCGACGGATATGGAGACAACCCAACTGGAAACATGTCCGATGCATTCCCGAGTGATGGCACCCAATGGGCTGACCAAGATGGAGATGGCTATGGAGACAATCTAAGCGGCACATACGGCGATGCGTTCCCAACAGACTCAACACAATGGAGTGATTCTGATGGAGATGGCTATGGAGATAATCCAAACGGAAATAATCCTGACCTTTGGCCAAGCGATGCCACACAATGGGCTGACACTGATGGTGATGGATACGGAGATAATTCTACTGGTACAAACGGAGACCAGTTCCCTACTGATTCCACACAATGGGCTGACCAAGATGGTGATGGATACGGTGACAACCCAAGTGGCACGAATCCTGACGCATTTCCAACAGATGCAACCCAATGGGCTGACACTGATGGTGATGGATACGGAGACAATCCAACTGGTACAAATGGAGATGCATTCCCTGCCGATTCAACACAATGGGCTGATCAAGACAGTGATGGATTTGGAGATAACCAGGCTGGAACTGATCCAGATGCTTTCCCTGCAGACTCGACACAATGGGACGACCAAGATGGTGATGGATTTGGTGATAATCAAGGTGGGAACGATGCTGATGCATTCCCTGCTGACCCTACGCAATGGGCAGACCAAGATGGTGATGGATACGGTGACAATGCAAACGGCAACTCTCCAGACCTATGCCCAAACACCCCTGCTGGACAGGTTGTAGATTCAACGGGTTGTTCAGATACTGAAATCGATGATGACGGTGACGGTGTACCAAATTCAAACGATGCTTGCCCATCAACACCTGCTGGTGAAGCGGTCAATACGAATGGTTGCTCTGATACTGAACTTGATGGAGACTTAGACGCTGTAAAAGACGCATACGACGCATGCCCATCAACACCACTTGGTGCTACTGTTGATTCAGCTGGTTGTGCAGAGTCTCAGATTGACACTGACAATGATGGCTTGAGTAATGACAACGACCAATGCCCATCAACGCCTGCAGGAAGTCCTGTAGATGGTTATGGCTGTTCATCCGAACAACGTGATCATGACAACGATGGTGTCTTCGATAATCTCGACCTATGTGGTGCAACCACTGCAGGAACATCAGTCGACGTTGATGGATGTGCGGATTATCAGAAAGATGATGATGGAGATGGTGTCAAGAACGATGTCGATCTTTGCCCTGGTACAGAACCAATCAGTGTCATTGATGTGGATGGCTGTTCCGACAGCCAACTCGATGATGACCAAGATCAAATCGCTAACAATATTGACGTTTGCCCAGCAACTCCTGTCGGTGAAATGCCAAATACCGAGGGATGTTCTGCTTCACAACTCGATGATGACATGGATACGGTGAACAATGCAGATGACCTCTGTCCAATGACCGAAGTCAACCCATCGCTCGATGTTGATGGTTGTACTGCAGCTCAACGCGATACTGACCTTGATGGAGTAACTGACAAAGATGATGACTGTCCAAACACAAATTCAACAAGTATCTCTGATGATGATGGATGTGCTCTAGAACAACTTGATTCAGATAATGATGGCGTAAACGACCTCGAAGATGATTTCCCTCTCGATGCTCTCGAATCCAAGGATAGCGATGGCGATGGAACTCCTGATCGAATAGATGCTTACCCTGGTGATGCAACACGAACCAAGGCTGAAGTTGAAGATGAAGGAACTGGAATGTGGATTTGGACTGCAGTAGCAGTACTTGTCCTCGGTATTCTTGCGGGTCTTGGCATGATGAAGAAAAGTGCAGCGATGGTTGAGAAGGTGAGTCCATTCACTCAACACGTTGCCCAACAAGGACAAGAAGAAACTCAACTCCTCCAAGAAACAACTCAGAATCAAGAATGGGAAGAAAACGGCGTTAAATGGTCAAAAAATTCTGAAGGTACGCTCTACTATTACGATGCCCAGTCTGAACAATGGATTGAGTACCAACAATAGATGTGTCCGCAACCAATTGTGCACAACCATTTAGGTTAGGCTCTCATGTGTTTATACATGGAGGAGAGTCTTTATCTAAATGATAGGGCGGAGTTTGCTCTCAGTGCCATGGTTACAATGATCATGATTCTTCTGTTTTCAGCAATTATAGCAGGGCTCTCATTAATGATGGTCGAGAAAGCGTTTATGGAATCACGGGGTCAAAGTGTCCAACAGTCTGAAACAATCAACTCAGTCCCCGTAGTTCTCGCTTTTGAAATCGAAGAATTTGATTCAACAGGAAATACAAATGATCGCCTCTACTTGATGTTCAAATTCCCTTACGCAAGTAATAGCATACCTGATACAAACGTGAAATGGGCGATGCTGTGCGATATTAACGATACAGCAACCCCACCTCGAACAGGTACTGCCCACACCTTGGTTTATTCAAGCGGAGATTTTGATTCTGCCACAGAATTGATTTCAAATGGTAATGATGATGCTGCACTTGACGAGTTCAACCCAACAACTTATTATCACATTATTATTGAACTCTCTGAACCAAATGGGGAAGGGGATTGTGATCTTGTCGAAGACATGTCTTCGACATTTGTGATTGCTGTGGAAAATGGAAGAACAACTGAACTCGATTTCCACCTACCTGCAGGCGTCGGTGCAGGCTATGATTTAATGAGTTGATTTAATGAGAGAAGACCGTGATGTACTTGCCCAAGTTGGATTAGGGGCTATGATCGTATTCATCGGTTCTTTACTTGCAATAACATCCTCCGCATATGTAATGATTCAACAACTTGAGGCGATTACCCAAACCTCTCAAAAAACCATATCAGTTGCAACCAATGAAGCCCATACACAGGTTGTTTTCGTTGGAGGTTGGGTAGATGATGCATACGATGATTATCTCCTCATGATTGAATTTCAGAGCTTAGGCGAGGAGGTAATTACTGATGAAATCGCATGGGTGTTATGGTGTGAATTAAACGGGAACATGTTCCGAAGAATGGGTTTCTTGGGCGACCCAGTTAGCTCAGCACCCGATCAAGTTACAATATGGGAAGTTGGGGGAGGCATCGATTTACCTGACACGCTTGTTTCTGGAAAACGATACTTTGTCATTGCAGATGGAGGAGTCGGTATTGGGAATGGCGCAGGAACTAACTGTGGCCCGAAATATATATTTGACAATGGGATATCTGCATATTACTCGATTTACTTGCCAAACGGCGGCCACCTTACACAAGAATTCCGTGTCAATACATTCGCTGTTGGTGAATCGATTACTTGATTATTGAATCAAGTATTGAGAAAGGCTAAGCGCCCATATAATCAAAAACAGAAATTCAGCAAAGAGTGAATGCTTGTTCAAACAACACCTTGTGCAAGCATAGCTTCAGCAATCTTGAGGAAACCTGCTACATTTGCTCCAAAGACATAATCGCCGTCGCGGCCATATTCCTTTGCAGTATCGTAAGCATTCTTGTGGATTCCAACCATGATCGCATCGAGACGAGCATCAACTTCTTCACGTGTCCAAGAGAGACGCAGACTGTTTTGACTCATTTCAAGGCCAGAGGTGGCAACACCACCAGCGTTTGATGCCTTACCAGGTGCGAAGAGGATTCCGTGCTTCTGGAAGACTTCAACTGCTTCTGGAGTACATGGCATGTTTGCACCTTCTGCAACAGCAATAACATTGTTTGCAACAAGCATTTCTGCCTCAGGTCCATTCAATTCATTCTGTGTAGCACAAGGAAGTGCAACGTCAACATCAACGCCCCATAGGCCGTTTGGTGTTGGTTCAGGAGCAGATGCTGTGAATGTTGCAGTATCAAAGTGGGATGCATATTCTGAGATACGTCCTCTTCGGTTGTTCTTAAGATCCATAATCCAAGCCAACTTCTCACGATCGATGCCTGATGGATCATGAATCCATCCGCTCGAGTCAGACATTGTAACTGGCTTGCCACCAAGGTCGAGGACCTTTTCACAAGCGAATTGAGCAACGTTTCCAGAACCTGAAATCGCAACCAATGCCCCTTCGAAGGACTTGCCTGCAGCAGCAAGCATTTCACGAGCGAAGTAAACAAGACCGTATCCAGTAGCTTCTGGTCGAATCAGCGACCCACCGTATGTGCGTCCTTTTCCAGTGAGAACTCCTGCTTGGAATTCATTTCGAAGTTTGCGGTACATTCCGTACATGTAGCCGATTTCTCGACCTCCAACACCGATGTCACCTGCAGGAACGTCACAATCTTGTCCAATGTGTCTCCAGAGTTCCATCATGAACGATTGACAGAAGCGCATAACTTCTGCATCTGTTCGTCCTTTAGGATTGAAGTCAGAACCACCTTTTCCGCCACCCATTGGAAGGCCAGTTAGGCTGTTCTTGAAGATCTGCTCAAAGGCAAGGAACTTGAGAATTGATGCATTGACTGATGGATGGAATCGAAGTCCGCCCTTAAATGGCCCAATCGCACCGTTGAACTGGATTCTAAAACCGCGGTTTACATGTTCATTACCTGCGTCATCAACCCAAGGAACTCTGAAATGAATCAAGCGTTCTGGCTCAACGATTCTCTTTACAATATCCACGTATTCTGGGTGGCGTTCTAAAGCTGGACCTAAGCTTTCCAACACTTCCCATACTGCTTGATGGAATTCGGCTTGTTCAGGATCTCGGGCGACAACTGCATCGTATATTTCTTTTACAATTTGCATGGAATGATTCCACCTTAGCCTGCTCGACCCTCAAACTGTTTCTAATGGTTGTCATTGGTCGAGTAGCCAAGAACCCGTTTTCTTAAGCATCAAGCGAATGGACAAACGGTCATAAATCGCTCAAGTCGTTCAAGTCTTTTACGACCTTGCTCGTCGACTTCGGACATAGCGTGGATTGCTTCCTCAATCATACCATGTTGATCGGGTTGAATCCCGAGCAATTGCCTCAAATGGTCGAGCAAGGCCCACTCGTCCTCGGTGATTACTTCATCATCTAAGGCGGCAATGAGGGCAGATTGGTATGTCGAAACACTCCCCATAGGCATTTCCAGCAAAGATTCATCGCTCTCAAAAGGAGAACGCTCATCGCCTTTCGCAATTGAAATACAGAATGCAGTGTCACTTGGTTGCACGCCGAGTGCATGTGACAGGACTCGAAGAATCGAGGCTTCATCATCAGTAACGATTGAATCTTCAAGAGCAGTTTCGACTAAGCGAAGATAAAGGCGGTTTCCAGGACTGTCTTCCAGCATAAACGCAGGACAGGGCAGCAGGGATTAGAAACTATCTACTGAAATACTCTGTATTACAATATGTATGACAAATGTAATACTTTATATGCTATGTTCTACTCCGATTAGATAGGAGGGCAAGAAATGAGCAACCAAAGCACATTGACATCAATTCGACTTGATGCAGATACAATGCAAGGTTTGGACATGCTCGTCGGAGACGCTGGTTTGAACAACCGCTCCGATGTTATTCGCCTTGCAATCCAACAGTTACTTCATGGCCAAGCGCAATTGCCAGGAATGAAGAGCGTTCGAATCCCAATAGGTCGCATGATGGAGCTAAACTTGGCTGCATTGTACGAACTCTATGGCACATCGCATGAACAGGCTGCCTCAGAAGGCATGCATCTGTATGTCAAGCAGAAGTTGATGGAAGCCGAGACAGAACAAATGAAACTCCAAGAGGTCGTTGATCAATCAAGAGATGCGACCATGAAACGTAAGGAATACCACCAGTAAAAAGCGGTGAGAGCAGAGAGGGGATGGGATGATTTGGCACGACGAAGATAACACGCTTCCGAATGCCTCCTTCAAGGACGTGCAAGGTCGGCTGAACTTGCATGGCCTAGCTAACTTACGTGTACGTGCCCGTCTTGCACAAATCGGCCTCCGTGGACCCCAACACCACGACCCCCACAACCTCCCGGATGACGGCCGGGGGGACAACGATTCCACGCCAGTCTCTTGACGGCAGGATCCCCACACGTGTCGTAGACCCCACTCTGCGACACAACTGATTTCAATTAGCGAAGGCTTTCGACCGAATCCTTTAGAGGGGTCGTCATTGTTCTAACATTATGAGTGAGGCGGAGAACCCAGTACAAGGAGGTGACATCCCTTACCTTGCTCATGAAAAGGCAAGGCCAGGTCAACTTGAGATGATCGGAGATTGTCTTAGTGCACTCAAGCGAAGAGGCCATCATCTCGCCGCAGCACCTACAGGTATTGGTAAAACTGCAGCGGCTTTGGCTGCAGCCATCGAAGCGGCGAGAACAAGCGACGGCCCACGAACAATTTTCTTCCTTACATCACGACAAAGTCAACACAAAATTGTTGTCGATACTGTCCGCAGAATCAATGCACGACGTCCTCGAGAAGACAAGGTACGCCTTGTTGACATGGTAGGACAATCCAGCATGTGCGTCCAACCGTTTGCCAACGAAGGTCATGCTTTGTTTTCCCTTTTATGCAGTCAAGCCCGTTCAGAGAGATCCTGCAAACCATTTACGACGCCAGCACCTGGTTTGAGGCATAGAATTCTATCCGACCCCCTCCATGTAGATGAACTCGTCCAGATGGCAAAGACGCATACTGAGCATGGGGTACCTACACTCACTTGTCCATGGAAGGCTGCGAGAGAAGCTGTTTCATCAACCGATGTTTTCGTGGGAGATTACAATCATCTTTTCGTTGATGCAGTAAGGGAAGCATCCCTTAAGGCGATGGAATTGGACCTCGCAAACATCATCGTCATTGTCGATGAAGCGCATAATCTTCCAGATCGAATTCGCATGGGAATGCAGCGACGATTCACACCAACAGTTGTACGGAACGCAACCTTTGAGTTGGAAGAATATGCTGAATCATTGGCTGAAACTTCAGCACGAATGGGCGGAGATGTTGCTGAACTAAATGCTCGAATGGCAGCATGGGCGCTTGAAGTCATGAAGAAATTGCGTTCACGAATGGGTGATTTCTTCCGAGAAATCTTGAATGAACCTGCTGAGTTTGAGGAACGAAAAGTCGAATTTAATCGATTGCAACGAATGTTTCTCATGGCATGTGATGAGGCTGAAGGGAAAGCAGGACAACAACAACTGGGCCAAGCACCTGTAGAATCCGTTGAGTCTCCGTCAGGAGAAACTGACCGACTTAAGATGCTGAGAGATATTCTGAATGGCGTCCAAATCAAACTTGAAACTGAGGACGATAATCCGAATGTCGAAATCGATGCACATCGAATTGCAAATCTTCTCGAAGATCTCCTTCGATTTGGGATGAGTACTGCATTGGTCTTTGTTCATGATACAAAGGGAAGAGAGGGACGAATAACCTCACATCTTCTCGACCCGGGATTAGTAAGTGGACCTGTTTTGCAAAATTGTGCAGGAAGCATACTGATGTCTGGTACACTGTATCCTCCGAAGATGTATGCGGACTTACTTGGAATTGGGAAAGAAAAGACTACAAAACAAGCTTATGAATCTCCTTTTGCCAAAGAACGAAGGCCAATTATGGTCGCCAATGACGTTACCACGAGATACAAGGATCGTTCATTCGATAATACACAACGTATACGTAATCATCTCCAAGCATTATGCGATGGTACACCTGGTCACGTTGCAGTATTCGTCCCATCATACTCGATGCTCAATGAATACATTGGTGAAGGAGTCTTCCGAGGAGTGACATTGAGAATGGAGGACAGAACATGGTCAAAGCAAGATGTTGATCAATTACTCGATGTCCTTGAAAATGCAAAAGCTTCTGGACGAAGAATTCTACTCGCTGGAGTCTTTGGAGGACGATTGGCTGAAGGTATTGATTATCAGAATGGGGTTCTCGATGCTGTGGCTTGTATTGGCATCCCAAACCCTCCACCTTCGATTCATCAAAAGGCATTGAGAAGTTATGTTGAAGAGAGATTTGGCAGAGGCAATGCCTGGAGATATACCTCAACTCAACCTGCCATTAATGCCATTCTCCAAGCGATGGGACGTCCAATCCGAAGTATTGCAGATCGAGCGCTCATTCTTTTGCTCGATAAAAGAAATAATGACAGAACCTACATCGAATGCTATCCTGCTGATGTCAGGATGAACGCAACAAACGAACCTGAAACCACAAAATCCTTTGCTCGACGATTCTTTTCAAGAGTCCAAAGACTACACGAAGGTTCATCATAAACAAGCGAGAGGGAAGAACATGAGCGACTGGAAACCATTGGACGTATCTGAAGAGGAAGTAGAAGAAATCGGAACGAGTGATTTCTCATCAACTCCTGAACAACTTCACACCGAATTCCAATCCTCAGCAACCCATCTGCATGAAGTTCAATCTATGCACAAGCATGTCCTTGTTCTAGCAGGAATGATTCCAGAAACACACATTGCAGAGGTTGAACCTACTCAACGCTTAGAATGGGTTTTGCAAGAATTGCATGGGATGAGTAATCCAGATGGACTGACAATTCCCCTCCTTGGAGTTGCACCAGAACAATTGGGAATACAAATCCAAAAACTTGGAACTGAAACCCAAGTAAAAATCATCATTCAACAAGAAGACAATGCTCCTTTTGAGCGAATACTTCCACTTAACAGTGAGCAAGCTGAGACATTGCGAGTTCACTTCGTCAACGGAAGACTTCACCTTCGCTGGTAATCAACCATTCTTGTAACTCAGTTCAGAGATCATTCGGTCGAGAGCAGCCTGTGCGGATTGTTGGTGTTGAGCACCAAGTTCTTCACGACCATATCGAGCCATCTCAAACATGTTATCGAGGGCTTGTAGCGACTCATCGCTGATACCAGGAGTTGCTTGACGGATAGCGACTTCGAATTCACGAACTGTTTCGAAATCTCTGCGCAAAAGGCCTCTGCTCTGAAGAGAAGCACATAGGTTCTGATAGCAGTTGAAAATTGCTTCTCGTATTGAATCACCAGCAGCTAGAAGTTCTGCTGTGTATTCGAAAACTTCAGCCATTTCGGACATCAATTCTGTTTCCTTTCTTCTTTGATACATAACAGTACCAGCAGCAACAATCGCAGCCAAGAACAAGAGGACGACATACGTCCAGACGCTTATTCCTGCGGCCTCTTCCTCATACTCATACTCTGGTGCAAAAGTTTGAGAATCAAAGTTGTCAAGTGTCTGCTGAGACAATCTCGGATCGGTTATATCAATGTCAAGACTGAGTTTTCCAAATATATCATCATCGCCATACGGAGGATCGTTGTTGAATTCAAAGGTTGCAACACCATCTGAATTTGTCAGAGAAGTCATGGCTGCTAATCGTGTACCATTTTCAGAGTTGAGATTGAATTCAACTGCAATACCTGACAAACCTTCTGAAGTATCAATCGCAATAATTGAAACATCTCCATTGACCTTTTCATCTTCATTTTCGACAATCGTATCGATTGATGGAGTGATCTCTGCATTGACCTTGACGTACAATGGGTGAGCACGTGATGCACCATTGATGTAAAGAGCCGTGTCTCGAGGAACATCGACACTGATGTACTGAGGTCCTGGTTGCAATGAGGTTGGAGTCGTTGCTGTAAGTGTGAAGTTACCAATGCTCCATTCTTCTGTGACACCATCAAAGCAGAACGCTGCTTCGAAACCATTGATGCAGTTTGAACTGTTACCGATGTAGATGACGACATCTTCGAAGACTTCTCCAATTCCACCGACCTCTGAAATGCTTCCAGTCAGTCTGATTGGATTTGCAATGTCCGAGCGAACAGATGTTTCAGTTGAGGTCGCATCGATTGTGATCAGAATATCTGCCCACACAGTCACAGTACCGTTCGAAGCCGCACTGAGGTGCTCTTGAGTGCCTTCAAAGACCACTTCAATCGAGTGACCGTTTCCACGAGCCAAATCCATCCCTGCAAGAACTGTTGCGGTATATGTCCCCTCAGAGTCTGTTGTTGCAGTTGTCATCAAAACACCATCGAGGTAAACAAGAACATTTTGATTTGCAATACCGTCTTGGTCTACTGTGTCAATATCGAACAAGCGACCAGAGATGGACCAGAAGTCACCTCGTGTTGCATCAACTCCGTCTACAAACTCAACAGTAACTGCTGAGCGATGTGAAAGGAAGAAGGATTGATTCGCAGAACCTTCTCTGTAGTATCCTTGAGCGATGACATCTGCTTCAAGCAAATTGTCACCGAAGTTAAAGAAGTCTTGAACAGTCCAATCGTATGAAAACGTACCATCTGAGCCCGTTGTCACTTGAGTCAGGACAAATCCATCCACCTTCAATTCAACAACATGGCCAGCAATTGGTTCAAGTTGATTATCAAGTACTGAACCAGTGATGGTTACGGTATCCGTAACTGCGAGTGGACTTGGAACTGAAACATCAACCAAAATTTTGCTGTATATCGTCCACGTACCGTTGGAGTCACTTGGAAGGTAGAATGATGTTCCGTTGAATTGTGTCTCAAGAACAACTGGTCCGAGTGTAGCATCAGCAGGCACTGGAATTACCGCAGTAAACAAACCGGTTTCATCGGTTGAAACATTGGTCATCCAGACTCCGCCGAGATAGATGTCAATACTCTGATCGAGCAATGGGTTGTCAACAACATCGAGAAGCCGTCCCTGAACAGTCATTGTATCTTCTCTATCGACAGTTCCAGTGGCAGTAATGAGCAAAATTTGTGTTGGCACACTCACATTGAAATTAATCATATCACTACTTGGCATATAGAATTCAGGATCAACTGAATCGCCAATTCCAATTGGGTCAACCCAATCGCGACCACCTGTGAATTGAACTTCCACCATGTGACCACCAGATGCAGTTGATTCAGGAACTGTGTAAACAAAGGAGAATGCTCCTGTAAGTGCATCAGATTGAACACTTGCAACAGGTACTCCATCCACGAGCATACGAACAATCGCCACAGATTCAACTCCATCAACATACAACGGCAATCCAAGATCATCGAGGAGTGTTCCATTGACGTACAAGATTTCTCCTGCTGTCAATTGTTCTGTATGTTCAAGTATGGACATGTTTGTTTGTGCCAAAACCACGTATTGCGTGGAAGTATTGTATCCAAGTAGTCCTGTTGTTCCTGAAATTCCAAGATACTGAGCTTGCACATCCGAGAATCCTACTGTCGCATTGAATGGAACGAGGAGAGAACCGTTTGCAGATCCATTTGTTGCAGTCGTTACAGTAACTGATACTTCATCAGTTTGATCTGTTGCTGGAAGCATGAATGTGATCTGTTGACCACCTATGGCGTTTCCAGTGTTGTCTTCAAGTAGAATTCTGACATCTAAGAGCGTTCCACGCTCCGTGCGATCATTCAATGTTGGTTGTCCGAGTGCATCAAGAGATGGCTCAAGGAATGTGATTACTGAATAACCACGGCTGTCGAATGTAGTATTATTTTCTGAACCAACATAGAAGTTGACAGTCGGAACAATCGAGGCTTCGAGAACATGCGTTCCTGCTTCAAATCCAGGGGTGAGTGTAAGCGTAGCATTCCACCATCCACCGTCTTGTACCGAACCGTTGCTGACAGAGAATCCGACAGGCTGATCATCAATTGTGAACAACACGTTGGTAGTTAGACGAGAACCATCACGATTCATCAATCCTGTGCCGTTATCTGAAACAACACGTCCAGAGACGTTGAAACTCGACCCTGCTACTGGATTATCGGTGATTTGATCAACGACAAGGAAAGTAAGTGATCGTACTGTTACACTTGAAAGATTGGCTTGTGTTGATAACAAATCAGTACTTCCGTTGTAGAAGTAACTGACAATGATGAGACCTAGAGGGTGAGTATTCGGAATACTGAATGAAGTATTTGCAGTACCTGAACCATCTGTAGTCACTGTAGGGAGCCATGTCTCATGGAAGAGTGTTGTAACACTTGAAGCACCAATAGGCCGGAAGTTAAAACTCGATTCAACTAACGTAGCGCTGAGATTAACTGTTTCACCTCTATTCACTAAGACTGGATTGCTTGGTTGGAGGCCTTCCAATTGAGTCACTCCGAAAACAAACACTGGGTTTGAAATTTCAGATGGAAGATAGTACAATGATGAGTCTTCAACGACCTCGACAACGAGTGTTCGAGGACCACGTACTGTCCCGTTGTTTGATACATCCGTCGGAACTGTGAGATTGAAACTACCATTGGAAAGTGTCGGTACTCCGCTTCGAAGAAGTTCTTCTGGGTTCGATTGCCAATATACGTCAAGACGCACACCAGAGATGAGAGGTCGCAATGGATCATCATCATCAAGAATTTGACCTTGCATGTTGAAGTCGACACCAGCAGTAATTGTCGATGGGAGAACATCGATACGGATATCTGTAGGGACTTGAACGGTTACGTTGACAAAGGTACTGTTGCCAGTTCTTCGACTGTTACCTATTGCTAACGGATCTGTTAAGTCGTCTAGAACGAGCATCTGGAGCGTATATTGCCCAGGGGCAACGCTAGAGGAACTCCATGTGAAGGTTGCGTTACCTTCAGCATCAGTGATACCTGTTCCGAGAGAAAGGTTTGTGTTCCCATAATCCCAGACGTAATCGACTGTAACACCAGAAATATTGGAATTATCTGCAATATCAAAGACAGTCGTATTGAACACAACAGGCTCTCCTGAAACGAACTCCACAACCGCTAATTCCTCTTGAACCAAGAATTCCGATTCTATACCAACAGTTACTGATGGTAACACAGGAGGATTTGGTGGAGTCGATGTATCAACAACTCGGTAATATGCACCGCCTGGAGGTGCCATTGCTTCGAAATTAAAGTCAATAACAACCTCATATCCGTTTGATGGAAGGGTCGTAGGCATTACAACGGTAAGATTGAATTTACCTGTAGCGTTGTCAAGCATACCGTTTGCAAGATCGAATGGGAATCCTTCAGAATCAAGCATCGTCATGGATATAATCGTATCATTTCCAAGCACCGCTTCATTCGTGTACAAACCATCGAAGAGATCTCCAACAACATACGTGGTATTTCCAAGATGTGTCCAATCTTGCAAGACACTTACATTCCAACCGATTTCTGCTTGCACACGGATCGAACCATTATCCGTACCTGGTTGGTATAATTCAGAGCCATTGAACTGAACATCAAAGACGTAATCGTTAGGCTTGAGTGTCGAATCAAGAGGCCAAGAAAGGGTAAGCAATGATGAGTCAGGGTCACTAGTGGTGTTTACCCATGTTCCATTGAAGTAGAACGAATAATCCCCAAGCACAGCTAATCCAACTTCGACACCCATGTGGTCAGAGATTTGAACCAGAACATTCGTTTGTTCTCCACGAAGTTGCGGAGTGGCGATAATTTCAAAATTCAAGATGCCAACAAGGGAGTATTGATCGACTCCGCTTAGATTTGCATCATCTGTGGATTCGTATAGATCTGGATAGAACCGTAATCGTGTTTCGAGTAGACCTGCTGCGACATTCACGTCTGTGGAATTGAGCAAGAATTGAATGTTGAATGCCCCGTTCACTGATTGGTTGAAGATTTCAATCCATTCTCCACCGCTGTTATTCTCACGCATTGAAAACGAGAGATTACCACTCATTGCAACTGGAGAGGCACCGATTGTCAGTGCTGTTCCGTTGACCCAGATGTTATCGTCGAGAAGGAGTAGGCTTGAGTTTGTACCTGGTCCTTCAAGAGTAGCGGTTAAATTAGGAGCATCACGGATATCCAACGTAATGGATTGCATGACAGGTCTCAAGTGGAATGTAGGTGCAGTAAGTCCTGTTATCGATTGCACCCATCCCTCATAGCCCAATATTGCGCTAATGTTTGTCTTTGTTTCAAGTTCATCAAGAGTCATTTCAAACGCCCATGTACCTGATGGACTTACAGTAGTCGTCAAGTTTTGAGGGCCATCCACTGAGGAAGTATACGACAACCACACGGTTGAATTTACAACGAGTGAAGCATCTGTGAACGGTAGTTGTTCATACCCAATGAATCCTTCAATCGTGGTAGTTGCTCCTGCACCAACAATTGGTGAATTAATTGCATTTGGCGAGGTATGGTTGAGTGTTGCATCATCTGAGATGTTCATCCACCATGAGTTACTCGGGCCTGTTGCAGTCGAGTTTGGAGTAAGTATTGTCTGTGAAGAAATGTACCCTTTCTGTTCAACTTCAAGCATGATCGCTCCAAAGCCTGGAGGAATGCTTTCGAATGGCAGACCGTCCAAAGTAAAGATGCCATTTTCATCAGTCATTGTAATGTTGATGAGGCGCTCAGGAGTATTCAGTCCACTCACGCCTGCGAATGCATCAGCCAGAGGTACAAGGTATCCCTTGACTAAGAGTTCTTCAATTGCAGTTTGATTTTCCAGGAATCCGATATCGCCTGTAATCGTAATATTACCATCGCTTCCATCACGATCGAAATCAACCGGGGAATAAGTCACATTTCGAACATCGAGTTCAGCAGGATCTGGACATGGATCGAAAGGAACCCATCCGAAATCAAGACCGCCAGCGGAGCTCGATTGTTGTAATCGAACTTCAGCCCAGGTTCTCAAATGTTGAGCACCTACGGCATAGCCGTTACCGTTCCAGTCTCCACCTTTGAATCCACTAACAAGACGTGCTGGAAGACCAATAACCCGAGCCATGGTTACGAATGTCGTTGCGAATTCACTGCACGTACCTTCATTTGCTATTTCCAGCATATAGGTCGAGAGATCTTCACCATCAACGAGACCTGAGCCATCAAAATTGAGCTTGAATTCTGTGGAACTATTTCCTTCACGCAGGAAGGTTTCCAAAGCAAGTGCCTTATCATAAGCATTAACTGCAGATGAATCTGTGATTACTCCATTTGTAATGTTCATTACAACAGAGCGGGCATCAGTAGAATCGGTATAATATGCAGGCAATTCGATCTCATACGGGAAGCCTTGTCCTGCGATACTGTTGCTGGCTAGTACGTCCCAATCGAAATAATATTCTGGCTGCTGAACGATGATTTCCTCAACGAAACCACCGGAAACTTCGTAGCGATGTGTATCATTGGTACGCGTGAGGATTACAGCAGAATCTGCCCAGAAAGAGACGTTCGTCGTCGAGGCAGGTAGTGGTAAAGCGCCTTCACCAATAGGGAAATTGTAGGTAACTTGCCACGTGATGGTATCGTTGGCAAAGGTCGTACTCGCCATATGGGTCAAATTTGTGAACGGAGGCACGACTTCGGTTGCTGGGTGAACTGAGTTGTCATGTGTGAATGAATTTCCTGTAGGGATGTCGTTTGTGTACTTTCTCCAGTACTTAGCAAGACCCTCATCAACAGATCCAGTTGTATTGTTAGCCCAAAAGATAACATCATTTTGAGGCATATCATCCGTTGGATCAAACAAGTTGAATGGAGCACCCACGCAATTGAAGAACCAGAATTGTTGTGGGCATTCAGCACCATCGAGCATACCTCCCCCATCGGTGTCGGGATTTCGCCAATCGGAACCTGTTACGTTTTCAACAGCGTCAGGAATACCATCGTTATCATAATCATCTGGAAGAAGATCATCAGAAGGATCATTTTCAGGATTGGTGCTATCAAAGTATTCAGTCCGGTCATCCACACCTCCGTTATCTGTATCTACTGAGAGGTAATCGGTTACCCAAGTATCAGTAGAACCGTTTGTAATCCCGATGAATGCAAGATTGCAACCAGTGGTATTTTCGAAGTAAGAGTTGATTCCATCGCCATCAGGGTCAAGCAAGTTGAAACAAGGCTCAGTCGGGTCAGTGTTATCGAACACCTCATCGAAGTCATCAACACCATCGCCGTCAGTATCAACAAGCGTTGGGTTTGAGAACCAGCCAAATGTTCCAAGCAATTCTTGCCAGTTGGCAAGACCGTCACCATCTGAATCAGTGTAATCATCATCACAGTATGTTCGAGTTGTACTGATTGTACCATCGCTGTTAGCTGCTGTATGGCAGAAAGAACCGTTGCGGTTATCAACGGACGTTGGCGTACCTACTGGACCAACCGACACCCCTTGCATGACATTGTTTACTACGCTTAGATAAGCGAATGATGTGAAGGTTCCAGACACATTGTAGAATCCGACTCCACCATTTGGATTGAATCCACTTCCGTCAGTGACTTGCAGTTGATTTGAACCAGAGGTGTAGGAGACGAAACTCGTTGAAAAATCGATGAGAGAATCGCAAGGATCGGTTCCATGGCTGACGTTACGTTCATCACCGTCATTGATTCCTCCAAAATCAGTATCGGCGACATTCCATTCAGTACAGGAGAGGTTCTCTTCCCAGTTTTGGATACCGTCGTTGTCTTCATCCCCAGAGTCCTCTCTGCGCGTAGGATCTGTTTCACCAGCATCAACGATTCCATTTCCATTCGCATCTTCATCACCATCATCGAAGGCATCATCATCAGTATTGTTGTCACGAGGATCAGAAGCTTGTGCAGGATTTCCGTAAGCACCGTTAACTTCGATTCCATCTGGAATCCCATCGCTATCGGTATCCGAACTTGTCGGGTCGGTTAGGAGTGTGAGTGCCTCATATGAATCATTGAGTCCATCGTTATCTGTGTCGCTATCTTGAGGGTTCGTAGAAGTAATGCCATCGACTTCCGCAGTATAGGTGGCACATGCGCCAGGACCGATGCCTTGTACGGGGTCACACGGAGAAACGGTTTCTGTAGGAACTCCATCGGGTCCAGGTCGGAAACAAGGAACTCCGCCACAATTGGTTGTCCATGTAGGGTTAACATATTCCATGAGATTGATGAGACCATCGTTGTCAGGATCTCCATTTGGACCATCAGCGTTTGAAGCACTGGTTGCATTCAATCCGTTAGCTGCTTCCCATCCATCAGGCATTCCATCGCCATCAGTGTCCCATCCGTTAGGATCTTCATCAGCGATGCCGTCACCGTCATCGTCATCAGAAGCACAATCTGCGTCCCCGTCGTTATCGGAATCAGCACCATCGACTTGACCGTCTTTATCATCGTCGAAGTTATTGGCACAGATGTTGCCTACTGGGTCTTCATCACACAGAATGACGTTCCCTTGCCCATCGCTTCCTGCGTCACCGCATTTTGGTTGATTGAATTGCATCGCATCTTCTTCGTTCCAGTCGTTGACAGGAATCGTTCCGTTCCACCACACACCGTTATCAAGGACGCCAGGTGTTGCGCTATTGTCCCAACTCGATGGTTGGAGGTAGGAGTATTCTTGCAGATTAGACATGCCGTCACCATCTGGATCACCAACGGCGCCATCGCCACCGGTTGAAGAGAGCGGATCTAAACCATACTTCCATTCCCAACCGTCTGGAAGGCCATCGTTGTCAGAATCCCAGTCAGTCGCTGCTGTGTTAATCAGGTACTCTAGACCATATGTTAGCCCATCACCGTCCAAATCGGACGCTGCACTTACATCAACAGAAACAAAATCAATTGCAGCAAACGTAGAGCAGAGCATTAAGGTGACAAGAAAGAGTGACTGCGCCACATTCCTTCTTCTTGAACGATCAATCCCTACGTAACTTGGCGCTTTTTTACTCAGCGGGTCCGCATCAATCATGTTCTATGGTCGTCCCTATAGCACATAAGGGAAATGGTACGTTGTTCATACAATCAAAGAGATTCTTCGTCGGATTCAACTTCAATAAGTTCCAATTCTACATCTGATGAAGCATCAGCTGAAGGAGAGGATTCGAGATCATCCCAGTCGAATCCAGGCTCTTCTTCAACAACCTCCGAAGGCTCTACCATTGAAGCATATAATTGGGCTTTCATTTTGTTCTGTCCACGTCGATAGATACCGAAACCAAGCAACACAAGAATCGAAAGGAACATAACCATTGTTGTTGGTTCTGGATCTTCTAATTCACTCAGAATCGCATTAATGATCCCGGGGTTTTCTGTCTTGAACGAAAAGGTTGGCTCTTGAGTGTAACAGATGTTAGCGTTACATGGATATGGATTTTCATCATCGAGTGGCACAACAGTCATCTGGAAGTCAACCATTTGGCCATTCTTAATGTTCATAGGTGCCGTGATTTCAAGTGTGAAATCTTCCGTAGAAAACGCAGGTAGAGAAAGGGCAAGGACGTTACCACCATCAAGAGAAGCATCCCAGCCCTCAGGTGAATCAACAGTGATGATGACGCTCAATTCGACGTTGTTTTGATTTTCAATTCTATATTCAACATCCACGGATTCCCCAGCAGCGATACGCGTAGATTGAGTCTTTTGTTCAACTGCAAGCCGGCCAGGTTCAACCTCACTGCTGATATCTACTGTAAGGGGTAAGTCGAAATATCGAAGATCATCTTCACTATCCCCTTCCTCTGCAACTTGCATGTAAATTGTGTGTAATCCCGCTTCAACTTGTTGACGCACTGTCATCTCGATTTTGAGGTCAACATACTGACCTCCGGTAAGAGAGACTACGAGAGCAGTATTCCCTTCAACATCAGTAATGTCATACGTCCAGGTTGCATAGTTTGGGTCTTCGTCGATGTTTCTTTGAACTACAGATGGATTCTTGATGACCCAGTTTGTCGTACCAGCATCCTCAGAGGAATCGGTGACACGAACATTGTAAACGACCGTTGAACCAGGGGATACTGGCCCAACAGTGCCTAGAGAGCCTGCATCAGAATCAGAAATCACCTCTGCAAGTATTCCAAACGTTCGATGGACGGTCCAACCAACGGATGTGGAAAGCGTTTCTTCCGTACTGCCATCAGAAGTTACTGTAAACCTCAGCAGTCCAATGTCAACTGCGCTACGTTCAATCGGAGGATATACTTCAACGCGAATCATAAGAATTTCACCTTGGCCGACAGTGGGAGTCAATGAATCAATTCCTTGTTCTGTAAGTTCAGTTCCTGTGCCATTAATGAGAAACTTAACGCCCCATGCAACTGGAATCTCTTGAATTCTGAGCCGGTACGTGTCGTCGTCAAATCCTACGTTTGTGATCTTCAGATAGAAATCTCCGACTTCATCATAGTCGACATAATGCGACAGATTCTCATTGTAGAAATCAAGACGATCAGAATCATAAATCTGAATTTGTTGTTCTACATCTTCGAATACTTCTATACTGGGCTCACCAAATTGATTCACTTTCTCCACATCGATTTCGAGTGAAATTAATCTTACTTCGGCAGTGCTGCCAGCGCCGTTGGATACATAGGCACGAGCTTCGACAACAATTTGGTAATTTTCACCAATACCGCTCAAGTCACTAGGTACTTCGACTGTAAGTCCGGGGCGGACAGACGAGCCACCCCCGTTTAGTGTGTAGCCTCCAGGATTTGACCAGATAGGATCTGACCATCCAGATGGCAGTGACTGCTGGAGTTCGAGTTCGACGGTTATGTCAGAGGTCAACGCCCCTGTATGTTCGAGGATTAATTCAATGGTAGAAGTTTGTCCCGGAGCCACCAAAAGGCGATTAATCTGATTCTGCGGGAAATCCATGTAAATGTCATGCTCGAGGAAAGTCATTCCGAGAGGATGATTGTAAATGATTGTGTGGCCCTGTACGTCGGTAATGACCATCTTTAACGGATAGAGACCAGGGGTTATACCTGATTCATAGATGTGCGTGTAGTTACCAACAAGCCCGTTGTTATCCAGTTTCAACTCATTTTCTTCAAATTCTTCTTCAAACTCTGTATTTGCCTCGTTCGGAGTGGTAAGAATAAGTTCAACTTTTTCGATGTCAGCTCTTCCGAAAGAGTCTCTAACATCAACACTGAACTGCATTGTACGCTTCTCTAGACGATGTGTAGGAGACCACTCAGTAACTTCTATTTCCGACCACCCTTCTCCTTGATAGTGAACCTTAACTTTGGAACCAGACAAAGCATCAGCACGTAATTCTATTCGTGAGTAATCGTTTCCAACTGTCCCGCCATATGCCATTTCGACCTCACAAGTGCCGCCGAATAGGCCACCTTGATCTCCACCTTCGCATGATGCAGTCGCTTCGATATCTAGGCTCAGTCGATCGCCATTGGAAACAGTGAAACCATCACATCCAACATCGAGAGAAACGGTATATGGTTGCCATGAACCACCACCCCCAAAAGGACTAGCGTCTTGGGGATCGCCCAAGTCAATGGTTCTTTGTCTGACCACTTCGCTTCCCGAGTAAAGTTTGAAACTTGCCTCAGCAGTAGAAGTATTTTGGCTTGCTCTCCATTTCAAATAAACGACTACCTTTACCTCACAGTTCGACTTTCCCTTGACGATTAAATCCGATGTCATTTCATCGGATTGAAATTCAATTCCGTTCCCGAAAAGGCTCGCTGTTTCTTCATTATTCCCTGGTTGCATGGTCGTAATTACGTTATTTTTATCAACATAATCGAGATACAAATCGTAATCTTCTAAATTTTCACCGACAGAAGAGATGTTTTCAGTCTGAAAAACGGTGGGTTTTTCAGCATTTTCGAGGGGGACGCCTACGAGAAGAAGTGAGATAAGTACAAAGAAAATAAGTCGTTTCGAAGACATAGACAAGTCATCCCTTATGCTCTGGGATAACTACAGGCGTTAAACGGTTTTGCATGTTTTGTGCAAACAATCATCATTCAACGGTTTGTTCTATGGTATCGAGGGAGGGATTTGAACCCTCGAACCCATCTGGGACCGGATCTTAAGCCCGGCGCCTTTGACCACCTCAGCCACCTCGATAACTCCGCTGGGAAGACGGATGTATGAAATCCTTCCCTATGGAGAAAGTGTCCATCCACCATCCACTTTTAGCTCTTGACCGGTGATGTATGATGCATTTGCTAGAAAGAAAACGGCTGATGCGATGTCTGCAGGAGTTCCAGAACGCCGCAAGGGCACTCGTTGCAATACGTTGTCGAAATGCTCCTGCTCCCAGTCTGCCGAGAGAATGGCTCCAGGGCCAACGCAATTGACTCGTACCCGAGGAGCAAGTTCACCTGCAAGACCTAACATAAGTTGGCGCAATCCTGCTTTACTTGCGGTATAGTGGGTTAATTTCTCCCAATGCTGACCTTCTGAAGTATCGGTCAAAGCAACAACACTACCTTCTATAGAAGACAAGCACAAGGCTAACCCTTGCGTCAATTGCAACGGTGATTCAACATGCAGTCTATTCATGATTCGCATGTCTTCAACGGTAAGATCCTCTAATGGAATTTGGCTGTATTTTGAGGCGTTGTGAACAAGAACATCAAGTCCATCTCGTTGTTTGATGAATGGATGATTTTCTACCAGTTCGACTAGCGCCTCTGTTGCCCTTTCGTCTGTCAAATCAGCTTGTATAACATCGGCTTTAGCACCGGAAGAGCGTAGCTGTTCTGCAAGTTGATTTCCTTCTTCTAAGGATGAAGATACATGAATCAGAACTGAATACCCATTCTGTGAAAAATGTTCCACAATGGCTTTACCGATTCGCTTAGCACCGCCCGTAACGAGTACAGTTTGGTTCGCCATGAATCATGTTATCAACTCGCATTCATCAATGCTCGTATTCTAAAAACACTTGAAAACAACTCTGCACACCTTTTTGATGTTCGTTCATGTGGCCATGACAACGGGGGTGCAAGGTAATGGCTAAAAATCTAAAAATGGCGTCGCCTAAAGCACCTCGGCCCCGTTTACCAAACTGGTTTCGCACAAGACTCCCTTCAGGAAAAGAGCAGCAAATGTTCAATGAAACAATGGATGCAGTGAAGGATAACAAACTCCATACTGTTTGCCAAGAAGCAAAGTGCCCGAATATTCACGATTGTTGGTCAAGTGGGGATGCCACCTTCATGATTGCAGGAAAAGAATGCACCCGAGGATGCCGATTCTGTGCAGTGGGAACAAGGAAAACACCACCTCCGCTCGACCAAGAGGAACCACAGCATCTTTCCGAAGCAGTATCTTCGATGAACTTGCGACACGCAGTCATTACTGTTGTCAACAGAGATGATTTGGAAGACTCTGGAGCAGATCATTACAAAAAATGTCTTGACGCAGTTGCGGAATCCTCTCCTGAAGTGACGCTTGAACTTCTTTGTTCAGACCTTGCTGGTGATGTAAACGACTTAGCTCACCTCCTTGATGCGAGCCCACTGAAGGTATTTGCTCACAATGTGGAATGTGTCCCTCGTATGGATTCGATTGTCCGTGATCCGAGAGCATCGTTTGACCAATCAGTTATGATTCTCAAGGAAGCAAAACGACTCCGCCCAGACATGATTACAAAATCATCGATCATGGTTGGTGTTGGTGAAACTGACGAAGAAGTTCTCGAAGCCATGCAATTACTTCGAGATGCAAATGTCGATTTACTCACTATTGGCCAGTATCTTGCTCCATCAAAGAACCACCTCGCAGTCGATAGGTTCCCTGAACCTGAACGATATGATGAATGGGCTGAAGCAGCAATTAGCATGGGCTTTTCAGGCGTTGCTTGCGGACCTCTCGTCCGTTCGTCGTACAAAGCAGGACTGCTGATGAGAAAGACATTGGATGCAACAAATCAAGAAGAAATGCCGGGAGCTTATGTAAAAGTCCAGCCCATACCAAATCACCAACATCCCTTAAACCCGAGTCATGGTGAGGTGAACCAATGACGGAGAGAAGAACGGCGACAACGGCGCCCTACACCATCGGAACTCCACCTTTCAGACCTGGAGAAGAGGCTGATTTTGGAGGCTCATTCAAAGAGCAACCAGAGGACCTCAACAGACCAGACCCTGCTTCATGCACATCTGATGACACATCATCTCATGCACGAGGACTTGTCCGAGTTCTCGATGATAACGGTGAAGCAAAAGGAGAATGGAATCCTAATCTCGACAAAGCCACCATGATTGAAGGTCTTGAATACATGATGCGTCTTCGTATCTTCGACGACAGAATGATCAAAATGCAACGTACTGGAAAACTCTCATTTTACATGCGTTCATTTGGAGAAGAAGCAATTGCTATTGCGCAAACAATGGCACTGAAGGAGCAAGATTGGATTTTCCCTTCGTACCGACAACCGGGTGCTCAATTCGTACGTGGACGTGACATGGTAAGCATGATTTGCCATTGCATTGGCAACACCGAAGATAACGTTCGTGGACGACAAATGCCTGTTCACTACACTTACAAAGAAGGTAGATTCATCTCAATTTCATCTCCTGTTGGAACTCAATTTTCACAAGCGGTTGGAGTCGCCATGGCGAGTGCATACCAAGGAAAGGACGAGGTTTGCATCTCTTGGCTTGGAGACGGAACATCCGCTCAAGGCGACTATCACTATGCCCTCAACTTCGCATCTACATTCAAACCACCTGTAATCCTCAACGTTGTAAACAACCAATGGGCAATTTCGACTCATGCAAACCTAGCAACTGGTGGAAAGACATTTGCTGAACGAGGACTTGCTTACGACATTCCGTCGTTTAGAGTCGATGGAAACGATTTCCTTGCACTGTACAGCATCACTCAGTGGGCAAGACAACGAACTGAAGCAGGCCTAGGCCCAACGCATATCGAAATCTACACCTACCGAGCTGGAGCACATTCATCCTCCGATGACCCATCTGCATATCGTCCAAATGACGAAGCAACATGCTGGCCCGGAGGAGATCCAATACAGAGACTGAAAGATCATCTTGTCTCAATTGGAGTCTGGGATGAAGAGAAGCATTCAGCACTTGCACAGAAGATTGACGATGATGTCATGACCGCTTACAAAGAAGCATGCGAATTCGGAGACCTTGCCTCTGGACCATACCCTCCTGCTTCAACAATTTTCACAGAAGTCTATGAGACCGTTCCTTGGCATATCCAAGAACAGAGAGAGGAACTTGGGAAGTGAGATGATGGCTGACATGAACATGATCAAATCGCTTAATTCGGCGCTGTCGATTTCTATGCAAGAGGACCCAAACGTGGTCATCTTTGGCGAAGACGTAGGATTCTTCGGAGGAGTTTTCCGAGTAACTGAAGGACTTCAGAAAGAATATGGAGCACATCGAGTCTTTGATTCACCTCTCGCAGAAGGTGGAATCGCTGCTATTGCAATGGGCATGGGGCTCAATGGTCTCCGTCCAGTAGCAGAAATCCAATTTGCAGACTACATCTTCCCAGCATATGACCAAATTGTCAATGAAATTGCAAAGGTTCGACATCGATCTGGTGGAGAATTCACCGCACCGCTCACATTCCGCACACCTGCTGGCGGAGGAATCAAGGGTGGACATCATCACTCTCAATCTCCTGAAGCTCAATTCACACACACACCTGGATTGAAAGTCGTCTACTGCTCTAACCCATACAATGCTAAAGGGTTGCTCCTATCTGCAATCGAATGCAATGATCCAGTCATCTTCTTTGAACCAAAACGATGTTACCGAGGCCCATTCTATGGAGATCCGCATAACGTCCCAACATGGACAGGTCATCCTGATGCAGATGTTCCCGAAGGGCATTACACAGTTCCTCTTGAACAAGCACGTATCGTCAAAGAAGGAAATGCATGTACTGTTATTGCATATGGAACAATGGTCCATGTCGCAGAACAAGCAATCAAAGATTCAGGTATTGACTGTGAGCTCATTGACCTACAGACACTCGTCCCTTGGGACAGAGACACTGTTGTCAACTCAATCAAGAAAACTGGACGATGCGTCATTGTTCATGAAGCACCAAAAACAAGTGGGTTTGGCGCAGAAATGAGCGCATCGATTCAAGAGCGATGTTTCTATCATCTAGAAGCACCAATACAACGTGTCACCGGATGGGACACGCCATTCCCGCATACAACGGAATGGGATTACATGCCAAGTCCTCAGCGTATCGCTGATGCAATAAAGAAAACACAGGTGGAATAAATATGGGAACATTTGCATTCAAATTACCAGATATCGGAGAAGGCGTCGTAGAAGGCGAAGTTGTGGAATGGATGGTCTCAGTAGGAGACTCCGTCAAAGAAGACGATCCCATTCTCTCGGTCATGACCGACAAAGCAACCGTCGAAATTCCAGCACCATGTGATGGAACTGTTACCACAATCATAGGTGAAGCAGGAGACATCCTACCCGTAGGTGTTGTTTGTATTGAATTCGAAGTCGATGGAGATGGAAACGCATCTGCATCCGATGAAGCACCTGCAAAGGAAGAAGTAGAATCCAAACCGGAACCGACTCCTGAACCTGTTGCTGCTCCAGAACCCGCACCACAACCAGCGGCTGCTCCTGTTTCAGTAGCAGGTCCTGCCGTAGAACGTGCACCTGGAACAAAACCATTGGCAAGCCCAGCTGTTCGACAACGTGCACGCTCTGCTGGCGTTGATTTGTACCACGTTGCAGGATCAGGGCCTGCAGGAAGAATCACTCATGCCGACCTGGATGTCCACCTCAGCGGTGGTGCAAGTCGTGCAAGTTCATCGATGCCTGTAGGTGGAAGCGCTCGTGTTGCTAAGAACGGAACTGAAGACATCAAGGTCATTGGTCTGCGACGAAAGATTGCTGATTCAATGATGGCGTCGTACTCAACGATTGCTCACTTCTCATACTTTGAAGAAGTCGATGTAACCGAGTTAGAAGCACTTCGACAACATCTCAACGCAACTCGCCCAGAGGGTGCTCCTAAGTTGACATATCTTCCTTTCATCATGTTGGCTTTGGTCAAAGGTCTTGGTCAACGCCCAGAATGCAACGCTCTCTACGACGATGAGGCTGGAGTTGTAACCCGACATGAAGGAGTCCATCTTGGAATCGCTACTCAAACCGACCGTGGATTATACGTTCCAGTTGTCAAGCATGTTGAAGCAATGGACATTTGGTCCGCTGCTGCAGAAATGGGCCGAGTCACTCAAGCAACACGAGATGGAAAAGCTGGAGTCGATGACCTCTCAGGTTCGACATTTACGATCACAAGCCTCGGGCGTATGGGTGGACTTGGCGCAACACCAATCATCAACAAGCCAGAAGTTGGAATCCTTGGAGTCCACAATGCCAAAGACCGTGCAGTTGTTATCGACGGACGTGTCGAAGTTCGTCGAATCATGAATCTCTCATCTTCTTGG